>JAKURQ010000005.1 GCA_022449785.1 Candidatus Poseidoniia archaeon
ATCTCTTGTGATGAATGTGAAGATTTAGTTATTGATGGTAGCAACGCTAAGTTTAGCGCTACTCAACCAGTAACTATTGCTTTTGGAAAAGCTCAAGACACAAGTGAATGTGACGCAATTGTAACTATTGGTGAAGGAGGTTATTCCTTTGAACCAGCTGAAATCACAATTTCAGAAGGAGATACAGTTTGCTGGATTTGGAAAGATACAGCAGATGTTCATAATGTAGTAGAGATTGCAACAAAGTTCGATGCAGACATGAACCTTGAAGATGCCAAGATTGGTTTCTACAGTGGTGAATCTGCTACTACAGTTGATTTCAGACATACATTTACTGAAAACGACAAGACACATTACTATGTTTGTGAACCACATGCAACTATGGGAATGGTTGGTACAGTAACTGTTGGAAATGGAACAGAAGCTGATCCAATTCAAGCAATCGCTGATGAATCAGGATTGCCAAGCATTAGTTTCGCAGTTGGTGCACTTGTATTAGTCGGCGCAGCAGGTCTACGTCGCAGAATACACTAAGCATAAATATCTGGGTAATACCCCTCTGTTATGACAGAGGGGATACCAGTAGTCAGAATGTATACTGACGAAAGTGGTCACACTAGATTTGCAAAGATGCGAATCCCGGTAGTAAGCAAGACAGGTCTTGGTTCTGTAGGCCTATTTTCATCACTGTTCGTTAATGAGAATATTGATGATAATACTGGAGATTTGAAAACTCAGTTTGCGCTTACACCAGTTCCAGAAAATCTAGAAGGAGAAGGTCCTAAGCTTGCACATACAGCACCTAGGAGGCAACTTGTATTGACTTTAAGCGGTTGTTTAGAGTTCAAAAGCTGTGATGTTGACACAGAAGATGAAGAGCATAAAGTCATCATCCGTAGAGGGGATATTCTATTGGCCGAGGATTTGGAAGGAGCAGGTCACGTCTGGCGCTTCATTGAGGCTCAGGATGGCCACCTTTATCCTTGGATAAGATGCTACATACACCTTGGAGAAGAATACGAACATTTTGTTTCACAACTAGTAGAAAATTAAGCATTAGGACTTAAGTTTAATAAGGGCAGATTTTAGATTTAAATTATGGGTAAGGAAATGTCACCAAAGATGCGTTGGCAATTGTCAATGATAGCCTTTGTTTTCTTCTTCATTATCGTTCTTGCAGGTTTTTCACCAGACGTTGGTCGAGAAATGAGTCAGAGAGAAGAATTTTCTTATCCAGATAGTGATGTTTGGAAAGCATCAGATAGAGCCGAAGAGAAGATGCCTGAAGAATACTGGATGGTTTTCCAGATTGTTATGGGCGATTCAGAGGATTCTGAAGACCATAATGCCTTGGACTTTGAAGTATTTAGAGAAACTACCAATCGAAATGATCAGTTAAGAGCAGATAATGATACAAGTCAATATTTTGATGTTAAATTCAATTGGCAAGTTAATCAGAATGAACTTTCTACTATGTGGGGTTTACCAGATACAGTTCGCTCCACAATGAACAACGAGACTCCAGTTACGTCAGTAATAGGCTATACAGGTTCAAATTATGAAGACGCAAGCCAAGAGGATTTTACTTATGTTCTAAATGCTTTATTCAATATTCGTTCTGAAGATGGTACATTCGTATACAGAGGTTTGGTTTCTCCTGATCTTTGTGTAGTAACAGACAATGAATGTACCAAACCACGTGATGATTACGATTATAATATTGAAGCTTATGCTACAGGAACATCATATTGGAAAGCTAAAGGTTTCACAATGATAGGTGAAGCTAATTCAACACGTCTCTTTGCAGACTATCCTCGACAAAGAGGTGATTATGAACACTTTGAATATTGGGAACAGAAAGTTGATGCTTACTATCTTGATCCTCTAGCATCAGATGAAGATGTAGATTTCTATTCTTATCTTGCATTTGGTCTTGAACTAGATGATCAGATAAATTCTACAGCACCCTTGATTGTGATTTCTTTTGTTTTGATGGTTCTCTTGTTGTTTTTCTATTTCCGTAATTTAGGTGATGTGTTGGTAAGTGGCTTAGGTTTAGCTTTGTTGATGGTTTGCATGATAGCAAATTCATTTTGGCTTGGTTTCCCTCAAACACAACTTGCTGCAATGCTACCGATTCTAATGTTGGCTTTAGGAGTGGATTTTGTGATTCACAGTCTCACGCGTTGGCGTAGATTAACACTTGAACATCCTTTGTATCCTCATCATCCACAAGAAGCTAGTTTTCATGGCGCTCTGGGTTCAATTAGAACACTTTTTCCAGCTCTCGGTGTAGCTACGATAACGACAGTAGTAGCATTTGGAACTGCTACCTTAAGCAATATTCCTGATTTATTTGAATGGGGAATTCTTGGACCAATTGGAATTATTCAAGCTTATTTGATAATGGGCGTTTTTGCACCTATATTGAGAAGTTATTTTCCTCCACCTAAACCTGCTGAAGATGTAGGCGAAAAAGGCCTAATCTCAAAAATTGGAGCTTATTTTAGTGTTAAACAATTATCTTCACTGATGGTAAATCGTTCACTTACTATGCTAATTGTTTTCTTGTTTATTACGATTATTTTATCCCCAATTGTTCTTGGCAATCCCGAATCGACATTTGATGTAAAAGAATATGCAGATAATGATTCTCGATTTATTCAAACAGTTATTATTGGTCAGGCAACATTTACAGAACAAGGAGAACCTGGATATTACGTAATAGAAGGTGAAAATCTTGCAACTTATGAAACCATAGTTGAAATTGATAATATGGAGGTAGAAATTGCAAATCAAAATGTAAGTGCTCGTTGGTTAGGCAGTGTACCTTACATAATCCGAACACAAGTTCTGTTAGCTACAAATATAGAAAATAAGGGATATGTTCCTCAAACAGTTAATCAAACAACAGGATTTCCTACTTCCGAAGAAGAAATTTACAAAGTTTTAGCAGACGTTTACAAAAATGGGACAATTAATCTCGAAGGAACATACTATGTTTCACCATCAGAAGCTAGAGAGCTGTATCGCCTTGAAAACGGTAAGATGACGATGGCAAGATCCTGGTTTATAGTTGAGAGGCCGGACGATATTTATGGTTTAATGAAAGAGCAAAAAGAGCAGTTAGATTCCGCCAGTCAAGGTCTTAATTCGATAGAGGGAGTCTCGGCACAAGTTGCAGGTTTGAGTTATGAAAGATATGTGTATGTCTTAGAAATAACAGATAGTTTCCAAGAAAGTTTGGCAGTAGCAATTATTTTAGCTTTTTTGATTGTACTCTTTGTTCTTAGAGATGTGAGACTGAGTTTGATAACAATTTTACCAGTTGTTGCGATTACTCTATGGTTGAGAGGTGGAATGGTTCTAACAGGGACTTCTATCAATCTAGTTACAGTACAAATATCAAGTTTAGCAATAGGTTTGGGCGTGGATTATGCAATTCACATGGTCCAGAGAGTAAGAGAAGCTAGGTTTGACAATCCTGACGGAACACAAGAAGAATGGATGGCTGAAAGTTTAGACGAAACAGGGAATAATGTTGCTATGTCGGCATTCACTGATTTCGTAGGTTTCATGGTTCTAACTTTATCCATTATGCCTCTGTTTGTTACATTTGGACTAATAATGGCAATTATGATTTTCCTTTCATTTGTTGCAGCCGTAATTATGCTTCCAGCATTACTCTATCAATTTGGTAATCTAGAAAAGAAATCTTCCCTCTAAAATCCGCTTCTTTTGAATTTTTTATCTAGTTCTGAAGGTGTAATGGTCATTACAGTAGGTCTACCATGTACACAAGCATAAGGATTTGGAATTGATTCCATTTCTCTTATGACAAATTCCATTTGAGCCATTGTTAATTTATCGCCAGCACGTAAAGCAGAATGACATGCAACAGTATACATCATGTAAGTGTGTTTTTCCTCTGCAGATTTCATAGAACCACTCTCTACGATATCGTCTATTGCCTCTCTAATTCTCTCAGGTTCTGAACCGGCTAATAATGCAGGTACACTTCTTATCATGAAGGAAGAAGGCCCAAATTTTTCTACGTCAAATCCCATATCATTTACTTCAGGAAGAATTCCTTCAAAAGCAGTTGATTCGCTTTTTGATAATTCTAGTGAGATAGGTTTCAGAAGATCTTGTTTTCCGACTCTTTTGAATTGTGCTTGATCCTTCAAACGTTCATACATTACTCTTTCATGCGCAGCGTGAAAATCAATAATGTAAAGTCCATCTAAACCCATAGCAACAATATATTTGTTTTCAATTAGTGCTAATGGCCTCATAGAAGGCATGTTTGTCTCTACTTCTTCTTCATTCAATTCAACATCAAATTCTTGTTGCAAACTATCAATAGAATTTACGGGCGTAGCTCTTGATTTAGACGAAGTCGTAGGCATAGGTGTTCCAAAAATTGAGTCAGTTTTACTACTTTCAAGATTGACATTAGCAATCAGAGCTTGTTCAGATAAAATATTCTTTATTATTTCTCGAAGTGATTTGTTTACTTTCTCTTCTCTAGCAATTCGAACTATGGTTTTAGCAGGATGTACATTCACATCAACATCTTTTGCAGGAATTTCCAAGAACAATGCACCTATCGGAAAATGCCCATCATGTAGCAAACTTCCATAGGCTCCCTTAATCGAATAACAAATATTTCGTGCTTGCACAGGTCTTCCGTTTACATGCAGATACAATCCAGCCATTGACTTTCTAGAAACAGCCGGTCTTGTTAGAAAACCTTCAAGACGTAATCCATCAGCTTCTCCACTCATTTCAATCAATTCTTTCGAAGCATCCCTGCCAAGCAAGACTCCAATTCTAGTTTTCAAATCTGATGCGGGTGCATCAATTAGTTTCCTTTCACCATGAACCAAATTAAACGCTACATCAGGCCTACGAATCGCTTCTGTTGTCACAATTTTGACTATATGTTGAAGTTCCGTCGCTACTCTCTTAAGATGCTTTGATCTTGCTGGTGTATTGAAGAAAAGGTCCGCAACTTCTATTGTTGTTCCTTGTGGTGAAGCATGTTCTTCAACCTCCAAATTATTATTTCCTTCTATTGTGATTCTAGTTCCAACATCAGTTCCTTTTCTACATGTTGTAATCCTTAGTCGTGATACTGAAGCTATAGATGGTAAGGCTTCACCTCTGAATCCAGAAGTATTAACGTCTTGTAAATCATCAAAAGAGCGTATTTTTGAAGTCGAATGCTTTTGGAAGGCTAATTTTGCATCTTCCGCATCCATTCCATCTCCATCATCTCTAACTAGGACTAAGGAGGTACCACCTTCTTCGATTCTAATCCAAATATTCTTTGCATTTGCATCTAGTGAATTTTCAACAAGTTCTTTGACGACAGAGGCCGGCCTTTCGATTACTTCACCAGCAGCAATTTGGTTAATTGTGTGGTCATCTAGAACTTGAATTTTACCCATGCTTGGAAGTCCCTAATTGTGCCCCCTCTAAATGACCTTTTTTGACATTGTTAATTAACAGATGCATTTTTTTAGGGGATATTGATTCGTAGTATATGGAAGAAGAATTAGAGCAAGAAGAACAACAAGATGAGGATCAAAAGTTATTCAAACCAAGTAAGAAGGGATTTTTCACATTGTTACTTGAATCTTTTAAATTTTTCACATTAAACTTGCCTGCTATTGCTACAATAGTTGTTCCTGTTTTTTTAATAGTAGAATATTTGGTTCCCCTTCTATCAACCTTCGTTGATGATTTAGCAAATGAGTTAACAGGGTGGAAGTTTATTGATAATTTCTTGAGTGGAGTTATAGAATACATAACGATTGAATTCATTCGCCAATTAATTGGCGGAATTGCTTGGATTGCAGTCATTAGAGTTATTGCAGGCGCAATGCACGGAGAAAAGATTCCTGGTGTTCAAGCACTAAAGGATGGGACAAATATGCTACCTATGTATTTTGTAACTGCCGTAATCTTCTATGTTTTTTGGATTATCACTTCACTGTTACTGATTATTCCAGGAATAATTTTTGCAGTTTATTGTGCTTTTTGGCAGTACAGTTATGTTTTGAGAGGAAAAGGAGCGTTTTCCGCATTAACTTATAGTTATTCTTTAGTTAAAGATGATTTTGTGCGCGTATTCTTGAACGTTTTTGGTATAATGGTGTTCCTCATTGTGTTTGATTATTTCCTACTTGAATTTATTTCTACTACAATAGCTGGGGCAGTTGATTCTGAGGAAGGCTTACTTTATGGGATAGTTAATGCAATTATTATGGCATTAGGGAAAGTTCTTGAATTAGGTATAGAAATAATCTTCCTTATGATGCTGTTTATGACTTTAGAAGAGGAAAATACTGAAACACATATTTAGTCACATTAGTATAGATAACCAGAGGCGATACCTTTGGAACGAATCGAAGCAATGAAATGGACAGGTACAGGTTTAATTCTGACTGGAATTTTACTTACTAATTTAGATCAATATCCAATGAATATATTTTTTCATGGAGCCGGAGTTCTATTTTGGTCAACAGCAGGTTATATGACTAATGATAAACCAATAATGGCTAATTTCGGGTTACAAATTCCCTTATTTATTATTGGATATACTAAATTATTTCTTGAGTTTTATAATTAATTTAGTTCTATGTCAGAAGTTCCTTTTACAGGAATGCCTTCGTAAGTTACAGTAATTTTAATGATACATGTTGAATTACAAATATCAAAATTATTTTCAAATATAGCAATTTTTTCGTTTGTCTCCCACAAATCTATTTTTTCTCCTGATTCAATAATTGTACATTTAGCTGGCGAAACTAAATCTGAATTTGAAAGGGCTGGAAATTCACTATTACCAATGGTTCCAATCATAAATGATACATATCGTGGTTCATCATCATCATTGTAATAACTTGTAAATTTTATTTTGTAATAATTTTCATTAATTTTTACAATGTATATCTTATCTTCAACTTCTATACGGTGTGTGGTTATTTTGTAATCATACCAATCCAATCTTTCTTCACTTGTTTCCGTAAAATCTTGATTGGGTACCTCATTCAACTCCTCGAATGTTTTATCCTCTATGATAGTCCCAGTTACATTCTCAGAAAGGTAAATATCAGTCTTAGAGAATCGGATGTCATAAGCAGTTTCATCAGTTTCCTTTAATTCTCCTAAATTGACGTGTGTAAAGTCTTCTTCAGAAGTCGCATCTATAACTACACTGAATGTTTCCCCATCTGAACTTAGTTTTGGAGAAACTTTTGCATTTCCAATATCTTTAGATGTAAAATTTCCCTTTGAACAGTCCATAGTTTCAGTTTCATTTTGAATACTAATACTTAATTTCGACCATTCCAAGCTTTCTTCTGATTTTGAAAATGATAATTCAAAAAGGGAATTATTTCGTTCATTTGTTAGATTATTAGATGAATCATTTGCAACAAAAATATTGTTTGTTCCTAAGTCTTCTTCATACGAACTTATCATAAAACTCCATATTCCTCCAATTACTAATATTAGACTAACCAGCCCTATTCCAATTTGTTTTAAATTCATTTTTTTGCTCTGAAAATGTTACCAAATAAAGATGGAGATTTGAAAGTTGCATCATCTACAAAGTAGGATCTTGCCTTTATTGAAATTAAATCAATAGCTATCACAACAAAAAATAGAATAATTAATAATGCAATTACTTTATCATACTGTAAGAATTTCAGATATGTTGAGATATAATATCCAATTCCACCAGCCCCTACAATTCCTATAACAGACCCATGTCTTACATTGTATTCAAACATGAAAAACAATTGAGAAATTAGATTATTTGCAGTTTCAGGTATTACTACTCTCTGAATCATTTCACTATTTTTTAGTCCCATCGCTTTTGCTGCATCTAAAGGATCATTAGATAGTCCTTCTATAGTTTCATATTGTAATTTCCCTAAATATCCAACAGTGTAGAATGTCATGGCCAGAACTCCTGAAACTGGTCCCAATCCGACAAGTATAACAAAGAAAATCGCCCAAATAATACTCGGTAAAGTTCTCATTGCCGCTAGTAAGAATCTGAATGGTATTGCTATCGAATCACTGTATAAATTTCTGGAAGCTAAAGTGGCAAGTGGTAAACTAATAATGAAGCCAAATCCTGTTGAAACAAAGGCAATTTTCAATGTTTCCATAATACCAATGTATGCTGGTGAGCAAAGAAAATCCCAGCTTCTTTCACAAGAGGGATATGATCGCGCTTCTATAACTTTCCAATTAGGAGGCCATAAGGATTCGCGGAAAAATCTTGAAAGATTTTCTAAACTATTCTCAAGGCTTGCCCAATTTCCATCTACGAGATCAACGAATATTAGGTATGTAGTAAAGAGTATGAAAGTTAGGAATATAGGATATTTTCTTCTCGCGATATTCATATTTTGACCTCGCTCAGAATCGAATAATCACTTTCTTCATTTTTTTCTAATTTAAAACAACGTTCAGCAAGTCTTGCTCGTTCAATATTATGCTCTACTATTACTAAAGTAGTATTGTTGCTTGTGACATACTCAAGCATAGATTTCCAAACATTCTCTACAGTCTTGTCATCCAATTCACTAAGAAATTCATCTGCTAGGATTAATTTAGGGCCTTGAGCTATTGTTCTTGCTATTGCTACTCTTCTTTGTTGCCCTCCAGAAAGTCGTTTTACCGGTTCGTCTATCTTATCAGACAAATTCATTAATTCGATTGTTTCTTTTACTTTATCGATAACTTTCTCTTCATGAAAACCAGATATAGATCTTAGAATAGATTCATTGCATATGGCCCCTTCTAGTACGTTGGAGTAAACAGTTTCATGCTTGATTAAGCCTAGTTTTTGGGGAATGTATCCTATAACGCCTCTAGCAGATACTCCTTCAGTATCAAAAACTTTCAAAGTTCCACTTATCGGATTTACTAAACGTGCGATGCTCTTTAGAAATGTAGTTTTACCTATTCCAGATTCACCTACTATTGATACTATTTCACCTTGCTCAATTTCTAGGTTGTCTATTTCACCTAAGATTGAATCTGGTGAATAACCTATCTTTAAATTAACAGCATGGATGACACTACTCATAGACGCCTCTAGGAGTCCTCCGTATTGGACGCACTATTTACCACTACATCATAGGAACTCTGAGGTGTTTGCTCATTGAGCAAGGTGTGAATTCCCTCATCGATATACTGGGACGTGTTGCGATGAGGGGATAGCACCGTAAATCCTAGCCTGAGATTTCGTACTTCGTATCGTAGTACGTGCTTATTCCTGGAATAGCAGCAATAAGACTACTATAGGAACCAAGATGTTCCTGTGCATTTGCTTCTACTAATCCTGGAGTTCCCAAGACATTTGCTAAAATGTTTCCACCACATGCATTTTCATTCGATTCAGAATCAACCTGATGTGTAATTATATTATAGCATCCAGTATAAGTTTCACCTTGCATTTCATAGTCTACAACATACATTTCATTATTCAGTGCAAGAAGGGCATTCAGAATTGCAGTTCTAGTTTGAACATTTAAATTTTCAGGGTTATACATTACAGGGTGTGATGGAGCTTGCCCAAAGGCAGGTAGAGCTACATATTCATCCCGTGGTAAACACCAATCTTCATTAAGACTAGAATCTTCATTTCCACAATATCCATCCACAGTTGAATCTTTAGCAAATGCAACATCACCAACACCTTCAGACAAACATTTTACAGCTCCAGAATAGCCGTAGTATGTTGTTCCAGAGTCAGGTATGCTTGCATCTTCATTGAAGAAAGCGTGAATTGTATCTCTTAAAGATTCGATATCATCATCGTCTCCAACTACTTCTGCATATTCATTAGAAATCAAGTATCCCATAGGTAGCAACATTCCTGCAGATTTCAACCATCCAGTATGACATGAGGTCTTACCTTCAAGTAATGCAAATGGATCGGTACTGTCATCGTCATCTTGGTAAGCAGCAGCCATCTCAGAATCTTTGTGAACCCATGCGTGTGCATTGTAGTAAGTTCTACCATCTGATTTTTTGTCAGCAGCCATTGTAGCTAAGCCATATTGCTTCCAACCAACCCATGCAGCTCCTCCATCCATAAATGCAATGTCTGCGTTACCGAATCTTAATGCTTCGATTATTGCACCTTCTGAAGTTACAGGATACAATGTTACTTCTACACCAGTTTCAGCTGCTATGAAATCTGCTAAAGCTTGTGGGTTTTCTTCAGGGCTTCCTGAGTAATCATCTTTTAGTTCAAAAGCAATTCTAATCTCTGAAATTGTTGGAGTTACAGTTTCATTTATTGAGAATTTATCGCTATAATAAGCATTGATTCCAGGAATGTCTCCTATTAATCCACCGTAAGATCCTAGATGAGTAGCTGCGTCTGTTGTAACAATACCAGGAGTTCCTAGAACTGCGTCAAGAATGGCAGTTCCTTCATCGTTATCTTTCATTCCAACAAGAGCATCTTGAACTTTTGTTTTTGTGTCATCATTTACAAATTCAGGATTATACATTACAGGATGTGAAGGTGCTGAACCGTAAGAAGGAAGTAAGATGTAATCATCTTCTGGAAGACACCAGTCTTCATTATCAGCAGCATTTTCATTTCCACAATAACCTGGAACAGTTGAGTCTTTCGCAAAGGCCACATCTCCGACCCCTTCAGAAAGACACTTTACAGCACCAGAATAACCATAGTATGTTGTTCCAGAGTCAGGTATGCTTGCATCTTCATTGAAAAAGTTAGTTACAGTACTTCTTAATGATTCAATGTCATTAGGATCGCCTACAACGTTTGCATATCCATTACCAATAAGGAAACCCATTGGCAACAACATTCCAGCAGATTTCAACCAACCAGTATGACATGAGGTCTTGCCTGCTAATAATGAGAAAGGATCTGTGGTATCATCATCATCTAAGTATGCTGTAGCCATTTCAGAATCTTTCAAAACAACGGCATGAGCATCGTAGTATGTTCTGCCATCTGATTTTTGATCGGCAGCTAATGCATCAAGTCCATACTGTTGCCACCCAATCCATGCAGCAGCTCCATCCATGAATGCAATATGAGCATTTCCAAATCTTAGTGCCTCAATTATTGCACCTTCGGATGTTATTGGATATAGTTCTACATCCATATCAAGTTCTTTGGCCAAATAATCAGCCATGACTTGTGGATTCTCATCAGGATTTTCATAATCTTCTTTTACTTCATATGCGATTATGAACTTCTCTTTTTGAGTTTCTTCATCATCACTATCCAAACAACCAGTAAAACTGGTTAGTACGAATAGCATAGCGAGCCCAAATACAGCAGTTTTTTCCAACATTTTTTTGGTTCCTAGGGTTTAGGCAACCCTAAATTAGGTGAGCCTAAAAAATGATGCTATATATAGTTTAGGTTTACCTAAATTTTTTATAATGCCTTACCTCAGCCCAAGTATGGCTAGTATGGATGCTCTATCTGAAAGCGCAGAAATGATGATAAAGAATATCAATGAATTAGCTTCTAATGGTGAAAGAGTCCGAACCTCGGACCTTTCTGCTAAAACTGAATTGAAACCTGCCAGTGTTACAGAAATGATTCAAAGACTTGGAGAAATTGGATTAGTAGATTATGAACCGTATCACGGTGTTCATCTTACAAAACAAGGTCAACATGTTGCCGATGTAATTGATCATAGATTCAATATACTTCAAAGATTTTTAACAGAGATATTAGGCGTTGAAGCTGAAGAGGCAGCTGAAGTTGCTTGTAGAATGGAACATATATTGACAAGAGATGTTGAGAACCGGCTTAGTGATTTTTTAGGAGTCAAAAAGGGTACTGACTCAGATTTATTTTGTCATCAAGTAAATGTAGAACCAGAAAGCGAACCTGAATTTGTCCCATTGTCTAGTTTCAAAGAAGGTAAAACAGGCAAAGTTCGTATAGTTATGGAAAAGAGTGACTTAACTTCTACTTTAGAAAAAGCTGGTTTGGCTCCAGGCCGTACAATTATTGTGAAGAAGGCTAATGGTAAATCATATGACATTGAAACAGAGGATGGTACATTGTCTCTCGACAGTGATTTAGCATCAAAAATAATAGTACAGAATTAATGGCTTCAAAAGGCGTTCTTTACATTATCATTAGTGGACCTGACAGTCATCAAAGAGCTATGGAAGGCCTTAGAATGGCCGAATATCAATCTGGTGACGGAACGCATGGTGTTGCACTAATGCTCCAAGGCGAAGGCGTTGAATGGCTAAGAGAAGGTGGAGAAGATTATAGAAAAGAGATCCAAACATCTATTGGAGTTGTCCATGAGCTTGGTGCACCAGTCTTTGTATGTGGTGCTTCTCTCAATGAAAGAGGGCTAACTGCAACTATGAAGGATTATAAATTTACCAATTCATCAGCTCCTAAACGAATAAGTCAAGTTGTTAACAAAGGATGGCAACTAGCTGTTTTTTAGGTTCCAGAAAGAATTAAACAATTTTAGTTCGGATTCTCCCCATATGTCAAGTTTGTAAGTAGCATAAAGGAATATTAATCCATAAACAACAGAGCTTCCAATCAAAAGCAGAATGTCAGAAAGATTCAATGATAACAGAGCAATAACGGGAATTCCTGCGAGCAACGATATTACAATTATAGAGAAAATCTTTTTCCAGGGATAAACCTCTGAAATTTTTAATTGTAATGTAGATATTGATTGGTAACTTATTAAAAACATTGAAAGCCATGTAACTGTAACAGTTGCAAATGGTATTCCAAACAATCTATTTTCTCCTTCTAATGTTGTAATTAAGTAATAACTAAGGAATATGTTGATTGTTGACATTAAAATTGCCAATCTTAGTAAAAATTTTGTCTGCCCACTTGCCATCAGAATCCATCCTATTCTAAATGGATAAGTTGGGAGAAGTATCATGTAAATAGTAAAAATAGGAACAGCATCTTCGAATTTTTCAGTGAACATTGTCAGTATTAATGGTTCAGCAACTAGTATTAGAAAAATCGTTAAAGGGAAAAATAAAAAGACTAACTTTTCAACACTTTGATTATACAAATCTCTCATTTCGGCTAAATTATTGTCTTTGTGTGCTTTGGATAAGCGAGGAGTAACGACTTGACCTGCAGATTGTACAATCCAACCAAATATAGGAGCCCATAAGGATCCTAGATAATAAATACCAAAAATAGAAGTTGAGAAAAACATGGCAACCATGTATTTGTCTATATTTACATTTATCACTCCAATCATCGCAGTTAGGCCAACTGGAATTCCATAAGCTAATTGTTCTTTGTAGTATGATTTCCCCGTATGTTTTTTGTTCAGATAGTTAAAATAAATATATCCTAAGACTACAATAGCCTTCAAAATTGCAGTAGCTATTATTCCATGTACCATTCCCAAAGTAGAGGGGTTAATCCATGCAGCAGAAGGCAAAACTATGATATCAATTAAAGTAAAACCAATCATACATTGCATTGCCAATGATTCTTTACCCTCTACAACCAATAAGTTCTGAAGTGGCATCACCAAAAGCATAATTCCAGTGTATACGCCAATCAAAAATATGAAAGGTTGAAGATGATGTTCAGGGAACATATAATTCATTAATTCCGAACCTCCCCAAGTTGCCATTACAACGAATATTGATGAAAAAGCAACTATAGACCAAGTTTGCTTAACAAGCATCGAATGATTTTCTTTTTCACTTCTAGGATAGAAATAAAGTAATGATTGAGGTATTCCAAGCAGTAAAATGGCTTGTATTATGGAGTAAATCATGACCAATTGTTGATATGAACCATAATCTTCTTTCAACAACAATCGAGTAAGTGCAATAGGAATGACTAAACTAATTAAGAAAGACAAGGCTCTTCCATATATCAAAATTATAATTCTTCTAGATAGCTCCATGTTCATTCCCTCCTAAAATTTGGTTTGCCTTGAATATCATCTTAACTCGTATTATCAGCTGTTCTAGGTCAATAGGGTATTATACTTATTGTGCAGGAACACTTAAGTTTAACAGTTTCAAGTTACTATAGAGAGATTATTGATGGACGGTATATTTTGTGAAGGATGACGCCAATATCACATTCAGCCACAATCTAGAGGCCGTTTCTTCCGATGATGGAATGCGGTTTCAACGTGAAAAATTTTGTCCAAGGATAGAAAAGGCCAAAGACTTTCTTGGAGTGCCTATAGCCGATGCTCGAATTCTTGACATTGGAATTGGTTATGGATCTTTTTTGAATATACTCGAACAAGATTATGGGATACGGAATTTGTTTGGGATGGATCCTTTTCCTAAGTCTCTAGAAATATCCAGAAAAAATACTAATGCAGATTTACGCCAAGGTGATATTGACGACAAAGACTGGCCCTTTTCGGAACCTTTTGATATGATTACCTGTTTTGATGTAGTCGAGCATCTAGAGAAACCAAGTGTTTTCTTCACTAGGTCGGCCAGATATCTCAAGCCCAATGGGTTGGTGCTTGTTACCACTCCCAATAAAATGCTACCTTACCATATGAGAAAGTTACCATTTATTGGAAAGCCTGATCTTAATCCCACTCACATTAATGTCCGAGTTCCTGAATACTGGAGAAGATTGGCTATAGGTGTAGGATATAAGATTCTTGATGAGTGGATGGGAGAACATTTAACCCATATCAACTTTGTTCCCTCTATTTTGAGTGCGGCACTCAACAAAATAGGTCTTGACCCAAGGAAAATTACTGGACTAAATCATTTCCAACAATCTTTTTGTCTATTGCTCAGAAAGATTTGAATTGTTCATATAATCTAACCAATTTCTGACTTTCAACTTCCCAGCTATATTTTCCAGATGCGGCAGTCCGTCCGTTAGTCCCTAGACTCTTGCGAAGTTCAGCGTCTCCATATAATTCCTCTATTCTTGCTGCTAAGTCCTTGATGTTTCCTGATTCGAAGACTAAGCCTGCCCTCGTTTCTTTCACGATTCTTTCAAGAGGTTTACAATTGCTTACTATTACTGGTTTTCCTCCGAGCATGTACTGGAATAATTTGTGAGGTATTGTAGCGTCAGTATGAGCGTGCTTCTGGTGAGGAATTATCCCTATATCACACTCCATAATCGTGTTTGGAACTTCTTCTAGTGGTCGCCATGGAACTAAATCTATCTTGTTAGCTATCCCTAGGTCTTTTGCAATTTCTTGTAATTCCTTGGCGTAAGCTCCCTTAGCCCCTATAATTCTTAACAACAGGTTGCGGTGCTTTAACTCAACTAATGCCTTTATGACTTCATCTAGGCCTCTATGAGGACGAACACCGCCAACATATACTATTCGAATTGTATCATCTTCGATTATGTTTGTCGTGGCAAGTGTATCGAACCATGTCTTTTCCTCTACATTCATAACAATAGTCATGTTTTCCGATTTGACGGTCTCTGATTCTTGAAGTCTATGTGCCGCTTCATCCACTACTGTGATTACTTTGTTGGCAAGAGGGAGAATTCTCTTCTCATAGCGCTGCCACCTCCTGTAATCATCTCCAAACCATACCAGTGGATCACGAATAGTTTCACTCCATAGCTGTTTGGCCGCTGGATAATTCTCATGCATGTCCGCAACAACAGGTATGTTGAATTCTCGTGCTATTTCTATAGTTGTGCCAACTAATGGAAGATCGTGGACGTGGAGGATTTCTATGTTGTTTCTCTTTACAAAGCTTCTTATTCTATTATTCCAGAAACTACTTTTGAATGATGTTTGAAAACGAAGCCAATCTAAGCGTCTGCGAAATGAAGTAGGTGGTGCATATCTATCTGTAATTGCTCCTGAAATATTTTCCCTATTTGGTTCCGCATTCCTGCGTTCGGCAAGAACAAATAGATGGTGACCAGCTTCTATCAGAGACCTGATTTCTTTCTCGAGGCGTATATCTGGAGGATATGGCTTACACAGTATCATTCCGATATGCATTGGTCATGTGT
Organism: Candidatus Poseidoniia archaeon; assembly: GCA_022449785.1. GTDB lineage: Archaea > Thermoplasmatota > Poseidoniia > MGIII > CG-Epi1 > CG-Epi1. Next base: position 16,013 of record JAKURQ010000005.1, read on the forward strand.
GGTTCAGCTCAATTTAAGTATTCCTTATGTATCAAAAAGACTATATTCAGGCTTCTTCCTACATTAGAATATAGTTGCTCAAAGATTTTTGGGCAAGTTTATGAGGAAACAAAAATGAGTACAATAAACGTAACAGATGCCGATTTTCAAGACACACTTCAAAATAATAATTTAGTCTTAGTTGATTTTTGGGCTCCCTGGTGTGGACCATGTCGAGCAGTTGCCCCTGTTTTAGAGGAAATAGCTAGTGAGAATTCAAACGTAGTTATAGCTAAAATGAATACAGATGAAAATCCCAATACAGCATCACAACATGGAATTATGTCAATACCAACTATGATGATTTTCAAAAATGGAGAACTTGTTGATAGATTAGTAGGGGCATTACCAAAACCAGCTATAATGGAAAAATTACAACCGCACTTTTAATTTCCAGCAAAAGGCCTTCTAGACCAAAGAACAAACGCGATCATTCCTATACCAAATCCAGTTAATCCGGCAACAATGGCTGCATTCTTTATTGTCCAGAAACCACTCTCTTCTTTCAAGGTAACAACTCCATTTTGAATATCGAGCCTACTTAGATTAAAAGCATTAAAGTTCATTTCAATAAAATTAGTTCCATTGTAAGTAGCCGAAGGTTCTCCAAATTCCAGTTTAGAGATACATGCTTGGTTTGGAGTATTCATGTTAACTCCATCTGTGGAACATGCATAATCTGCATAATTTGTTAAATTTTCATCTACATAATGGTTTTCTGAACCCATTATTAATCTAACATTTACATCATATGGAACCCGAGGCTCCCAAAATTCTTCAAGCGTTGCTCCTTGTGTTGGTTTGATACCCACAGCAGTCCCTTCTATTCCAAAAACCCAAAGATGACCACTACTTGATTCATCTACAGATATTGTATATTCTTTAGCATTTGTATTGGTTCCAATACTTTGTGAATTATCATTTGAGCCATCACTATTTGTGTCAATTGATAATTCTAAGTCTGCCACCGTAAATCTATCTGTGTTTACTTGTGGGTAAGATAACACTATTTCAGCACTTATAGTTCCCTCTGGAACGTGAACGTAATGAGTTGAGTCAGTCACATAAGTTCCACCACTGCCAACAAAGTATGCCCATTCTCCTTTCCACTCAGCCTTTAACGTATCTGTAAATTCTCTAGCCTTGTGAATATGAGATATTCCTAACATTGCATCTCTAGCATCAAAAACAGTTACCATTTCATTATCAGGGATTCCATCTCCATTTTCATCTGCAGTTCTCAAACTTTCCAAGGTCAATGCCATTTGAACAGCAAGTTTTGTGTCAATTAATCCGTGACCTTGTCCCCAATCATGTTTCATTCCTGTATTACTTACAGTACCATTTGCGTTTGGTTGCCCTCCCTCAATGTAACGTCCTGAGAGCTCCAAAATTAGTTCGGCTTCACTAACGTAAGTATCAGTTCTATCTCCATACCATTCACCTTCAGTGGTTTCATGATCTTCGTAAATGTAATCAGCAACACCCAATGAAGGTGCAGCTTGGTATAGCAATGTAGCTACTCCTGCAATATGTGGTGTAGCCATAGAAGTTCCTGATATTGCCATGTAATACAAGTCATCATCAGTTGGCCTTTGTATTATATCAATTAAGGTAGCCCTTGGAGCAGTAGCCCAGATATTGACTCCTGGAGCTCCAATATCAGGCCAAGTTTGTGGCTTTGACATATCACCTCTAGATGAAAAGTCAGCTATTCCTGAACCATCATGCTCAAGTGCTGCAACTCCAATTACTAATGGAATATTCGAGTAAGGATTTGTTTGTAAATCACTACCATCTCCTCCAGAATTTCCTGCTGCAAACACAGAAACTACATTATTATCATACTGCAAATTAAAAACAGCTTGAGAAATTGCATTAGAAGGATCATATTCTGAACCTGAACTTCCCCATGAGTTTGAAGTGACTCTGATATTCATTGGATTTGCATCAGGTCTTGAATTGTCATAAACCCATTCAAATGCTTCTACTGCATTGTCTATGAATGCAATGTCGCCAACACCCATTCCAACTAATGTTGCACCCGGAGCGACTCCTTTCTTAGCACCTGCAGATGCATCTCCATTACCTCCAACAGTTCCAGCACAGTGTGTTCCGTGGCCACTTGAAGTATCTGAATTTTCAGCTTCTATCCAAGTTCTAGTTGCTCTATCAAATTTATACGAAACTGTTTTACCTTCATCATAATCAAAATCTGGATGACCTGCATCTACTCCTGTATCAATGATTACTGCAGCGACCCCAGTCCCATCAATATACTCATGTTGATTAGATTGATCTGCGACAATATTTTCGTCTTCATCAATAATAACAGTTTGCCATGCTTCTACTGCATTGATTACTCTAGTAGTATCTTGCATGTAATATTCCATTTGTGTATTATGTTCTATCCAAAAAATGTCATCTTGTCTACTTAAATCCTTTATTTGAGATGCTGTAGCTTTCCCATAGAATCCATCAATAAATTCAAAAATACTTATAATTTCTACACCTATTCCTTCTGCAGTCGCTAAGTGTTCTTCTGTTAAGGTAGGTCTATATTGAACTATAAATTCGATATCAGAATTATTGTTTGCGTCGTTAATTGCCCGAATAATATTAGGATGCAATACGTTTTCATTCGCGTTAGCAGACGTAACCGTCGGACTAACCAAAAGTAGTGCAATAACAATTAATGCTTTGAAGCGCTCCATAATCTGTTTTCATTGAGGCAGGATAAAAACTTTTAGTTGTCTAATACTCTTACGTTAGCTTCTTTCAATTCTTTCAAAAGTTCAATGCTATCATTCATAGATAGACAACATTTTAAAGTATAAACTTCATACATTCTATGAAAACTACTGGCTAAAATATCAACACCTTTTTCATGATTTTTGAAAGTTACATTGATTATTTTTTTCAAAGGTATTCCTCCACTAAGAGGTTCTCCCTCCATCATTGGCCCTATAGCATCAAAATTCATATCTCCTCCTTCAAATACTAAATGATCTCCATAAATCATCAACCATCTTCCCTTTCTATTCACATCTTCCCAAGCCGATGATGCAGGTAGTGGAGGTCCATCTTCAGCTAATAAGTCATCTTTATTATCAATCCAGTTATCATCATTCCATGGTTCAACTGGCATTCTTTCTTCCAACAATAAAGAAACGGGAATCCAATCATCATTATCAAAAAAAGTTGCCTCTTTTGTTAATTCTCCACTTTTCACATCATTAATGATTCTATCCAATGGAATTGGTCCGTAGACCTCTTCTTCTACTTTTACAAGAAATTCTTCTTTCTCCATTTAGGCCTCGTATACGTATGCACTTCTTGAATCTAGGTCTGGAATTTCTCCAAGCTTCCAACCCTCTGCCGTTGTTTCAGCAAAATAATAACCTATTTCATTCTCCTCTCCTTCGTTTAAAATGTAATAGATTCCTTCAGCCCCTGTCAAATTTACACCAACTGCCGCATGGCCATAATCATCCCAAGCTTCAGGTATTAAGACCATAGCAGCTTCGTATCCTAAGGATTCTAACAAAGAGATTAAAAGTGCTGAACTGTCTTCGCAATCTCCCGTTTGTTCAACTAATGTTTCAATAGGATATCTTGGATATTCTCCAACTCCAGCAGTTAGATTATCTTCTGAATATTTTAAAGATTGAACAAAACTCATAATGAAATTTACTTCTGACAAGCTGTCAAATCCTTTTTCATTTGATAAACTTCTAAGAATTTGTGCTATCTCTACAACAGCCGTTTCCTCTTTAGTGACGAATTTAATGTAATCACTGTATTCCACAACATAATGCCCTTGATTTTTGTAATATGCGTATCTTTGAGGATCAAAATTATAGCTTAATTGGTATTCGACGGTATTGTATTTCCAAGTATAAGATAGTAAATATCCAAAAGAGTAGGTTTCAATCTCAATATAGATTCTTGCATCATCATTTTCGTTTGAATCATCTAAAGATCCATCTAGCGTCCAATTTTTAACACGGTTAAATGAGTTTGTAGTATAATTATACAAAATGGTTGCCCAGTATGTCTCGTTGGATTCACTTATATCAAATTCTTCAGGATTTCTGAATTTGTAGTAAATTGCAACAATTGTAAATTCATATTCGGTTTGATTATCAGGTATGTTTAGTTCAAAATCACTATTCAGCGTGTATGTTTCTTGCCATGGGACTCTCCATGGGGTGTTGTCATTATCAAAACGATGAAGTTGCTCTTCACCTTGATACAAATAAATTACTAAAGGCGCGTCTGGACGATTATTCTGTTTATCTATTAACTCAACCCACCCCACATTAAATTTCAAGGCCACATCGTGAAAAGGATTTATGTCTGTAAGATCAAGGAATCCATCATTATCATCGTCTAAGTCTTCATTATCGCCAATTCCATCTAAATCATTATCATTATATTCATTAGAATTATTTGGAAAATAATCATCAGTGTCATTATAACCATCATTATCATCGTCTAAGTCCTCATTATCTCCAATCCCATCTTGGTCACTATCTTTCCATTCATTTGCATTATCTGGAAAATCATCACTATCATTTGGAACTCCATCAAAATCTCTGTCATACATGTATTCACTAGTAAAAATGCCAAGAAAAGCACCCACAAGCAGAATCAAAATTATTTTATTATTTCGGTTCATTATAATTCCAGTAGTGCAGGTAATTCGTTCATATTCATGAAAGGTATTGCACCAGCATGCCTCAATTGTTCTTCTGAAAAAAGGTTGTTTATTATTCCGTAAACTTCCATTTCCGCATTCACAGCAGCAGTTACTCCAGTAACACTATCTTCTATAACAGCACATTCACTTGGTACAAATCCCATCTTTTTAGCCGCATAAAGAAAAAGCTCAGGTGAAGGTTTTGGTTTAGAAACTTCTGAAGCCGTGAATATGTTTTCATCGAAAAAATCATAAAGTTTTGTTAATCTTAGAGAATGTCTAACGTGCGTGGGCTCTCCATTCGAAGCCACACATATGGGAATCTTTATTTTTTCTAGAAGTTCTTTAACTCCTTTGACAGGCCTGAGTTTTGATTCCCATGATTCATTAACTCTTTGAATTAATCTTGGTAACCAATCATTTGGTAAGTCATTTCCAGATAACTCTCTCATTTTGTACACAACACCATCAAGTGTTTTTCCTCCGAATGTAGCACTAGCTTCTTCCCCACTCATCTCAATACCCAATTCACTAGCCATTTCGGCAATTACTTGGTTAGTAATAGCTTCACTATCCACTAAGGTTCCATCACAATCAAAGATGATACATTTCGGTGTCATTAGTAAACCGTCACATCCTCAGATTTCATTATTTCTCTAAGGAAAGATGTAGCATATGTACCCTTGTGTAGCCAAAAATCAAAAACAGGAGCCCCCTCTTCATCAATTTTCCATTCCAAATCATTGATCTTTTGAGTAAGTGGTCTATGCATTCCTAATGAAGTCAATTCTGGTACGCCTTCTATTCTAAAATCCTTAAAATCTACATTTTCTTCTTTCATGACTATTTTTTCCAATTCACCTTGAAATCCATTTGTATGCTCGCTTTTCATTCCAGGTAGAAGTCCTACAACCCATGCCTTCCCCTCCCGACATCTCTTTTCTAATTTCTTTTGATTATATTTAGTGACTTCAATAATCCTTCTTTGGTCAGGCCCTTCATAAGAATCTGCAGGAATCACATTATCGCCTATTAATGGAATATGAATACTATTTCCACTATCAATTCGCATATCGATAATCCTATTGAAAATTGCACTTTGGTATGCATGGACAAACATTTTTGACAAATTTTCAGGCAATTGTTTCAAGGCCCCAATATAATCTCCTTTTTTTCTTGTAAGATATCCTATCATTTGTCTTTCGAATAGCATACTGCGAGGATAATTTTCTAGAGCTGCATTCAAATCCCTCGTTTCTTTTAGATCTCTTCTTGCCTCAAATCCTGAGAATTTTTCATCACCATCTGATAAATAAGACCAAACTGCACCTTCATAGTCTCCTTTTACAATCTTTTCACCTACAGTATGTGTTATTGGTCTTATAGCTCCAAATCTTTGAATTCCAAAGTAATTAGGAAAACCACTTTTTAATTCATCAATTATAGTTCTAATATCTTTTTCATTTGTAACTGAATTAGATACCTTGATTGTGAATCTATTACCTACTAAATTCCCTAGCCTAATTGGTTTTATTGTTCGATGACAAAATTCAACTTTTACATTTTCTATTTTTATCTTTTCTATTTTACTTTGCTGAGCCATGACTGAAAAATATTGAGTTGTCAAAGCTCTTTTGTCTTTAGTTCCAGCAAATCCAATTGCTTTTTGTCCAATTCCTAGTTCTTTTGCTAGCTCTTTAACTAGAACATGTGTATCCCAATTCTTTGCAGTTATTCTAACAATAGAATGTTTTCCATGTTTATTTTCCTTCGCCCAAATCCAATGAGATTTTTCATTATTAGAAATAATTTCATCAACCTTAAAATCTTCAGGTTTCTTGCGTAATTTCCCACCAATACCTTTTGAGTTTGATAAATATCTCTCTTTTCCTACTTCCGGTCTAGCCGGTGAATTCATGTCCTAAGCTAATTTATCGCGGATTGTCTTTATGTCTCCGACGATGATGTCCATAGCTTTTTGGATTGCTTTTTTAGGAGTGCCCTTTTTCGTTCTAACATAAAATTTAGGACTGTCCAAAACGATGTGTCCCATGTAATAAGATGCATAATCAACATCAGGATTGGCAAGTGTATGGTTCATTAGTGGACCTAACAAAGTTTCGTTAGCACCACGTATTTCAATTTCCAATTCGTTCTTGGTCTTGTTAATTACGGAAACTTCCATGGAGTTGTGCGGACTTAGAGGGGTATTATAAAGATTGGGCGAGTTTTACAGCTTCACGCCTTTTTGTTTTTGGAGCGTTTGTTTTTATCCCAAGAGGTGAAAATATACTTGAACTGGCAAAGTATCCTAGCTCTTCTAAACATTTTATTATTTTATCACGTTTAGGTGTTTGCCCCACCTTTGCATTTCTAGCAATATCATTTATATCATATAAACCAGGAGGACCATTTGCTTCATTTCTAAGTGTCTGGAAGAATTTACCTAATTTTCCTTCACAATCAGTAGGTACTAAATTTTCATTTATTATTTTATCAACCCAAAGTGGCCCTCCTGCATCTTTTTCTTCCTTATCGATGACCTCCATATCTAGATTAATCCATTTTAGTTTTGTATTATTTTTCTTGACTAACCTAATGAAGACTCGTAGATGATGCCCCTCAGAATAACACAATAAAGGTTCTATTCCTTTTCCTATATCAGATGCAATTGAGTGTATTTTTGCTAATAATATTCGAACGCCAATTTCTTTAGCAGAAACCCATTTCATTGACCTAGCCCCATATCTTTTCATGCAAATTGATGGTTTTGCTCCACATAGAACAGCAGTGTCAGTTGCAGAAACTCCTAGAATTCCATTGTCATTTAATCCTTTGATTGCAGCTTCTAGAAAGGGAGCTGGTGTTCCAAAGGGATCAATGTCAATACAATCATATTTCATTCTTTTCAATAGTTCTTCTACAGGTTCATTGTAAACTTCAGCAACAATACCATTCAGTTTTAGGTTTTCTACAATAGTTTTTGTGGATAGTTGCGAAGTGTCACAAAATTCTACATTTAGGCCAGCTTCAAGTGCGAGTCTAATTCCTCTTATTCCAGATGCTGCCAATCCATCAAGTACTTTACCTTTTATTTCTAATTCTTTTGCAAAAGCAATATGCAAATCCCTGCTCATTTTCATAGCAGGATTATAGAATACGCCTTTTGCTTTTCCAGGTCCTTTGTCTTTGCCTGAAAGATTTGCCTTGAATACCGCTTTTCCTTCTTGATGTTCCTTCACACCATTCCAGTTTTCAATATATTAACAGCTTTTGAAGGCAGAATAGCTGAATTTATGGGAGTCACTTCTAGTGTTCTTAGATCATCTCTCTTACGGATTGATTGTAACAATGGATTCCTTGATCTTTTGTGCATTGTAATTAGCATTGGTTTTCCGCATTTCAGTGCTTCTTTGAGTATAGCACTGAATTCTTTTGATTCAGATACTAATTTCCCTACTTCATCCACTAAAATAAGGTCTGCATCTTCAATAGCTCTGGCAACAGAATCCGTTGCGATTCTATTAACTGCATCTAATCTAATTCCCAATGGTGTTGATTCAGGTGTCTTTCCAGGAACTCTTGGTTTTACATCCCACCTTACTGATGCCGAGAGTTCTTCTTCACCAGTAGTATAATCCTTCAAATTGTATCCAATCAATTCGCCCTCTTCGTGAATAGGGTGTGTGGTAAATCCACCGATACTAAATTTATCTTCAATCATTTTAGCTATTCTGAGGACAGTTTTTGTTTTACCAGTACCTGGCTGGCCAGAGATAGCTACCTTTACGGGAATCATAACTTGGCGGCTATAATTGGCACCTGTGTATAAGTATATGTCTCATTTCTCATTTAGTTTTTTAGTCTTTCAGGACATCCCTTTCTTCTAGAGCAATTATTACACTTTCCAACTCTTTTATGGTTGCGATGCGCTTCCATTTTTCCCTTTAGAATGTCATTCATTTCTTCTAATTTTTCATTAACTAATCCTTTCAAATCTGAATCCCATTTTACTTCATGAGGCTCATTTTCAAACCCATATCTTATTTGACCATGACTTGGCTTTACTCCAAATGTTTCCTCAGATAATAAACAATAGGCACCAATTTGCAAAACATGACTAAAAAAAGGGGCTTTCGGTCTTCGTCCTGTTTTTACTTCTACAGGTATACGTTGTTCCTTATCCTTAATTAAATAATCAGGGCGTCCGGCTAAATTGAATTTTGCAGACTTTAACACAGGCGTCTCCCTAGTAAGTCCATCTGGAGTTTCTATATCTGTTTCTCCTAGTTTATAATCATCTCTTAATTTATCAATCTTTTCAGTAGATACTAATAACCGGTAAAGGAAAAAAGATGCTACAAGCATCCATCCAATTCCAATTATTAAAAGAATAAAACCAAGATTAATGTCATCATTTGAGATTAATAGGATAATTAGTGCAACAGTTACTAAGGCCATAATCATAGATACAACAGTTATTAGTGTTGTTGAAGTCTCTCTCGATTTTTCTTCCTCTACAAGGAGATTCTTTAATGAATCTCCCATTTCTTTATGTTTCTCAACACCAGTATTTACTTCAGTACCTTCAGCATCTATTCCTTTGAGATCTAAGTGCCAAGATAAGGGGCAATAACCATAGCGTTCCATTTCTGACGCCGATATAATTTGCTTAGGCATGTGTGTTGAGTCCGGGGTTGAGTCCAGTAATCTGCCAATACACTCTGACTAATAAAAGATATCATCTAATCAAAAGCTGAAATATTGATCATGCCAAGCTAAATTTCCATAATCTTTTATTTTATAATTATAAACAATGTTTTGTTTCCCTTCATTACTATTAAATTCTACAACAATAACCAAATCATATTCATCTGCATGTGGCCCATCGAAAATTAATGGAGGAAGTTTAACAGATTGTTTTGCTTTTAGTATTCCTGGATAATTAGTTTCAGTTACTAACATTTCAGTTCCGTTCCAAATTGAACTCTTAACTTTCAAATCAGTTATTTCTTGAGTACCTGCATTGTTCATTTTTGATTGTACAAATAAAGCAGAATAGGAACTATGGTAGACAGTATCTATCTCAACCTCTGTTCTTGGTATAACATACGAATAACAGATGAAAATTAGAAACAATGCAAGGATAACAGTACCTGTTTTCACTAATACTCGTTTTTGTTCTTTACTAAAAATCATATACTTGCCTCCAGAGATGCAATTAAACTCATTCCAGGTTCTGGAAGGATGTAATGTTTTTCATCTTGCCCCAATTCAGTATCCATTCCATTTTTCTGTACTCCTAACCAAGTAGGTAGAATGTGATGATCAGCTACGCTTTTTACACGCAAATCCATCATTACAGCAGATGTTTCCAATTCTATAGGGCCTATTTTCAAATTCCCGCCTATAGCAAACGATAGCTCTCCACCCCTTGCATTTGCTAATTCAAATACAGGATAAAGACCAAAAATCTGGTTAGGAATGATTTCAACATGCTCTACATCGTTTGCATGAATTATCATATAATCAAGGTAAAATTGAGGAGTGGCAGGAGAATTTGTAGCTCTCAGATATGCATTTTCAATACCATTTGGAGCATCAATTATGTAATTAATTCCTTCTAACCTCATAGTAGTATTATCTCCTACATTCGTAACATCAATGAAAGTACCTGAATGCCCTCCAGTAAATCCTTCTTCAACCATAAGTGTAACATCAATTTCTGAGGAACTAGTTGTAACAAATACATCAGGGAATCCTTGGAAAACGAATGATTTATCCATGTCGAATTCATAATTTGGATTAATACCCATATGGAATTTTTCTGAGACATCATGAACAATGGCTTGTGCAGAGCGCCAGTCTCCATAATCCTTATTTGCTGTTTTCACCCAAATATAATCAACTCTCCCTTCAGCTTCATAGATTATATCTATTTGTTTTCCAAAAATAATATCGGCCCGTAAATCTTTTGGAATTTCTGAGAAATAAATCTCATTGTAAGAATTTCCAGATTGGTTATGAGTTTTAAGATATGAATTGCCCATTCCTCCAGTTTGTTTAACATCGAATATGGCATCTAAATCACGATCTTGACTTTTACCAATATTGAAGTATGCATCAATATTGTTGTTAATCCCTACTTCATCTAGGAAGAGTTCAATTGCAGTTTCATTTCTTCCTCGATCTAAGTCAAGATAAATCCATTCAGTTACAGGCGACCAGTCACCTAATTTTAGATTAATAATGTCTGGTTCACCAAAATCGGTGTCAAGTATTGCAGAGGTTACTGTCCCTTCTAGATACAAACGCAGTGCATCACCTTGATCATTCTGCCTTAAAACAATTCCGTGTGTCCATGCCAGATCCATTCCAGATACATTTCCTGAATCAAGACTTAGTATGACCCTTGATGGGGCTTCAGATGCATTGAAATTCACTCCTATTTGATCACCTAAACTAACATCTAGATTAATGACTTCAGGTACGTCAGGCACAGCCAATTCAAGTTTACTCATTGAGCTTTTATCTTCTACAGCAGCGTATACGGAACCTAATGGTTTATTTGATTTGAATGTTACATTGCCAACCAATGAAGATTCTTCTGCTGTTTTACCTCCTGTTCGTTCACTATCATCTAAGAATACTGAGGCATTAAGATCAAAATTGTCTGGCAAGTCATCTATTCTCAATAGTATACTCTTATTGGCAAAATTATTCACATCAACCAATAGTCGATTCATAGCAGGAACATCATTGTTAAAATCCTCTAACTTAATGTCTAATTTTGTCCCTTCATCTTCAGGATCCCACAATTTAACACCAATATTCGGAGAAATTCCTCTAATGTATCCTTTCATGTTCATTCCGCCTTCATCAGACATGTCAAGAGTGATTCCTTCAGTCCAATATGTTTCTAATCCTTCAGTATCTCCCAACTCAATTTCAATTGCAACAAGATCAATAGCTTGATTTGAATTTATTTCAAAATCTAATAAATCATCTTTAATGTCCATTTGTACTTCCATATTTCCAGGTAAATTTGGAACAAAAGCTTCTATTCGGTAAGGATTTTCTTCTTCAAATTGTTCAATTACTAAGTAAACAGGACCAACCTGTTTGTTTGTATTCATTGTTAAATTTCCTTTAAGAGTTAAATTTTCAACAGTAGCATTGAGAGTTAAATCAGCATTAAGTGTTAAATCCAGACCAACGGGTATATCTTCAACAAATGCAGTTACTTTTGGACCAATAATTCCCTCTTCTTGGAATATAATATATTCAGCAGTGTCTCTAGCATTAAAATCCTCAAGTTCTAGTTCTAAATCTATTTTGTCGCCTCTTGAAGTGTAATTTGCATCAACAGACTGAGGTAATCCTTTCAGTAGTAGCCTTGCTCCAAGAATGGTTCCTCCTTCAACATCTTTTTGACTAGACCAAAGACCTTCCACCCATCGAGGTTCTTCATCTAATAATTCTATGTTTCCTTTATCAACCCATGCAGTTACTGAAACTTCTTCATCTATATTGTAGAGGAATCTTGCAACAGTTTCAAATGATTCTACATTTGTAACTAAATTAACAGACAAACCTGCAACAGTATCTACCAAAGCCTTGCCAACATCAGATAGAGCTTCTATAAATCTAGCAACATCTCTTAAGTCATTCACCTCTCCTACGTCACCCCCAATCACAGTATTAGCATCAAGCATAGGAACTGTTACAATAATTTCAGCAGGCAATGTGTCAACAAATACATAGGCATCAAGTCCTTGATAATCTTCCTCATAAATGGTGTCATCTATTGCTCCCACTTTGAATTGAACTGGTTGTTTATGGTTAATTTTGAAATCTGCCAATTCTCCACTTCCATCATCATCGAGCCTCAGTGATTGCAACCAGCTCAAATTACCTGATAAACTTGCAGTTTCATTTTGAGCCCCCATATTATTCTGATAAAGCATTACAGAACTGCCATTGTATTGAGAATGATTCCATACCCAAGAAGTAGCTTTCCCATCTTCAGTAGCATTTGTTATTGCAAAAGTGAAATTAAACCAACTATCTGTGATTAGTCTTAGATTGCCAGATGAACTAACTATTTCAGCAGAACCAGGCAAGTGTTCTAACTTAAGTCTAGAGTAAATTCCACTTGCAAAACTTGTAAAAATTATATTGTCAATTATTTCATTAGCTTCGCTTCCACCAGCATAATTTAAATTTCCATTATCAACATTCAGAGTAATATTACTAGGTATGTTGCTCAGAGTGATATTGGCCCAATGAGTAGTATCTCCTGCGTTATCAATTCCTTCAAAATAAACTCTAAATGGCTTATCTCTATTTGGATCCATTGCTAATGAGATATTTGTAATTCCTTCTCTTGAAAAGAAGTCAATATCTCCTATGTCCGTGATTCTAGCACTGAAACTATAATCTTCATTTTTTGAGGAAATCGCAGATCTAAAATCAGGAGCGTTAGAATTCAAGTATGCAGATTCGTTATATATTGCAAAGAAATCGTCTTCGCTTCCATCCTTCAAATCTAAATATTTGTCACTAGTTAAAAACACAAATAAGTCTTTGAGGTATACTGGTTCGTTTTGTCTATTTCGCATTCGTATCGCAACTTCACCATCACCTTCACCTATTGTTGATTGAAGAACTGCTTGAGGGATAGAGCGTAACAAATCCCCAACATACACAATTCTTCCAGCTAAACCTAACAAAATATCACTAATAAATGCCCCCACTAATGAACTGTCTAGGCTTGTTTCATCGTCATTTACTGGGATTGTTGAACCGCCTGTTTCATCTAATTTTAGGTTACCTTCAAGAACTAAGCTTTCCGGTAAATCACTAATTTCAAGACCTGTGAATAATTTATAATCATGATCGGACCAAGTTGCACTTCGTCCATCTTCTGTATAATATTCGTAGTCTCCATAAACTATGGACTCAACACTTTCAGTTGCATGAAATTCAATCACAGTCCAGTTCTTTTCAGGAGTTGATTCATTCCGAACTTCTAACCATAGTGATGCTTCAGGCATATTTAATTCATCTAAACATACTTCATTTCCAGACAAATCAATACTACAAACAGGTACTCCTGTTACATCAGCTACGATATGCGAAAGGAAAGAATCCGTCCCATCATCAGGTTTTAGATTTGCTTCATAATACTGGAAAAACAAATCAAATTTCTTATTTGCTTCGTTAGGATTTGTTGTTTCTGCGGGTGGTGCATATAATTCAATTGAATCTCTATCTACTCCATTCTTATTCTCTGCAACAATTCGCACTTTTAATTCATCAGGGACTTTGCCTCTTGGATTTTCCAAATCAACTTTGATAAATGTTGTTTCTTCAAGTGCATCACCCGGGTTAATTGTAGTTCCACTGCTCCAGTTATATTTCAGATAGCCTATTGCAATTTCAAGAGAGTCAATTCCATTATTGAATGGATTATTAGTATCATTATTCATCGAAACTGAAATTTCATAAGGAGCATTTACGTAATCTACATCTCCTGGATTTAATCCAATTCCTCCCCCGTCAGGCCCTATTGTGAATATAAATTCTTCAATTACTACTGTTAAGCTATATTCTTCAGGTACTTCATTTGCAGGAAATTGTGTGTTGACACCCCATACATAGGTTTGGTCATCATTATCTTCATTTTGATATGTTATACCTCTTACAATAGCCACGTCTAAAGTTTGATTTAAATCTTGTAATTCCTCGAATTCAAAAGCAATTCCAACATTAGCCTCTAATCCCACATCTCCATCAATTGGATTTACATCTGTCTGGTCATTAATCAGATCATTGATTACAGGTACAAGTCTTGCACGTATTTCATCCTCACCATCTTCATCTACATCAATATTGACCCATGCAGCGTCCCCTTCATCTAAGGCATTGACAAATGTCAGGATAAATTGTGCAACAATATTCTCTAGACCCAATGATTCTACCCATGCAGCTATTATTGCTGTTGAGGCACCCCATATTGTAGAGGCTAAATTCGCTTCAACAACACCTTCTTCACAAGGCGCATCAGGAGGTGCTTCATCCCCACATCCACTTACATCAATAGTCCCATTCCCATTAGCATCATATGCCCAGTAAATCAGATAAGTTTCTGTAAAAATTGATAGAGCCGTTCCAAGAAATGAGTCTTGGTAAAGATCAGCATCATTCGTCATAGTGTTGATAATATCGGCTTTTATTGGTTCAGGATCATTTACGGCAGTAGGTTCTAATCCTCGATTTGCGTAGTCATAAACTACTGTTTCATAATCATTGATGTCAGCTACTACATTCTCGCTTTCATCTTTGTTATTCATCGAAACTTCTCTGGCTTCAAGTAAAGATAAATCTAGTTCGTTTCCTTCATGAATTGATCTAAGGAAGTTCAATTCATCAATCACAGTTTTGTTTATTTCATCATTTCTTTGATTTACACTCTGGAAAAAAGTATCAAGTTCTTGTGCAGTTCCATAATTAGCCTCAAGATTGTTTGGACCTGTTGCCGTTGGCAACAATACAACTTGAAGTACCATCATCAAAATCACCGAAATAGTGATAATCTTTTTTCGATTCATTACTTTGAATGATGATATCTTCATTATTATTATTGAGAAACCATCTCTATAAATAAGGTTATTAGGCAAAATAATAGATGGTTTTTATATAGTGAATCATTTACAATGTGAAAATGAGCGACGAGCCTTTACAAGATATCATCGCAGATGATGGTGCTTTTCAAGGGGAAACCGATGAGAGTGAATTAGAGGCTTTAGTATCTAAATTAAAGACAAATATTTTGATAATAGGCAGCGGTGGAGCTGGTAATAATACATTAACTAGACTTTACAAAGAAGGTATGACTGCAATTGAACTTCTAGCAGTTAACACAGATGCTCAACATTTGCTCAATACACCTATTCCTCATAGAATGCTAATTGGTAAAAAATTAACTAGAGGATTAGGCGCAGGCTCAGAACCGAGTGTTGGTGAAGGTGCAGCAGAAGAAGCACGTTTAGACCTCCTTGAAGCTTGTCAAGATGCAGATATTGTTTTTCTGACTGGTGGTCTTGGAGGTGGCACTGGCACAGGTTCACTTCCAGTCTTAGCTAAAATAGCAAAGGAACGAGGTGCATTGACTATTGCAATAGTCACCCTTCCATTTGGCAATGAAGGTGCTCGACGTAATCGAAATGCAAGATTAGGCTTAGAGAAGTTGCGCAAGTCAGCAGATACAGTTATTGTTATCCCTAATGATAAATTACTTCAAGATAATATAGCAAATTTACCTTTAAACACTGCTTTTAGACAAGCAGACGAAATTTTGGGTAATGCAATAAGATGTATGACTGAAATTACTTCTCAGGGAGGTTTGGTCAATATTGATTTTGCAGATATGAGATCTATCATGGATGGCGGAGGAGTAGCCATGATTGGAATGGGTGAAGGACAAGGCACTAATCGTGCATCAGATGCAGTTATTGCAGCTTTGACTTCTCCATTATTAGAAATAGATATTGCAGCTTCTGAGGGAGCGCTTGTAAATGTCACTGGTGGAGATGATATGACACTACAAGAAGCGCATGAAGTTGTGAAAGAAGTACATAGTAAGATTAATAAAGATGCCCGAATCATTTGGGGAGCTTCGATAGATTCTACTCTCGAGCATCAAATACGAGTGATGCTCGTAGTTACTGGTGTCAAATCTCCTCAGATATTGGGACCGCCGTCGGGAGTGGATGATGGGTTGCAAAATAGATACGGCATAGAGTTCGTACAATAAACGCATGAGTTTCATAGAAAAAGTATGGCAAACGCAACATAAGCTTGAGGAACGTTTCAAGCGAATAGGTAGGGGTCAGTATGGCCGTGTTTTACGTTTAGCACGTAAACCAACTACTGATGAGTTTGTTAAGAGTTCATGGGTAGTAGGTATAGGGATTGCAATTATTGGTTTCATTGGTTTTGTTGTCTATTATATTTGGCTTAAAGCACCACCTATTGTAGCAGATTTATTAGGAATTTAGAAACATGGCAAGATTCATCGAAGAAGAAGAAAATGATGTTGAAGCTCCAACAGAGCCGTCTTCAGATACGAAGATATACACAATGAAATCACAAATTGGACATGAGAGAACGGCAAGTGAAAGATTAGCTGACAGAGTAAGGAGAAGTGGAGCTCCAATCTTTTCAATTCTTGCACCTTCTAAATTGAGAGGATATATTTTTGTTGAAACAGATAGCCCTGAGGCACTTAGAGACAATCTCAAAGGCTTGACACATGCCAGGGGAATGGTCATGAATAAGGGAAAAGGATATGGACGTTCTAAAGAACCTGATACTTTTGGAACTACTAGTTTGGAAGAATTAAAACCACATCTTACACCACCTCCTGCAGTTTCAGGTATTGAAGAAGGAAACATCGTTGAAGTTATTTCAGGTCCTTTCAAGGGTGAAAAAGCCCGTGTTCAACGTATAGATCAGTCAAAAGAAGAAGTTACAGTTGAACTATTCGAAGCAATGGTACCAATTCCAATTACAGTACGTGGAGATCACGTTAGAGTTTTAGAAAAAGAGGTTAATTAATGGCAGAAACAGTTGAAGCATTAGTTGATGCCGGTAAGGCATCTGCAGGTCCACCATTAGGTCCATCTTTAGGGCCATCCGGTGTAAATGTTAAAGAAGTGATAGATCAAATTAATTCCAAAACTAAGGATATGGAAGGTATG
Source organism: Candidatus Poseidoniia archaeon (assembly GCA_022449785.1). Taxonomy (GTDB): domain Archaea; phylum Thermoplasmatota; class Poseidoniia; order MGIII; family CG-Epi1; genus CG-Epi1. Next base: position 33,518 of record JAKURQ010000005.1, read on the forward strand.
CAAGTACCTGTAAAAGTCAAAGTTGAGGATGACAAGAGTTTCACAATTGAAGTAGGTACTCCTCCTGCATCATCACTAATTAAACAAATACTAAATATTGAAAAAGGTTCAGGAGAAGCAGGCTCAGTAGTTGCAGCAGATTTACCACTAGAAAAAGCAATAAAAGTTGCTAAGCAAAAAGGTCCTGGATTAACTGGTGGAGACATCAAAGCCATGACTTCGGAAATTCTTGGTGTTGCAAAATCAATGGGTTTGACTTGTGAAGAAAAAGATCCTAAGGAAATTCAAGCATCAATAAAGTCTGGTTCTTTAGACGACCGTTTTTAATTATAGAAAATTAATATTTTCTTCATCTATCTTGCGGCCACAGTAGGTGCATTGAATCTGTATAGATTTATTATCCACAAGACTAAAGTTAGAGGTTGCACCTCTTTCATTGTTACATATACAGTTTTCATTTGGACATTGAACAACATCAGAAATAAATTCAGGAATATCAACTATTTTCTTGTCAGCCACAGCATAGTTTCTGATAATATTGACACGTGCGCTAGGAGATAGTAGGGCTAATTTTTCTATTTCATTTTCGTCCAATTCTCGATCTTCTACTTTGATAATATCCTTTCGCTTCTGTTTTTTACTTTGAACATTTATGAGCAGACTAATGGTAGTCCCACTATTGCCTAATTCCAAAATGTCTAAAATTTTCCTTCCCCTTCCAGCTTCGATGTGATCTATTACTGTTCCATTTCGTATAGGTTGAACTTTCAATAAATTTCCACTCATTTATTACCTCTAATCAACTTCTCAAGTAATGCCATTCTTACAGGCACCCCATTGAATGCTTGCCTAAAGTAAGCTGCATGTTTCGTATCATCAACATCTGTCGAAATTTCACTAACTCTTGGTAGTGGATGTAAAATTTTCAACTTTGATTTTGCATTTCTTAGCAATTCTGCGTCTATTTTGTAAGCTCCTGCAACTTTCTTGTAATCTTCTATGTCTGGAAATCTTTCTTTTTGGATTCTTGTAACATATAGTACATCTAGTTTTCCAAGTATCTTGTTTAAAGTTTCATGTGTTGACCATTTGTTCTCTAATTCATCAGTAACGTGTTCAGGCATAGACAAACTTTCAGGAGATATAAAGAAGAATCGAGTCTTGAATCTATCAAGGGCTTGTGACAGCGAGTGTACGGTCCTTCCATACCTTAAATCCCCTAGCATTCCAACTTTTAGGCCTTCTAATTTTCCAACTTCTTCTTTTATTGTAAAGAGATCCAATAATGTTTGTGTAGGATGTTGTCCAGCTCCATCACCACCATTGATGATAGGGACATCAGAAACTTCTGATGCTAATTTAGCAGAACCTTCTCTAGGATGCCGAAGCACTACCGCATCTGAATATCCAGCCACCATTCGTATTGCATCCGAAAGTGTTTCGCCTTTTAGATGTGAAGTTGCAGAAGGGTCTGCAAATCCGATACAACTTCCTCCTAATCTTTGCATTGCACTTTCAAAAGATAATCTAGTTCTAGTTGAGGGTTCAAAGAAACAAGTTGCAAGAATTTTCCCATCTAAAGTCTTAGATTTCTTATTGCCTTTAGCCACTGGCAACAGTTCCTTTGCACGCTTCAGAATGCCCATGATGCTTTTTTTGTCTAAATCTTCTATGGACACTATGTGCTTCATGGCCTGCTAACGAAGGGGGTTTTTTAAATTGGCTAATGCCATTTAAATTAAGACCAACACCTCTATAAAGAGGATTTTTAGTCTACCCTAAATTTACTTAGGAGTCAGTAATTAATTTTGAAAACTTTCCAGACAGTCGATGAAATTGTAGAGCATTATTTCTCTTCTAGCAGTCCCTTCAAGAGTAAAATTTATTCAGCTCTAGGTTCACTTTTTGTTGTTTTTGCAATTATAGGCATTTGGATTCCAGGATGGCCTACAGTTTCTTGGGCCGTTCCAGCAGCCTTCTTATTTTCACTATCTAGTGAAAAATTGTTTAGGTGGACTCTCACTAATGATTATTTTGGCCCTGCATTGTTTAGATACTATGCAACAGGAAAAACACTTCCATACCATGTTAAGTTGATTATAGCAGGATTTATTTTTTCCATGTCTAGTGCCTCAGCCTATTTTGTTTGGTTTGTTTCAACCAAAGGAAATGGTGACTTAATGAGTCCATCTTCTTGGGATGGTGCAGACCCTGGTTTTGGTGCAGGAACAATTCTTTTTGTAGGTCTTATTGGCATTTGGTATGTTTTACTTCAAGTTAAATCAAGATAATTGTCTGTTAATTCTATAAACCCTTTACCTTATTGAAATACAGTGACGGAAGACAATAGAAAGCATAGACATGGAATTTACAAATTATATGCTCCAATTTATGACAGATTTATGGCGCCTTCTTTTGCAGAAGGTCATTCAAAGATGTACGCCGCTCTTAATCTAAAAAAGGACGATCACATTTTAGAAGTAGGAGTAGGAACAGGAATTTCATTAACCCACGTTCCAGAATTTGTAAAGGTAGATGCTATAGATTATAGTGAACCAATGCTCGTAAAAGCTCGTAAAAGGCAAGAAAAAGGAGATTTTGTAGCAGAAATTAATTTTCAACAAATGGATGCACACGTTCTTGAATTTGATACAGATTCCTTTGATCATTGTGTCGTTGCACACACTTTAGCAGTAGTCGCTGAACCTGAGGTTGTTCTTAGAGAAATTGTGAGAGTCACTAAACCATCAGGTTTGATAGCTATTGTAAATCATTACAAAGATAAAAAGGGAATAATAGGCACATTATGGAATCCTTTCAGAAAGCGATTAGGGCTTGGTAAACATGTAGATTTCAAAGATTTAATCAAAAAATGCAATTTGGAATTATTAAATGAAGAAAGAGTTAACAATTTTACGACACACACACGAATGTTAGTTTGTAAAAATCCTTAATCTAGTTTATGTTTAATCCAATTTAGTGTATCTCTTATTGAATCATTAATTTCTATTGGATTCCAGCCTAATGTTCCTCTAGCTTTACTAGAGTCATAATTTGTTATTTTATTCATGTATTCTTTTACAGTTTCTGGAGAAACTCTAGGAATATATCCGAACTTAGCCTTTGTAATTTCCCATCTAGCAAAAAGTTTCATCTTCCACATTGGCACGATTTTATTTGGTAATTTTAAGTCAGGTTCAAATTCTCTAATAATGTCCATTAATTCGAATCCATCTAAGCACGATGTACACAAGATGTGTCTTCCTTCTGCATTTTCATTCTCATATGCTTTCAAGTGACCCAGAGCAACATCTCTAACATCAACATATCCAAAGGTCTGAGGAGGTAGAGCCGGTAATTCTCCTTTCAAAAGCTTGTCGAATAGCATTGTGCTAGGAGTATGTCTATGAAAATACGGCCCAATAACTGCAGTAGGATTCATTACTACAAGATTCATTCCTACATTTTTAGCGTAGTCCCAGGCTCTTTTTTCCGCTTCCGTTTTTGCATATGAATAGGGATGCTTAGATTTATCATTCCAATCATCTTCAGTTAACGCTCTCCCGTTTGGTCCACTTCGACCTATTGCTGCAGTACTTGATGTAAAAATTACTTTTTTGATTCCTGCTTTGTTTGCAGATTGAAGTGCATTAATTCCTCCAATTATAGAAGGATTAATGATTTCTTCTTCAGGATTTCTAGCCCAACTTTTGTAGACTGCAGCTACCTGAAACAGACCCTCCATATCTTGCATTGCAGCATCAATGGTTTCAGGTTTCATCAAGTCTAATTCAACTAAGTCAATGTCTAATTTCGATAAATGGGCTACAAGTTCAGGATTATTTTTATCTCTTACAGATCCTCTAACATTATAGCCTCTTTCTAATAATAATTTGATTAGAGCGTACCCTACATGCCCATTTGCACCAGTAACTAATACGTTCTTTCCATCCATTATTTGAACAATTTTTCTCTATAAAATTTCAGTTCTTCAATAGATTCAATTATATCATCTAGCGCTCTGTGAGTTTCCATTTTAGGAGGCATTTTTGAATCTAATTCAGGATTCCATCTAATTGCTAGTTCTTTAATCGATGAAACATCTACAACACGATAATGCAATCGTCTTTCCAATGTGTTCATTTGTGCATCCAAGAACCTTCTGTCAGTTCCTATTGAATTACCACATAGAGGAGGTCGATATTTTGACCCTAGATGTTCATTTAGAAAATCCAATGTTTGAGCTTCAGCTTCTTCAATGCTAATTTTACTTTCACGTACTTCATCTAATAATCCTGAGCGATGATGCATTTCATGTACATAATCATTCATTCGTTCTAATATTTTGTCGTGTGCGTGTATCACTAAATCAGGCCCTTCTGCAATTATATTCAGTTCTGAATCAGTTATGATTGTAGCAATTTCAATAATACGATGTCTCTTTGGATCTAAACCAGTCATTTCCAAATCTAACCATACTAATTCTTGAGCCATAACTGTGGATTAAGAGCCTATTAAATAGAATTTGTAGCGATACTGTCCTATAGTGCTTTCTAAATGGTTATCTGTGTCATTTTTTGCTCCTGAAAAATTCACAGAAGAAACGATAGAAAGTCTGAAGACTGAATTAACAGATAAGGCAATTATAGCTGCATCAGGCGGAGTTGATTCTACTATAGCTGCAGTTTTAGCTTCTAGGGCAGTTGGTGACAACCTTCTTGCCATATATGTCGACACAGGATATATGCGCCTTAATGAATCGGAATTTGTTTCATCAATGCTACAGGATTTGGGCGTTAAGCACAAAGTAATAGATGCCTCAAAACAGTTTTATGAAGGACTTCAAGGAGTTACAGATCCTGAAAAAAAGCGTAAGATAATTGGAGAATTATTTATTCGTGTTTTTGAAGAAGAGGCAAGAAAGTATGGGGGAAAATTCTTGGTTCAAGGAACAATTGCCCCAGATTGGATAGAATCAGGTGGCGGTATGAGAGACACAATCAAATCACATCACAATGTAGGAGGACTGCCTGAGGATATGGAGATGAAACTCTGTGAACCGATAAGAGAACTTTACAAAGATGAAGTGAGAAGTTTGGCTGAATATCTTGAAGTTTCAGTTGCACATCGACAACCATTCCCAGGACCTGGATTAGCAGTTAGAGTAATGGGTGAGGCAACACCCAAAAGAGCAGAAATAGTTCGTCAAGCTTGTCATATAGTTGAAAATGAACTTGAATCTGCAGCTAGTGATGGCAAAATGGAGTTGCCTTGGCAATATTTTGCAGTATTGTTGCCTGTAAAAACAGTAGGCGTTCAAGGCGATGTAAGGGCTTACAGTAATACAATTGCAGTACGTGCAGTTCAAAGTTATGATGCAATGACTGCTCAAGCCCTTGATATTCCCCATTCAGTTCTTAGAAAAATATCTGAAAGAATTACAAGAGAATTAAAATCAGATGTAAATCGTGTTGTTTATGATATAACCGATAAACCACCAGGCACAATTGAGTGGGAATAGTGGTGCCGGGGGCGGGGTTCGAACCCGCGGCCTTCGGATGTCCCAGGCATAGCCGGAACTATTTTTACCCTATGAGTCCGACGCTCTACCAGGCTGAGCCACCCCGGCTCCTTCGTGGTTGAATCAATAGGGGTTTTAAGTTTAAGTTTCGGTGATTCTTTATAACATCCCCTTAATCCGAGCAATGATGGAAGGTTCAGGTTCTCAGAAACAAACGCCAAACACAGGTACCTATGACCCTGTCACTTTGGAAACTGAAGTAGCTGAAAGATGGTCTAAGGAGAAGATTTTTGAGAACAGCATAGAACAGCGTAGAAATTCCGATCCATTTACATTTTTGGAAGGTCCTCCTACTGCTAATGGTAAGCCTGGGATTCATCATGTTTTGTCAAGGCTCTACAAAGATATGGTTTGCAGATGGAAAACAATGGAAGGGCATTTAGTAGAGCGAAAAGGCGGTTGGGACACGCATGGTTTACCAGTAGAAATTGAGGTACAAAAACAATTGAATTTGATGTCTAATGAGGAAATTGAAGCTTACGGAATGGAAGCCTTTAATCAAAAATGTAAGGAAAGTGTTTGGACATATGAAGAAGCTTGGAGGGAGATGAGTGAGAGAATGGCTTTCTGGGTTGATATGGATAATCCGTATGTCACATTACATGATGAATACATAGAATCTGCTTGGTGGTCACTGAAGCAAATGCATGACAAAGGGCTTCTTTTTAGAGGACACAAAGTTCTCCCATATTGTCCACAGACAGGTACAAGTTATTCATCTCATGAAGTTTCATTAGGTTACAAAGAAGTTGCAGAACCTGCAGTTTATGTTAAATTCAAATTAGTTGATGACAATGCCTCGATACTGGCATGGACAACAACACCTTGGACACTTCCAGGAAATGTAGGCCTTGCAGTTGGGCCAGAGGTAACATATTGTAGGGTTCGAATAACTGAACCTCCTTCAGGAAATTGGGAAGGCCGTGGTGGATCTGAAGTTGGAGATGAATTAATTTTAGCTAAGGATTTAATGTCCGATGTTTTACGTCATCAAGTTGAAGTAATCGAAGAATTCTCTGGTTCAAAAATAGTTGGTAAGGCCTATCAGCCACTGTTTCCAGGTGCAATAGACAGAGGCGACTCTGATACAGCTTGGACCGTTGTATCTGCAGATTTTGTAACTACAACAGATGGTACTGGTGTAGTCCATACTGCAGTTATGTATGGTGAAGAAGATTATGCACTTGGTATGGAAGTAGGATTTCCAGCACAACACACAGTAGGGATGAATGGTAAATTCATCGAAGGTACACATGAATCATTAGATGGACGTTACGTCAAAGATTGTGATTCAGATATTATCGATCTTTTAGAAACTAATAATCTGCTTTATCGTGAGCATATCTACACACACGACTATCCTCACTGTTGGCGAACAGATCATCCGCTTCTTTACTATGCAATGGACAGTTGGTTTGTTCGTATGACTGCTGTAAAAGATAAAATAATAAAATTCAATTCAGAAGTCGAATGGGCTCCCGAATGGACAGGTACTGGAAGAGTAGGAGAATGGCTCAGAAATATCAAAGATTGGGCAATCAGTCGAGAAAGATATTGGGGAACACCAATACCCGTTTGGATATGTCAGGATTGCGGCCATGAACATTGTATTGGCAGTATTGAAGAAATGGAATCACTGAAAACTTCAGATTCACCATCTCCTAAAGAATTACATAGGCCATATGTTGATGATGTCAAACTTGATTGTACCAGTGACAAGTGTAATGGTATAATGATTAGAGAACCGTATGTCATGGATTGTTGGTTTGATTCAGGCTGTGCTTCTTTTGCACAATGGCATTATCCTTTTGAGAATGAAGATAAATTCAAAGGAAGTTTTCCAGTAGATTACATTTGTGAGGCCGTAGATCAAACGCGAGGTTGGTTTTACTCACTTCTTGCAGTTTCAACAACTGTCTTTGATAGCATTTGTTATCATCGTTGTCTTTCACTAGGGCATATTTTAGACAGTGAAGGTAAGAAAATGAGCAAGTCTAAAGGTAATGTTGTCAATCCGTGGGATCATTTCAACAAAGAAGGAACAGATGCAATTCGTTGGTATATGACTACTCAAAGCGCTCCTTGGAATCCAATGAACTTTGATCCTAAAGGTGTTAGGGAAACGTATGCCAAAATGTTCCTAACATTATGGAATGTCCACAGATTCCATGCAGATTATGCTGTTCTAGATAATTTTGACCCTGATGACAAGTCAACATTTGTACCAGTAGAGAAACGCAGTCCATTGGATAGATGGATTCTTTCTAGAATTTCAACAGTTGCTCAAGATTACCATAATCAATTCGTATCTTGGGAATTTCATAAGGCTGGGCGAGACCTAGAAAATTTCGTTATTAATGATCTTTCAAATTGGTATGTCAGACGTTCCCGCCGTCGTTTATGGGATGAAGCAGATAGCAACGATAAACGGGCATGCCAACATACATTGCACGAGGTTCTATGCACAGTGAGCAAACTTATGGCTCCTATCTCCCCATTCATGTCAGATAGAATTCACCATGACTTGACTGGTGAATCAGTCCATATGGCTGATTGGCCATTAGGTTCTTCATTGGTTGAAAAAAGTCTTCCTCCACAGGACTTAGATTTAGAGCAAAAAATGTCTTTGGTTCGAACACTAACTGAGACTGGCCGAAGAATTCGTGTTGATTCTAATAGACGTCAAAGATTACCTTGCCAATCTGGCTGGATTGTAGGTGGAATGGACTTAACTGACTTCCACTCTATTATAGCTGAAGAATTGAATGTTGAGAATCTAGAGACTGAAAAGAATCTTGACAGATTTCAGCGTATAGAAGTAGTACCAAATCATAAAGTTCTTGGTAAAAAATGCCGAGCAGATTTACCTAAAGTCCTATCAGAATTAGCAAATATTGATTCTGAAATATTGCTAGCTGATATTGAAAAAGGTAATGTAAATTTAGAAGGATATGATATTACCATGGAAGATGTTTCTCTTCGCCGGGTCGAGAAAGAAGGATTTGCAGCTGCAACATTTGCAGATGAAGAATTAGGCGATATTTCTTTAGTTCTGGATATGACAATAAATGAAAACTTGTTATCTAAAGGCTTAGCAAGGGAAATTACTCGAAGAGTTCAGTCTAAGCGTAAAGATTTAGATCTTGATTTAGAAGACACAATAACACTTAACGTATGGCTATCTGAGAATAGTCCAAAATTAAATTCAAGCGACTGGGAATATGTTAAATCAGAAACAAGAGCTAGTTCATCTGATTTACAATATGCTTCACCTTCTGAGGAATCTGAAAGTTTTGAAGTCGATGAATTGAAGATTTATTTTAATTTAAAGAAGAATTAATTATTTTACAGCTTTGAATTTTGCTTTTTTCTCTCCAGCAGGTTTGAATTTTGGTACTTCCTTATCAACGGCTTTGAATTGTACAGGTTTTTTCTCTTCTTCAAATGAGGGTATGTCTTTAGACATTTCAAATGTTGGAGCACTACTTATTCCAGACGCTTCGCCTCCCATCACTTTTACACCACCTGAACCACTACCTAGTGATAGTGAACCAATGCTGCTAGAACTAGTCCCAAGCATACTATCTGTATCTAATTCACTAAGTTCCATTGAGCCTTTATTCTCAGTTACCTTTGTTTCAGAACTTGGCTTAAATTGTGGTTTTTTGTCAACCCCTGCTTCATTCATTTCTTTAATCGCTTCAGCGGCAGCATCTTTTACTTCTTTAGAACCATCTCCAGTCATAATTAGTGCTTGATCCATCACTTCAGGCGGCATCTCCCAAGACACTCCTTTTGATATTGAACCCAGTGCAGTTATTGCAGTTGCTCTAATTCTTGAATCACGATTTGATGTTTCCTTTAAAATTAACTTAATAAGTTTGGTAAAAGTTTCGTAGTTCAACTTACTAGCTTTACTCCAGAATTTTTTTACTGTTAAGATATCAGCCTTCATTATAGGACTTATATATTCGTTTAAATTCACAGATTTGTTTCCAACAGCTTTGAATTTTTTAGGTCCTTTTGTTGCTGATTTCTTTACAACTTTTCTTGCGACTTTGCCTTTCTTTATAGTTGTTTTCTTTCCTGACAGTTCCCTGACTTTAAAGATTCGACTTTTTGGTTGTCCTTTATTCTTAGGTACTATTCCACCTTTTCTCTTTGCAGCAATATCAGCTCCACTCTCGACTTCTAAACCAACTGGAGGTGCAAACAAATCAGAGTTATCTTCTACAGGCATAGGTTCCGGTGCCTGTGTTTCTATAGCAGGAGCAGTTTCATCAAAAGTAACAACAGTACTGAATATGTCTTCAAGAAAATCTTCCGGTGAAAGATTCGTGTTACTGGCATTTAGTTCATTCTTTAGAATGTCTTCACCTATTGAAACTACAAACATAAATTTGTGAATGTCTAGATAATTTGCCATGAAATCTGAAATGGCCATAAATGCACCAGAAGGTGCTCTTTCCATTCCTTGAACGAGAACAACCAGAGGTTTCTTTTGAAGGCTAATTGAAGCCAGTTTTTTCATTGCTGAATCAAATTGATGTATCAATTCTACACGATTTTCATTTGTTAGATGAGTACTGATTGTTGCTGGTGCAGATTCATTTATTGATTTAACAAGGTCTGCAGTAGCTCCAGTTGTATCATCATTAGACCTTAATTCGGTAATAATTTGTTGTACTAATGGCATTGACAAGTCTTTTTCTGAAAGGTATCTTCTAGCATTAAAGTCAATGACACTTAATCCAGCCCCATAGAGATCATTTTCTAAATCAGACATAGCAGTCTTTCTCTCTCCAAGTGAACCGCCATAAAGTGCAACTAAGGATGGAGGATTTGAGCTTCCAACTAGTTTTATTATTCTCGCAGTAGCTGCAGTCGTCATAGAGTATCTCCGTTACTGGTATTGGAAATCACGATGAAGCTCTCTTTAAAGGTTCTCTACATGGCAAAAGAGCGCGGGGGTCGCATAGCCTGGCCAATTGCGCCGGACTTAAGATCCGGTCCTTAGTGGTACGAGGGTTCGAATCCCTCCCCCCGCACCATTACAGGTTCGTCATTAATTCGTTTAATCTCCAAAGGAAAAAGATAGCAAAGATTAGTGCAAAAACTTGCCAATTTTCTCTTAGAGCTTCACTCCATGTTCTTTTTGACATGGTAAGTAATGGCTCTATACTGGTGAAAAGCCCAACAAACAATATGTAAACAGTAGCTAGAATAATCAAAAATCCTATACCTGGTGTGTATGCTACGTTATCTCTGTAGAATTCATTATCTATTAACGTAATACATTCTATTTCTCCCCATATTCTTGGTTCCTCCATCCAACATTTGCCCATATTCTCTTCATCTCCTAATAGGTGACTGTCAGATTCTATTGCATTATCGATTAAAGATGTGAAAATTAGTAAACTTGCCATTGTAGTTACTAAACATAAAGTAAAGAATATTGCAATCCCTCTTCTGTATTTTTCAGCTCTGAAATTTAAAATAAAGACTATAAAACAAAATAATGCAGATAATGTTAAAAGTTGTTCCATAGTGCCAAAAAGAGTGCTACGATAGTTACAGTTATACACCTTCATGACATTATCAGTACATTGTGGATTTTCATAAATTTCAGCATTTTCATCCAATTCTTCGGCCTGCACACCATCTGTAGATTCAGTTTCCCAATAATCAGAAAAGTAGTTAGCTTTGAATTCCTCATCCACTAGCCAAGCAGTCTCATCTCCATATACAGTAACACCTTCAACGTGTAGCCAGGCTTGAGTTGGCCCTATCAATAAACACGCTAAACAAATTAGCGAAATTATTTGGATGCCTCTATCAGCTTCAGCATTAAAATCTTTGAAAGAAAATTTAAATCCATCAAACACAGATCCAGTTTGTTCAGTGTAAACTTTGTCTTCACCTAGTTTATCATAGTCCACATTTTCAGTACCCTTATCTTCTTCTAAACTCTTCTTAAAATCAGTTACAAATTCATCTTCTTCATATAGAACACTTCTTATTTTTTTTCGTTCCCAATACAAAGCCCCGCCAACAATTGCAAGTATAGCAAAAACCAATTGTTGAGCAAGATTTATCTTGGATATTTTATCTAAATATTTAATTTCTTCTTTGGATATTTCACTATCAATACAGCCATCCTCATCTAAATCTTGATCAGGTGCTGGTTTTTCTCTAGGACATTCATCTTTGTTATCAGTTATACCATCGCCATCACTATCTGTAGTAATTAACGTGGGTTCGTCGTTTCCTGCATAATATGGAAAAATTGCGATTAAGAAGAAAGCGAATACAACTGCAAGAAATGGCCCATATTTCATTGTACTTCGCATTGACCATGGCAATGCCGCCTTTTAGCTATTAGTTTGTAAATGTAGTCTAAAACATCCATCATCAAAGGAAGGTGGGCTAAGGCCCAGAGTGGTGTTGCCCACCAAATTTTTCTGCAAATATATACAATGGCTTTTGCACCACCATAAACTTTGTAATTATTTCCAATTACTTTCATTTCAGGAAAATCTTCTCCTTCCTTCACATCCAACAATTTCATAATTGTTTTGTTTTGTAATGGTTTAATTCTACAATTTCGTTTTTCTAATGTGTCTTTGAAGGCATATGCTCCAGAAGTACAAAAATTACATGATGCATCATACAAGACCCATGTTCTTTTCATGATAATGGTGCGATATTCCAATAAAGCATCGCAACAGAAAAGATTGCGGCAATAATTCCAAAGTAAGCATATTTACTCCAGACAATTATTTTAGATCCATCTAAAGGTTGTATGGGAATCATATTAAATCCACCAAGAATTAGATTAATAATCACTATGAATCTTGCTAATTCACCAATTAAAGAGATAGGATAATCTAATCCAACAGTGAAGAAATAAATTGGGAAGGCAACTAAAGCAATAATAATATTTGAAATAGGACCAACAGCAGCAATAATTCCATTTTGCCTATCAGTTATTCTTCCTGAAACCATTACAGCTCCAGGTGCAGCCAATAAAAAACCAAAACTAGACATTAATAAAGCAAAGTATAAACCGTTACGATTTCCTCTATATTCTGCCCAACATCCATATTGTTGAGCCATCCATTTATGAGCTAGTTCATGAAGCAAAAATCCAGTCATAACAGCCCCAAAAGCTAGTGGCAGTGTATTGATTAGAATTTCAGGATTTTTCATAACTGGTGATAATCCGTTGCTCAATGCAAGTGTGAATGCTACAGTTAATATTCCAATTGACTCAGCAAGCTGTTCTTTTTCATATTTAGAAAAAGACATTTTCGAATCAGGTCTTCGATTAATTTGAACAGGTTCTCCCCATCCATCAGACATTACGTACCTAACTTGATAATTCTGATTTCCACGTGACGGGTCTCTCCACATTAATTGATTCTATACGTGGCGTATTAAGATAGTTATGCAACTAACAGTTTAAACAGCATTATAGTTCAGAAGATGATGAACGAAGTTGACACTCTTAAACAAAAGATTGAAGATGAAAGAATTAAGCACAAAAAAGAATTAGAAAGAATTAAAACTGAAAATTATGATGCACTAGAGGCATCTCAAACTCGTTACCAAGCTGAATTAGAAATACAGAGAACAAATTTCCAACGCCAAATTGAGGAATTGAAAGCTAAGCTTCAGTCATTTGAAGTTTAAAGTCTCACATAATATTAAATTCTAGCTTTCTAAGCAGAATTTTAAGCTCTCGTGGTGTAGTCCGGCCCATCATCTCGGCCTTTCGAGCCGAATACCCGGGTTCAAATCCCGGCGAGAGCACCATTTCCTTTCCAACCTTATATATATCACATCCAAAGTTTTTGTTTCGGGAGAAGCTAGGGTCGTCGTCATTCATGCAGTTGAATGTTCCCTAGCCTTCCAATTTTTTTGTTTTTGTTCATAGGCTTTCTTCATATAAGGGTTTGAAATGTTGTGAAATAGATGGATCCTAAAGACCTTCGAAAAACAATGGTAATCGCTATGTTCGGAGGAGTAGTGGTATCTTTTGCTCCAATTCTTTACGCACTCTCTAATGCAAATCCTCTAACTGGGGCTTTCTTTAGAATGTTGTACGCTATTCCATTTCTTCTAGTAATTATATTGTTTAGAAGAGCGAAAGATTCACGTTCAAGAAATACAAGATTGATTGCTCTTGTTGCAGGTTTTGCTTTTTCACTTGATTTCCTTGGTTACCATAGCACAGTCGATTGGATAGGTGCAGGAATAGGAACTTTGATTGGTAACTCCCAAGTAATAATAGTTACATTGATGAGTTGGTGGTTATTTGGAGAACGTCCCAATCTTTCAATATTAATTTCATTACCAATTGTAATGATTGGATTATTTCTTATATCTGGAATTTTAGACGATGATCCCTATGGTGAATATCCAGTTAGAGGTGTTATTGCAGGTATTTTTACAGCTATATTTTATTCAGCTTTTTTAATTATTTATAGATTTGCTAATAGAGAATTAGCACCTGCTGTTAATTTACAATTTGATTCAACAGTAGGATGTGCACTTGGACTTCTAATCCTTAGTTTTTTGCCCCTTCAATCTATACATGTTGAACCAATTGATTTTCAACCTTCATTACCTACACATGGTTGGTTACTGGCACTAGCTATTCTGAGCCAAGTTATGGGTTGGTTAGCTATTGCTTATTCTTTACCTCGATTGCCTGCAGCTCATACCTCTTTTGCAATTCTTCTTCAGCCTACTTTTACAATACTTTGGGGAATCATTTTTCTATCCGAATCGCCTTCTTTTCAACAAGGGATAGGCATGTTTCTAATTCTTGGTTCTATTATTGGTGTAACAGTTTACGGTTCAGTTGATTCTTCTATAGAATCTGAGAATACGAAAGTTTTATGAAAACCTAAATTAATTTAGGATTATGTCTGAAGTGATGTGTATAGTTTGTAACGCAAAAGCATTTGAGATTGAAATTCAAGAAGATAGTGAAGAGATTCCTGAATTGAAGAAAGGAAACAAGTACTGTTTAGAATGCTATGGCCCCATTCAAGAACAATTCAAGTTAACATTAGAAGATGTAGCAGATATTTCTTCTGTTAGCAAAGATTAACTTCAATTTTCATTAGTTAAATTTCTATATCTGTATAATGAAACAAGAATTAGTATTACCGTTATAGCAGTGAATACTGGAAGAAGTAGTTGTCTAAAATCCCAACATTGACTTGCACCTTCTGATTGTGGACATTCTGGATTCTGTGTATAACTAATATAGATTACAGCAGTGAACAGAA
>JAKURQ010000050.1 GCA_022449785.1 Candidatus Poseidoniia archaeon
TAAGGAAAATCTTCAGGTGCTAATTTAGAAAAAATAGTCTCAAAATCTTGTCTTACCGAAGGGTCATAATTCTCTTGAATAACTAAACTTGCACTTGTATGTTTAATGAATAAATGGCAAACACCATTCTGGATATCTGAACTTGTAACAAAATCCTGCACATGACTTGTAATATCCAAAAAAGATTTAGGATCCGTTCGAAACTCTAACGAATCTTGGGATACTGCCATAGAAACTAATTAAGAGAGCCTCAAATAAGACTTCATGCTAACAATTATAGGTCTAGGCCTCGGAGGGCCAAACTCGATAACTATGGATGGTGTAATTGCCCTTAGTTTGTCGGACCATATATTCTATGAAACATATACTTCACCAATTCACTCCGAAACCTTAGATTGGGTGAAATTAAAAGCTCAGAAAGAACCAATACATCTTTCTAGAAGTCAAGTAGAGGAACCGAAGGAAATAATTGAATTAGCAAAAGAAAAAAATATATCTTTACTAATTGTTGGTGATGCATTATCTGCCACAACACATGTAAGTCTTTTACTAGAATGTAAAAAGAATGATATTGAATGTCAAGTAATACATAATGCTTCAGTATTAACTGCAGTTGCAGGAGTATTAGGTTTACAGCACTATAATTTTGGACCTGTTACCACATTAGTTTTACCTGAAGGTGATTACAGACCAACTAGTCCTATCGACAAAATTAAAGCCAATATGAAAAATGGAAATCACACTCTAGTTTTATTAGATATCAAAGCAGATCAACCAGATAAAGAACCAGTATACATGACTGCATCACAGGCAGCATGGCAACTTATTGAAGCAAAATTATCAGGGGAAATCAAAATTGCAGCAGCTGCAAGAGTGGGCCGAGAAGATCAAAAACTTTGGTATGGAAAAATAAAAGAATTGGCAAAAACAGACTTGGGAAAAGCACCTCACAGCATAGTAGTTCCCGCTAAATTACACTTCACTGAAAGAGAGTTCCTCGAGAGCCTCTAACCATCTCTGTTTTAAGCCCCCTTTGAACTAGTTCGGCCTAGATGCAGGGATGGATTGCACTAGAGAACGGTTCTGTTTTTTTTGGTGACTCATTTGGTTATCCAAAAACAGTGGAGGGAGAGCTCGTTTTCAACACATCAATGACGGGCTACCAGGAAGCTCTTACAGACCCCAGTTACGCGGGTCAAATCCTAATGTTTACATTTCCCCAAATAGGGAATTATGGGTGTAACAAAGAAAATTATGAATCTGAAAGAATCCAAACCAAGGCTTGTATTGTGAAAGAATGGTGTCGTCATCCACATCAAGGCGAAGAAAATTTTGATGAATGGCTAACTAGAGAAAAAATTCCTGGATTAGAGGGAATAGATACTAGAGAATTAACAATCATAACTAGAGAATCAGGAACACTCAGAGCAGTCATAAGCACAGATGGAAAAATGACACCTGAAGAAGGTGTGAAACGAGCTAAGAAAATGGCATGGCCTTCTGATTCAAATTTAGTGGCTGAAGTTTCTACAAAGAAAGTTTACAAGAAAGGAAACAAGGGACCAAGAGTAACACTCTTTGATTGGGGAGTGAAGCAATCAATTGTGACAAATCTGGCAGAGAAAAATAAAGTAACTGTTGTACCATGGAATTATACTGCTGAACAAGTAAGAAAAACAAAACCTGACCTTATATTCATGAGTAATGGCCCTGGAGATCCAGACCATCCTGAAATGAAAATAGTAGTTGAAACAATACAGGAACTAACGAAAGAATATCCTACTATTGGAATATGTTTAGGACACCAAATTCTTGGACTTGCATTAGGTGGAGAAACGTACAAATTGAAATATGGTCACAGAGGTGGAAATCAACCTGTAAAAGATGTAAAGACTGAAGATGTTTACATAACTTCTCAAAACCATGGTTTCGCACTTCACAAACTTCCAAAGAATGTTAAAGAAACATTCATAAATTTGAATGATGGAACTTGCGAGGGTATAAGCGGAAAGAATTGTTGGTCTGTACAATTCCATCCTGAAGCTGCACCAGGACCTATGGATGCAAACGTATTGTTTGAAAAGGTAGGAGAAATGATTAATGGATAAGATGAAAATTCTTGTACCTGGAGCAGGCCCTATAATCATTGGACAAGCTGCAGAATTCGATTATTCAGGTTCGCAGTGTTGTTCTTCACTAAGAGAAGCTGGTCACAAAGTTGTACTCGTTAATTCAAATCCTGCAACAATACAAACTGATCCAGATACCGCAGATATAGTCTACATCGAGCCATTAACTGTAGACTCTGTCGAAAAAATAATCGAAAAAGAAAAACCAGACGCCATAATACCAGGAATGGGAGGGCAGACTGGCCTGAACCTTACTGTAGGATTAGACGAGAAAGGCGTACTCAAAAAGCATGGTGTCAAAATTCTAGGAACTTCACTAAAATCAATTGAAATGGCAGAAGATAGAGATCTCTTTCGTAAGAGAATGGTAGAAATTGGAGAACCTGTCGCAAAAAGTGGAATTGCAAATACTATAGAAGAATCATTGAAACTAGCTAAGAAACTCAAATATCCTGTAGTAGTTAGGCCAGCATTTACTTTGGGAGGAACTGGAGGAGGTATTGCTTATGATAAAGAAGAACTAGAGATTATTGCAGGAAGAGGGTTGGCACTTTCACCAGTTAAACAATTGCTAATCGAAGAATCCATTCTAGGATGGTTAGAATTTGAGTTTGAAGTTCTAAGAGACAAAGATGATAATGCAATCATAGTATGTTCCATGGAAAATTTAGACCCTATGGGAGTACATACTGGTGAATCTATTGTTGTTGCACCGTCACTAACATTACCAGAAAGGGCATACCAAAAATTACGAACTTCTGCATTGAAAGTAGTAAAGGGTTTAGGAATTATTGGAGGATGCAATGTGCAATTTGCTTACAATTCTAAAACACAAGATTATATCCTAATTGAAGTGAATCCTCGTGTTTCAAGGTCTTCAGCCCTGGCTTCTAAGGCCACAGGTGTCCCAATAGCAAGAATTGCAGCAATGCTATGCTTAGGTCACAAACTTCATGAGCTATCGAACAGGGTTACAGGTAACACCAGTGCAGCGTTTGAACCATCTATAGATTATGTGGTAACAAAAATACCAAGATGGCCATTTGACAAATTCAAATTGGCTGATAGAGAATTAGGTACTCAAATGAAGTCAACTGGTGAGACTATGTCAATTGGAAGAACCTTTGAAGAATCTCTAATGAAAGCTTGGAGATCAATTGGACAGGGAGAAGGATACCCTGAGGATTTGAATTGGAGTAAAAAGAAATTAGAAACTAATCTAAGTAAACCAAATGATAGAAGATTACTTGCAATATGGATGTATCTAAGAAACAAAGGAGCTACGCAAAAGAGTATAGATAAAGTATGTGAAATAACAGAATTCCATGGATTCTTTGTTGAGAGAATCGCTAAATTAGTAAAATTAGAAATTGAAGCATCCAATTCCAAGAAAAAAGTGTCTGATGAATTACTGACAAGACTAAAACAAAACGGCTTTGGTGACAAACACATAAGTCATTTAACTGGAATAAGTCAGGATAAAGTCAGGAATCAGAGAAAGAAACTAGGTATTGTTTCTAGTTTCCTAATGGTAGATACCTGTGCTGGTGAATTTGAAGCAAAAACACCATATTTCTATTCAACATATGCTGATCAAAAGACCAAAGTAGAAACTGGAAAAAGCATAGTTATTTTGGGATCTGGACCAATACGAATAGGTCAAGGAATAGAATTCGACTATTCAACCGTTCATGGCGTACAGGCTGCGAGAAATGCAGGATATGAAGCCGTAGTTGTGAACAATAATCCTGAGACTGTATCAACTGATTTTGATGCTTCAGATAGATTATATTTTGAACCATTAGATCGTGAAGCTATTTTTGAAATACTTGATTTGGAAAAGCCATATGGTATTGTACTACAATTAGGAGGACAAACTGCAGTTAACTTAGCAGCCCATATTGAAAAATATATCAAAGATGAAAAACTTAAAACGAAAATTCTAGGGACTGCAGTTTCCAATATGGAATTAGCTGAAGATAGAGGAAAATGTGGTAAATTAATGGATAAAGCAGGTATCAATATGCCTGATTGGGCTGCAGCAGAAAACTCAGAAGAAGTAATTACATATGCTGAAAAAATAGGATATCCTGTACTTGTCAGACCCTCTTTTGTGCTTGGTGGAAGAGGTATGGAGATTGTACACAATAAAACTCAACTAGAAAAATATTTGAGATTAGAAACTCATGCAACCCCTGAGAAGCCAGTACTTGTTGACAAATTTTTGGAAGGAGCTGTAGAATTAGATGTTGATCTCATATCTGATGGTAAAAATATAGTAATTGGTGCCATAATGGAACAAATTGAAATGGCAGGAGTACACTCTGGTGATAGTGCATGTGTAATGCCACCACAGTCATTAGATAAAGAAACGGAAAAAGATATAATTAAAATCTCTAAAAAAGTTGCCAAGGCATTGAAAATAGTTGGCGCTGCAAACTTACAATTAGCTATCAAAGACCAGAAAATATACCTTTTAGAGGCAAACCCAAGAGCAAGTAGAACACTACCTTATGTGAGTAAATCTACAGGTTATCCTCTAGCAAGAATTGCAGTCAATACTATGTTAGGAGAGAAAATAAAAAATCTCCCAGAAATATTACCAATGAAAGGTGCTTCTGTTAAGGTACCTACTTTTTCATGGCTGAAGATTACTGGACTAGATACAGTATTGGGACCTGAAATGAAATCTACCGGTGAAGCAATGGGTCATGGTCCTAACTTTGGTACAGCATACCTTAAAGCAATGAAAGGTGGAAACAAGAAACTCCCCACAAAAGGAACTGTATTCCTTTCAATATCAAACAAATTAAAATTGGAATTTGGAAATATTGCACAAGAATTAATTGACTTAGGTTTCAAATTTATTGCAACAAAAGGGACTGCAGCACATTTACGTAATAAAGGAATTGAAAGCAAGGTTATCTGGAGAATATCAGATAGAAAACAGCCAGATATATTATCAGTTATGAGAGAAGGGAATGTTGATCTAATCATAAATCTTCCAACTGGCAGAAGAGCCGCCACAGACGGGGCTCAGATGAGAAGACTTGCAGTAGAATTGGGAATTCCTTTCATAACTACATTGACTGGAGCAAAAGCTGCTATTGATTCTTTAAAAGAAGGTGAGTTAGATTACCTAAAACCTCTAAAAAAGATAAAATTTTAGGCATTATATCAGCTCCTTTTAAATAGAACATTATGTAGAGAATAGTATATTGATTATGACAGAATCCGATAAAGTCATTAGTATAATCACTTGTGACGTAGAAGGTAGAATAGAAACTTTCAATGAAAACGCAGAAAAACTATTTGGTTATACCTCTGAAGAAATCATTGGAAAAAAAAGAGTGTCACTCTTTTCTCCAGGCCTTGTTGTTCTGGGACATGTAGCTAATTGGCTAAAAAAGGCTCGAGCAAGTAAAGAAGGATACACTACCAGAACCACATTCATCCGAAAAGATGGGACGCAATTTGCAGCTGAATTCACCTGTACTGCAACAATGAAAAATGGAAAGCATATTGGTTATTGTGGACGGACAAAGGAATTGCACGATGTTTCTCCGGAAGAAACTATGCCAGAAACATCACTACTGACAAGATTCATTTCTATTGTTGCAATAACTAGATTGCCATTTTTGAGTGCCACATGGATTCCAATAATTGCTAGTTTAGTTTGGGGAATACATGAAGATCTAATCACTATGAAATGGACAACATTTGTATTCGTATTCTTAGGAGGATCATTCTTGCATTTAGCTGCTAATACATACAATGATTATTTCGA
>JAKURQ010000051.1 GCA_022449785.1 Candidatus Poseidoniia archaeon
CAGGAATTATGCTATGGGATGCAAACGGTTTGGCCCCAGGTATGAATAAAGAATTGGGTGCTGGTTTAGATGGAATAGTAGATGAATTGCTATTGGGAACAACAGACAATCATTATGTTAATGTAAAACCCGGTGGATTCAATCCTTTGTCCAATAGTGAAGGGTTGCTACCAAGTGCTAAACAAGCGTTAGAAGAAGCAATAAATGACATTTCTCCAGCAGAAGCTGCAATGGGTACTGTTTATGTCGACGGTGTTGAAATTCTAGGGCAAGGTAAACAGGATATAATTAGCTCTGCTGCTAATGCAATTATTGAAGTTGCCAGATATTCTTGGATGCCAATTTATTCTTCTGCAACTATGCTTTGTGTTATACTATCCTCTTACGTTTAGGTTTGTATTTGGATAGAAATTTTCACACCATCAGGTATCTGAATTCGCATTAGTTGTCTCATAGCTCTTTCGTCAGCATCAATGTAAATCAGACGCTTATGCAATCTTGCTTCCCAGCGATCCCATGTTTCAGATCCTTCACCATCTGGTGACTTTCTTACAGGTACCTTTAACTTTCTTGTTGGAAGTGGAATAGGTCCAGTCATATCTACCCCAGTACGATCTGAAATAGTTTTTATCTGATCACAGACACCATCTACAATATTGTGGCTCAAGGCATGCAAAGAGATACAAGCTCTACTGGATGCCTTTTTTGGAGCCATATTGTTTCAGCTTAATCCCAGTGTTCTTCTATTTTGAGACACATACCGGCAGCAACAGTTGCTCCCATATCTCTAATAGCAAATCTTGCTAAAGGCTTGAATTTTGCTTGTTCTTCTATAGCTAATGGTTTAGTTGGTTTGATGAGAACCATAGCAGCATCTCCTTTTTTCAGGAAATCTGGATTCTCTTCAGTAACTTGTCCAGTCCTTGGATCCATTTTTGCAAGAAGTTTATCAAAAGTACAAGCAACTTGTGCAGTATGACAGTGGAATACAGGTGTATATCCTTGAGTTATAACATTCGGGTGATCAAGTATCATAACTTGTGCTTTGAATGCTCGAGCTACAGTAGGTGGGTCATTTTCTGGTCCCCCTACATCTCCTCTTCTTATATCTGTGTGAGAGATACCTCTACAATTAAATCCGATGTTAGAACCTGGTCCAGCTGAAGGAACTTCAGTATGGTGCATTTCAACAGACTTAACTTCACCAACTTTGCCACCAGGGTGGGCAGATGGCTTGAAAATAAGTTTTGTTCCAGCTTTGATTGTTCCTGTCTCTACACGACCTACAGGCACAGCACCGATACCTGATATTTTGTAAACATCTTGTATTGGAATTCTTACGCTACCGTCAGCAGATCCAGTTGGTGGATTTAGCTTATCTAATGCACCAAGTAAGGTGTCACCCTTCCACCAAGACAAATTGTCTCCAGTTTCTTTAATATTATCAGCTTTCCAACCTGAGGCAGGTAAGATACTTACTTGATCGTCTCTAAAGCCGACCATTCCTAACATAGTCTTCACTTCTTTGACAACTTCATTAAATCGATCTTCACTGTATGCAGGTTTTGTAATATCCATTTTATTAACAGATATAATCATTTGTTCAATACCCATAACCTTTGAGAGCCACAAGTGCTCTTTGGTTTGAGCTGCAATACCGTCATCAGCAGCTACAACTAAAACTGCAGCATCTGCTTGTGAGGTACCTGTAATCATATTCTTGACGAAATCCCTGTGTCCAGGTGCGTCAATGATTGTAAAATGTTTTGTATCAGTTTTGAACTCTTTGTGAGCAACATCAATAGTTACACCACGTTCTCTCTCTTCTTTGAGATTGTCCATAACGTAAGCCAATTCAAAACCAGCTTTTCCACGTTCTTCAGCTTCTTTCCTGTATTTATCAATCAAGTGTTGCTCAATAGCACCGCCTTCCAATAGAACTCTACCAACTGTGGTAGACTTACCGTGGTCGACATGACCAATGAATACGACATTCAAGTGTTGTTTTTCAGCCATTATTATTTCCCTCCATTGGGATGGATGTGTCGGCATGATGGGGGGTAAATAAAGGATTCCCTCAAATCTTAGAGAATCTGAGGTAAATTTTTAATCTTAAATAGGTATTACTTCTCCTACTTACTATGCGATTTGATATAAGAGGTAATCCTTCGTATGGTGAAGTTGATGTGGAACTTGGTCCTAATGAAACAATATTAATCGAACCTGGTGCGATGTCTAGAATGTCGTCTAACATGAATTCTAGTTTTCAAAGGCAAGGAGGTTTTTTTTCAGCAATGTTTAGAAAAATGTTTGGCGGTGAGAGTTTTTTCTTAGGAAAGTATGAACATCCAGACGGAGGAAAACTAACTTTTGCACCCTCAATACCAGGGCATGTAGAAAATAGACAGCTAACAAATAATAGTTTGAATATCATGGCCGGTTGTTTTTTAGCTTGTACTCCTGGAGTGAATATTAAGGCTAAATTTGGAGGTTTTAAGGCATTATTTTCAGGAGAAGGGGCCTTCTTGCTTGAAGCTTCAGGAAATGGTGAGTTATTTTTCAATTCCTTTGGAGGTATAGTTGAAAAACAGATTAATGGTGAATTTATTGTTGATACAGGGCATGTCGTTGCATTTGATCCCTCTTTAGATTATACTATTTCAGGAATGGGGAATTTCAAATCAACAATGCTATCAGGTGAGGGACTAGTTATGAGATTTAAAGGCAGTGGCAAATTATATCTTCAAACACGTAATGTTTCGAGTGTAGCATCTTGGCTTACTCCGAGGTTGTTAGGATGAACATAGAAATAGACACTGAAGGTGCCTTTGGTTCAGCATTAATAACGCTAGAAACAGGTGAAAAGTTTGTTTCTGAAGCAGGAGCCATGTATAGAGCTTCAGATAATATCAATATCGATGTAGAATCTAGAAGGAAAAAAGATGAAGGATTGTGGGGTGCTTTCAAAGCAGGTGTAAAAGCCATGTTTGCCGGTGAATCTTTCTTTTTGTCAACATACAAGTGTGGTGGAGGTCAAGGTGAAGTAGGTTTAGCTCCAACTCATCAAGGAGAGGTTCGCAATGTTAAAGTTGGACCAGATGTTTGGATTTGTTCAGGTGGAAGCTACCTTGGATCCTCAGGAGGTATTAATTTGGATACAGAGTACCAAGGACTTGTCAAAGGTATGTTTAGTAAGGAGGGTCTCGTTTTTGTGAAAGCTTCTGGTGAAGGTGATTTACTAGTAAATGGTTTTGGTAGAATCAGCAGTGTCGATGTAAGTGGTGGTATTACAATAGATAATGGTCATCTTATTGCTTTTACAGAAGGTTTAGATTATACTATCAGCAAAGCAGGAAGTGGCTGGATATCTTCTATGATGTCAGGCGAAGGTTTAGTCATGAATTTTAGTGGTCAAGGTAAAGTCTTAGTTCAATCACATGATCCTAGTCGTTTGGGTGGCGTCTTGGGTCCAATGTTACCGCCGAGGGAGGGCTAATGAAATACAACATCGTTTGCGAACCTTCGTATTCACTTGCCGAAATCACTTTGGATTCGGGAGAATCAGTTATTGTTGAACCAGGAGCAATGGCTTGGATGGATACTACAATAAAGCCTAAAACTGAAATGAAAGGAGGTTTCTTTGCAGGAATCACAAGAAAATTTGCAGGCGAGAGTTTTTTCCTCAATACGTATACTGCAGAAGGAGGTTCAGGAACTATAGGTGTTGCACCAGGTTATTCTGGTGATATTATTGTTAAGGAACTTAACGATGAAACACTTTACATGGAAAGAGGAGCTTATCTTTGCCATGTAGGAAATATAGAAACAAGTGCTACTTGGGAAGGTTTCACTGGTGCTTTTGCATATGGAATGCTTGGTTTGAGAGTAAGTGGTACAGGTTTACTTTTCATTGTTTCTTATGGAGACATTCAAGAAGTAGAAGTCGATGGTTAAAATACTGTAGATAATGGAAATGCACTAGGTTGGGAGCAAACTATATAGCATAGGTAGAACTGGTCGGAGTATTCGTTCTTTCCTTTTTGGAGACCAATTAATTTGTCGCTATCACGGAGCTGGTAAATTATGGATACAGACACGCAGTCCTAGAAATCTCGCAGCTTGGGTCCACCCTTTTAGAAGGGTTAAACAAAAAAGCGATTAAATCTAAGCGTAGTTTTCAGGTCTTGGCATCTCTGCCTTCAAACCTTTACGTTTTCTAATATCTTCAGTTATTCCGTCGATTAATTCTCTTGGTAATGGTTCGTAGCCTGCAAATTCAGTACTCCATAAAGCACGCCCGCCAGTTGCAGAGCGTATTTCACTTGCAAATCCAAACATTTCCTTTACAGGTGCCTTTGCAGTAATTACTGCCATATCTCCCTCAGTTTCCATACCTGCAATTTCAGCTCTTCGTTGAGACATTTCTCCAGTGACGGATCCCATTAATTCTTGTGGAACATTAATGTAAACATTCTGTTTTGGTTCTAATAAGGCAACTCCTGCTGAAACCAATGCGCCATTAATTCCATTTCTTACAGCAGGTATAGTCTGTGCTGGACCTCTGTGAATTGCATCTTCGTGGAGTTTAGCATCATTCAGGATAATCTTTACTCCCATCATCTTTTCATTAGCTCTTGGCCCTCTTTTGACTACTTCATTAAAAGCTTCAATCAACAATTCTCTGGTTTCAAATAAATTTTGGATACCTTTTGTAGCATCAATGAACACACATCCATTTTCAATGCATAAAACTCCTCTTCCATGAACTTTACTCCACCCCATATCAATTAGTTGTCTAGCAACATCCTTTGCTTTCTTAATATTTCCAGAGGGGATAGTTCCGTCTACAATAGCTTCTCTAACATCATCTTCTAAAGGCTCAACGGTAATGTAGAATCGGTTGTGTTTGTTAGGCGATTTACCTTCAAAGTCTCCGGGAGAACTCATGGCTACAGTTTCACGATAAACCACAATAGGTGGAGATGTTGTAATTTCTACTCCATGTTCATTCTTAATTCTGTATTCAGTAATTTCCAAGTGTAATTCACCCATTCCAGACATCAAGTGTTCTCCAGTTTCCAGATTACTATCAATCTGGATAGATGGATCCGATTTAGCAACTGCACGAAGAACTTCAACTAGTTTTGGCAAATCCTTAGTATGTTTTGCTTCAATTGCAGTAGTCACGACAGGATCTGAATTGTGTACAATACGTTCAAAGGGAGTCATTTCTTTGTTTGAAGAAATAGTTGAACCGGATTGAGCATCTCTTAATCCAGAAACTGCAATAATATTTCCTGCAGTTACATTCTCAGTTGCTATACGGTCACCACCAACAAACATACCTACCGATTGTACTCTATTTGCGTTTGGCATTCCAGCAACGTACATCTGATCACCTTTCTTTATAGTTCCAGAAAATAATCTTCCAACAGCAATTTCTCCTGCATGAGGATCTAAAACAACTTTAGTCACCATAAATGCAGAATCGCCATCAGGCTTTGCATGGACCATTGATTGACCAATTTCTTCTTCGGCTTCTCCTCTCCATATGTGAGGAATTCTATATTTCTGGGCCGTATTTGCAGAAGGTAATTTTTCTACAATCATATCAAGTAATACTTCATGTAAAGGAGCAGCTTGAGCTAATTCCCTTCTTTGTTCATTTTCCATGAAGTCATTAATTTGTTTAAAGTTTACATTCTTTTTTGCCATAAAAGGAATCGATGTAGCCCAATTATGGTATGCAGATCCAAA
>JAKURQ010000052.1 GCA_022449785.1 Candidatus Poseidoniia archaeon
AGCGACTGGTTCTGGTCCGCCTCCGGTCTTCTTACCGCCACGGGCCATTTTAGTACGCCATACGTCGCCATCTTTACCTAAATAATATAGATATCCTGACTCTTTTGATACATTAGTTTTTGCAACTGTTTCTGCCATTGGTTTACACCATATCTACACTAAGTAGACAGTATATATACTTAACCATCCTATCGACGACAAAATAAATGTTACAGTAATAGTTAAACTTATAATGTACTCTGTGGAGTCTACTGTATGGACATGTCGACAGATATTAGCAACACGGCAGTTATGGACTATTTCGTATCAATGCTGTTGATAGGAATTGGTGTTGCTCTGATAGCTACGGGCTTATTTACATCATACTTTGGTGCAGGAAAGTCTCAGAAGATAGGATTTGCTTTACTATTTCTGGGAATAGGTACAATAGCTTATTTCATTGTGTTCTACCCACTTGAAGAAAAGACATTCAACGAAGCTCTAGTGTCTGGAGTAGCGACCCTTGGTGGGATGATTATAGGAATGTTTACAATCCTATTTGTTCTTATGAAAGTTGACACTGTAGATGATTTAGAAGACCTAGATTTAGAGGACTTGGAGGATTTGGATCTAGATGAAGAATTGAAAAAGCTTGAGGAAGAATTAAATCAAGCAGATGATAAAGAAACTGAAAATGGCGGCGAAAATTCGGAGGATGAAAAATGATAGATATTGTAATTTCAATGGGTCTTGTTGGTGTTGTAATATCAATGCTAGGCATGGGATTACTCATAGCCTATTATGGCAGTAGTAAGACTAGAAATGTAGGATTCTTATTCCTAGTTGTTGGAGCTGCACTTGCTTATTATCTTGTAGAAATGGATACAAGTGATGTTGCTTTCATGAATGGAATGCTCGCTTTCGTAGGCGGAATGATTGGTGGAATAATAGGAATAATTGTTTTCCTAGTTGCCATAATTAAATCATAGGCATTACTCTAAAATAGAATAGCTATTCGTGTTACCTGTGAGCTCAGAAGATGAGCTGTGGAAATCAGGTAAATCTGATGATAATACAGCTGAAAGTAGTGTTGAAGAAGACGATACTCTAGATCTTTCGTCACCATCTCCTGAAGTTGGTAATAATTCTGACTTAGATCTTAGTCCTTTAGCAATCTCTAGTGAGGAAGAAGAATCCGAAGATAATTGGACACCGCCGCCAGTAATTCCAAACGATATTGGAATTAGCATGAAAGCTATAGGAGTGATAGGTACTGTAACTATACTTTTGTTAACGGGACTTTTGTATATTTTATTAGCTCAACAAGGCATTGAAATAAACGTCCCCAACGAAAAATATGAAGAAGAAATTATCTATGATGTTAACGGATCTATAAATTTTGACAGCACATTAGACATTCCACTACCTATTGGATTTATTGATAATGATATTGTTATCAATGAATTAGACATAACTTTCTCTGGAAAATTACAGGCTGGAATTAGAGCTCCCTCATCAATGATTACAGATGGTTATGGAAATGATAGAAGTGTATTTGAAAAATATCTAATTCAAGAACTTGAAGACATTGATGGAGAGATAACACGTGAAGGTGAGAATCCTGCTAGTCTTGAAAACGCTGAAAGTCTGACATCACAAAATCAATTTATTGATCCTACATCACTTGAAATTGTTAAGACTTACATAGAATCGAATGCTTCGTATTCAGATACATTAACTGGCAGTACCTGGTACTGGCAAGGTGCGACCGATTGGGTGCCAAGAGATAGTGAAGCTGGACTTCTACCGCACGGTAATTCATATATTGGTAAAAAATTAGTAGAAGGAGATAAAGGAACAATCCAAGAAGGCGGTATAGAATTTAATTCACAAATCACAAATGGAGGTAAAATCAATGGGAAACAAACTGTACTTCTCAAGATTAGTACTTCATATGTTTCTGATTCTATTTTAGGATACCAATACCAATATCAATATGAATTTGATTTTTATCTTTCTGAGGATAATAGTATGCCTCTAAAATTTAAATTGAAATTGAATTCAGACGCTAGTTCCCCAAGCGGAAAATTGTACTCTATTAATTTGGAATATAATGGTAAAGCAAATAAAATTACTGAAGGATATTTAGATGTACCGACAACACCTACTAATTACGAAAAGAATGAAAAGACTGGAGAATTTAGTTCATGGGTGGAAGGAGCTCCTGCATTTGGTAATGGCAGTTGTGGACTAGACTCTTCATTTACCTTGCAATCTGGAATAAAAGAAGGAGAAGATGAAATTTCCGAATTTAATAGTTATTTAAAAGATCAAGAATCAAAGAATAAACCTGCCTTCTTGATTGAAGCAAACTATACTGAGAGCAATGATGGGAAATGGAATTTTACAATGGCTCATTATAATGAACAGTCGGAAGATATTGATGGTTGGAGATTAAATTACAATAGAAGTACTGTTTCTGGAGAGGAAATTACTGTTGATAACCCCATAATGTCGATGAATGATATACCTCAACCACTCACTATTTGTTCAGCTGAGGAAGTGATGACTAGTTTTGAAGAAATTGAGGACTGGACCGTAAACGATCAAACTAAAAATGTTGATTATAGTAAAGTAAACTTAATACTAGGTCAAAACCTAGTTTCTAAACAAAGTTTGTCCTCACCTACATCTATCATTAATTTTGGTAGTTTGAATTTAGTGAATATCGTTTCTGATTTAAGCGAAGGAAATCTTAATCCTAACGATTATTCAAATAATATTGATGTCAACACTGCCGGTAGTTATGCATATTTCTTAGAAAAGAAAGGAATTGATAGTTCTGAAGATGAAAACAAATACCAAAAATTGGCTGGAATAGATGCCAAAGATGGACTAGTGTTATTTAATTTAGAATCTATAAATTCGGCTTAAGCTATCCAATATAATTTACGTCTGGACTTGATTCCTTGTCATTGGTGTCCATATCCTTTAACTGGTTAGTTATGGAATCAACTTGTTTAGCCCTTTCTTCAAGCTCTGAAAGATCGATTTTTACACCTAAAAGTTTCTGAAGTGATTTCAAAACAACGCTTGCAGACTTTGGATCGACCATATATCCACTAGTTTCACCCATTAAACAACCGCCATGTATACCCTGAAGTTTACCAAGACCAAGCAAAAGACCTGAGGCTCCCACTATTCCTGCTCCTGGTTCTCCATCAATGAATTCTACATCTGCTTTTTTGAATAAATTTACAATTTCAGGCGATGTAGCTGCACCAAGAACTCTAGGTTCAGGGACTAATTTACCAAGGCCATATCCTCCCAAAGTATAGATTGTTGTAACTCCCATCTCTTTTACTAAGTCTATAAGTTTCTGGCAAAGTTCATATTGACCTGAAGAATCCATACCTTGGTATTCACCAACTAAAAATAATAAATCCCTTTCAGCTTCTTTACCACTATAATAATACAATTCATTATTGACAAGATCAACAATACCTTCCTCATCAATTAACACTTGAGGGGGGAAATGAGAAGAGTAAATTTCCATGCATTTCTTAGCCTTAAGTTCCTCTATCAAATGCATAGCTGCTAATTTTCCAACATTTCCAACACCAGGAAGGCCTTCGAGAAGAATCGCATTTTTTAGCGATACCTCTTCCGTCCTTATTATCTCATTAAAAGACATCAACTACTCCTTAACATTCGCCTATATTTGCCATATTTGTCTTGAGGGGAAAAACGAGGAGGCAATGGATTTGAAGTTGCGGAAGAACAGGAACTACAGATTTTTGAGAGCGTGTAACTATTACATGCTTTACACTGTAAAATTAAAGTGCGCATCATGACCTCTCAAAAGAAGCGCTGCCGCCTCCTTTCTTCATTGTCTTTAGAACATTATCTACTGCAATCTTTAATTCCTCTTCAGCTTGTTTATAATTAGGTGCTTTAACAGAAATACGATATGATGGTGAACCATTAGAAGCAATTTTTAAGGTTGTATCCTCATTGACGGCAACAGGAGACATTAGTGCCTCCCTAACTTTCTCAACACCATTAGGTTCATACGAAAATAATTCAAATTTACCTCCAATCGAAACATATGGTGGTGTAACATTATCTATAGCAATTTTAATAAAATCCTCAACCCACTTTCCTTGCCATTCTTCCTTAAATGCAGATTCATCCATTACTGAAGCTTCAAAACCAGAATAAAGACTTCCATACAATTTTATCATATCTTCTTTCACATCGGAAGAAAGAACTTCGAATTTAATTTTTGATTTGGTTGAAACTAATTCTAGTAATTTATTAGCTCTTTGTTCATTTTTCCAGTCTTTAATTTTCTCTTGCTTTCGATGACCGGAAACCTGTCTTACTGAAGCATCAACCGTTTTACTTCCTTCTTTGACTTTAGTAACTTTAGCAACAACCATTTGCCCTTCACGTATAAAATCACGAATGTATTTTACCCATCCAGAGGCAACTTCAGATATATGGATGAAGGCCTTTTGTTCTGAAAACTCAATTAAATTTAATGTTGCTCCAAAATCCTTAACTTCAACAACTCTTCCTATAACGTATTCACCTTCTTCTGGAACGTCCTCAGGACTCACTCAAGTTCCTCCAGGATTTCTCCTAGAATTTTAGCCTTACCTCCTGTTGGTAATGCTATAGTTGAACCTGTGACTGGATCTTTAACAATTGTATCGCATTTATCAAAGATTATGACCGTGTAATCACTGTCTGGACTTTTCACTTTCAAAAATTTACTTTTATTATCTTGCATTCTTACTCCGTAAGTTCAAATTTCCTAGCGCGGAAATTCTTTTTGTGATGAGCTTTACCTGTTTCCGTACATCTATATCTTAGGTAAACTCTTTTTGTTGGCTTTTCACGGCCTTCTGGTTTTGGCCTTGGAAATCCTCCATAACCTGCTGTGACTCTCCTAAACAGTCTCTGTCCGCGGGCTAATTCTGAAGCTCTCTTCTTTTTTACAACTTCAACTTCATGAATTGTGTGCTTCTTGGCGAATGGACTGTACATCTTGATTCTTCGTGGGAGTTTCATGATATAATTATCCTCAGGACACCGCCCGACTCAAAGGGTTTAATAAAGCTAATCCGCAAAATTCTAAGTTAAATTCTTCAATTCTTTGTGTTTCATAAAGAACATAGCCTGCAAAATTGCTAAGGGCAATTTAAACCAGAAATTACGCGTTGCCTTGCCTTCATATTCTCCTCTAGTCAACTGTGCCAACATCCCAAATAGTGCTGGTGTTCTTCCCAAAGCAAAACCAATCTTCATGAATATTGAACGATAAATTCTATGTTTGGTAGTAGAAGCCCTATACATATCACGGCTATAATGTGAACGCCAATATTTTTCAAATAGCGTAGGATCTCCTTTAGCTACTGCTTTAGCTGCTAGACGGCCTCCTAATGCTGCATGATTTAATCCTTCTCCATGTATAGGATTTACATGACCTGCTGCATCACCACACAAAACCCAATTTTCTCCAGAAACAGGTTCATCAAACAATTTAGGATCGTTGTAAGAAGGGATAGCTGAGCCAAACTGCTTGCAATCTACAACTTTTCCATTTTCCTCTAATTTCCATTTGCCATTCTCTACAAACTCTCCTGGCCACCTTTCCTCCATCAATTTGTGTAATGCA
>JAKURQ010000053.1 GCA_022449785.1 Candidatus Poseidoniia archaeon
CCATTAAATGAGGATAATCCAGAGTTCAACCACCCTGTTTTATCCCATCTATAATATACATTTTCAATTTCTGATTTCTCACTAACTGCAGTTCCTTCAATGTCAATATTTCCACTCAATAACCCTTCAGGGGCACTAACACTTAGTTCGGGAGGTATTGCAAAAGCAGTTTCTAAAACATACTTATCAGTAGTAGCAGATTCATCATTGAAGAAGGCTACAAATATATTTATATTTTCATAATCTATATCAGAAAAGTCATTTCCATTTTTATCTTCATGGTCTCCTCCTGTCCATACTGTGTATAACATCTTTTCTTCATGTGGTTCTAACTCGACACTTTCCTCAAAAGCATAGTCTAAGAATCCAAAATGGTAAGGATCTCCGTCATAATTATTATACCTAGAAACTTTTTCTACAATGTAAGCTCTAACGTAACCATTGAAGGTTGGATCACCAAGTGAAGCGTCTTCATTCCACGTCATTTTCACACTTACTTCTAATTGGTCTGCCCCTAGATGATTCATTTCAATACCTAATGATATATCCGTATCATCGCGTTGTCCACAGTTATCTATGGCTTGCTCATAATTAGCAGTGTCTGATTGACCTCCTGAAACTTTCTCATCATTCCCGTCAAATATAACAGTAGGATATCCAGTTACATCAGGATAATCATCCATCCTTTCATCCGCCTTATCATTAACATCAGTTATTAGAGCAACAAAGAAGAATTTATCGTGGTAATAAGGCTCGTTTGGTATTTCATCATAAACTTTCATCAAATTTTCTGCCGCGCTAGGGCAATAGACACACCATGTTGCAGTAAATTCCTCTCCAAATACAGCATGTGTAAAATCTTCTACAGGTAATTCTGCACTTGTATCAATTTTAACCATATTAAGGCTTAGAAGCAAGGCTAATCCAATGACAAAGGCTTTTCTCACGTTTATTATATCTCTTTCTAATTAATAAGTTTAACCCTGTTTCATTTGTTTTATCGTCTGAATTGGATCTTCTGAGTTAAAAACTGCACTTCCAGCAACTAAGATATCAGCCCCTGCCTGAATGAGTTTTTCTGAATTCGAAGTACTGACTCCACCATCCACTTCAATTAATTTATCAGGATATTTTTCTCTATACTCCTTGACGCGATCTATGGCATTTTCATGGAATGATTGGCCACAATATCCAGGTTCAACAGACATAACTAAAATCATATCAGCTTCAGAAACAACATCCTCAATGGCCTCTTTTGGAGTGGAGGGATTTAATGCAATTCCTGCTTTGATATTTTTACTTTTTATTAATTGTAAAGCTTCTTTGGGTTTATTTGCTTCAATATGTACAGAGATTATATCAGCACCAGCTTCACAGAAATCATCTATAAAATCACATGGATCCGTAATCATCAAATGTACATCCAGAGGTGCAATTCCTTTCAATGATTTTACTAAATCAGAACCCATAGTAAGATTAGGTACGAAATGTCCATCCATAACATCCATATGCAAATAGCCAGATTCTGGAGCTACTAGTTCAGCAGCTCGACGCATATCGCCAAAGTCTGCCCCTAGCATTGATGGAGCAATTTCAACCACGCAGTGTCCTCGTTACTGAATCCACAA
This sequence comes from Candidatus Poseidoniia archaeon, assembly GCA_022449785.1. Classification (GTDB taxonomy): domain Archaea; phylum Thermoplasmatota; class Poseidoniia; order MGIII; family CG-Epi1; genus CG-Epi1. The sequence goes on from JAKURQ010000053.1 coordinate 1,629, forward strand.
TGAATCTTTGTGATAAATCAGCCCTTCTGTTCTGTACAACACGAATAAATGCTTCTAATTGTGAAGATTCCGTCCTCCACCATTTATCATAGAAACCATCTATTTTGTCCAAGTCTTTTAAAATTAATTTAATTTGTGAATCTGGAAATTTTGGTGCTCCTCTACTATGACCTAAATCATGCTCAAGAATATATTTCATTTTATTAAGTACAGATACATAGAATCCTTTAGGTTTTGCTTCCTCTCCACTAAGATTCTTGATAATTCCCGTATCAAGGCACCAGTCATGTTTAGCTAGTTTATTGTCCTCATCTTGATACACAGGCATCCAGATTCTTTCAGAAGGGGGTGCCGGATTATGCTCATTCAAAACCTCCTCTTCGGTTTCTTCATCTGAGCTCATTTATGTATACTCGATAAAGCATACGTTATTAACGTTACTCATCAGAGACTTTTTATTGTAGTGGCCTACTAGAGTTTTAATTGGGGAGCATGGTGTAACCTGGCAGCATTGCGGGCTCCAATTATACAGGAATGATTGCTACAGGGTCTGCTGATATCGTGATGAATGATTGGAGCTATGACCTGTGCAACGTTGGGCTCCGGCTCAATAGGTGAGACCCGCCGATCTGGGTTCAAATCCCAGTGCTCCCACCATTTGTTTTATTCTAGTTCATTCCAGATTCTTTGAAAACGATAAATTGCAGATAATGTGCAAATAACTGCAAATGTATAGCACATTAATTCCATATAATTATATTCTTGATTAAAGTAATTTATTATTGGGACTAACATTAGTACGATTAATCTATCAGCTCTACCAAGCAAACCTGCGTATTCACGCCCAGCTCCCACAGCCTGAGCTTGTGTACCCATATAGGAGAGCATCAACACTCCAATAATTGCAGCAAATCCAATCTCAATAGCGACAACATTTCCAAATGCAATACCACCAATAATTAAGATATCAGCAACTCTATCAAGTGTGTGATCAACTAAATCTCCTCTTTTACTTGATAAATCCCTTTTACGAGCAACTATTCCATCAAGAGCATCTAGAACAGCTGTTAAGAATACAAGACCAGAACCAATCAACAACCATTCTTTATTCGATAAATTTTCTTCCACAATAAAAAAAGAATATCCTGCTCCAATAGCAGTTAACAATGATAGGAAACTGATTCCCATTGGCCCTAAAGGTATCTTTTCTGCTATAGGATCAAGTATTTTTGCCCCAAAATCTCTGTAATCATCAGCTACCATATTAGTACCACTCCAATATCCTTTCTGAGTAATCAATTTCTTCTTCTACTTTAATCTTCCCGTCCATATATTTTTCAATATTCATTGCTATATTTTCAATATCTGTATTACTTGTATCTAATTGAATGACGTTATTTTCACCTACATATGATATTGATTCTGAGAAGATTAAACCAATAGCCTCAGCTTCAAGATTTTCCATTATTTTTTCTTTCTTATATCCTCTTTCTTCTAGTCTTTCTTTGAGTATAATAGGATCACATCTTAGGACTATTATTTTATCTATATTATTCAATTTATGAGCAAAATTGCCCTCATAAATTTTTGTGTCTGAAGTTTTAAAAATGGTATTTAATTTTTCAATATCTACAACCCATTCTCCACTATTTGTTTTTCCTTCTGATGCTTCTTCATAGTAATCAGAAAGAGATGTGACTTTTTCATTCAGTAACTTAGATACCGATGTTTTGCCCGTTCCTGGAGTTCCAGTAAGGGCATACTTTTCCATTACGATTGCATTTCCTTTTCAGCAGCTGCTTTAGCTTCTTTCTTTGCTTTAGCTTTAGCTCTATCTACTCTTTGCTTGGCATTGAAACTGGTAGCAGCTTCCATGAATCTATTGTATGCTTGATGAGCTTCAGTTGCATCTTCTAACGATGCATCAGGATCCATTTCAGTTTTTACCCGGATTTCGGTAATGGAAACAAATTCTACATTTATTGATTTTAGTGCTTTAAAGGAACCAGAATAGAGATTATTGTCTTCGGCAACATCTCCGAATTCTTCTTCCATTAGCGTCTTTAATCCGCCATCTTCTAATGTTTTACCATGTCCTCGTTTAATTTCGAAACTCTGCATATATTATATTCTAGGTCTCTGTATATGTATTTTGGGGCTATAGTTTGAGGTCACCCTTTCCAAATTGTTTCATCATTCGTTGCTGCATTCTTCTGTTACCACCAAGATTTGACATCATCTTCCTACTCTTATTGTAATGCTTCAATAATTCTCTAATTTCTTGTGGATCTGAACCCGAGCCTTTTGCAATCCTCTCAATTCTAGAACGTTTTATCAATTTTGGATTTTCGAGCTCTTCATGTGTCATTGAATTCATTAAAACTTTAAATTTCTCTAATCTTCCTTCCGTTTCTTGCATTTGTCCTTTATTCACCATTGAAGACATTCCTGGAATCATTTCCATTATTTTGTCCAAGGAACCCATTTTACTCATAGCCTCCATTTGTTCCCTCATATCTATTAAGGTAAATTTACCTGATAGCATTTTCTTTGCAGTATCTTCAGCAGTACTAGCATCCATCACTTCTTCAGCTCTTTCAAGAAGCGTTTGCAAGTCACCCATTCCAAGAAGTCGTGAGATAAATCTATCTGGATCTAGTGTTTCTAAGCTGTCTAAACTTTCTCCAGTACCTACAAAAATAATAGGGGCATTTGTTACAGATACTGCAGATAAAGCTCCACCACCTTTAGCAGAACCATCAAGTTTGGTTAATATTACACCTGAAACACCAACAGCTTCGTGGAATGCTTCTGCCTGAGGGCCAGCCTGTTGGCCAACCGTTGCGTCCATGACAAGGAAAATTTCATCTGGTTGAACTACCTTAGAAACTAATTCCATTTCTGATATTAAATCATCATCTAAAGCATGGCGCCCTGCTGTATCTACAATTACAATATCTAAATCTTCAAATTCCTTTAAACCTTCAGTCACTACTTTTACTGCGTCAGTATTTTTTGAGCTACCAAAAACGGGAATATCTATTTGGTCTCCAATCTGAGATAACTGATCGTATGCTGCAGGTCTGTGAACATCAGCTGCAATTAATCCTAAACTCAAACCTTTTTTCTTTAGATACTTTGCTAGTTTTCCAGTAGTCGTGGTCTTACCTTGGCCATAAAGACCAACTAACATAATTCTTTGTTTTTCCAATTTAAGGGAACGGGGTTCACCCAACGCAGATACTAATTCCTGATGAACTATCCTAACAACATGCTCTCGGCCAGTCATTCCAGCAGGTGCTTTCTCATCTAAAGCTCTCGTTTCGATTCTTTTACTTAAATCTAAAGCAAGTCTTACATTAACGTCCGATTGTAATAGAGCTCTTTGTATATCTCTTACTAATTCTTTAATTAATTCAGGAGAAATGTGGCTGGCACCGGCTATTTTCCTAAGAGTTTCTCTGAGTGCATCTCCTAATTTTTCAAGAACCATCTGTTATCTTGATTCATTGACTAATTTAAAATTATTGTGTTGTATAAATCTTCGGTTTATTTTATTAACAGATAACTACATCAATAGTCAAGATGAAGAAAGTGTCATTTCTTTTACTCGCGATTACTGCGATAATAATCAGTACTGGAAATGCTTCTGCAGGTTCAAATGGCAATGCACCTCAGGATGGTCAGGATTGGATTATCACCCAGGATACGCATGTTTGGGATGAGACTGTTTCTGTAAAAGATATTGTGGTTAATTTTGGTAAGACTTTGAAGCTTGAAAATGTATCATTATCTTCAAAGGGTTTCATAGAGATTCGAGGAGAAACTAGATGGATAAATTCCACAA
>JAKURQ010000054.1 GCA_022449785.1 Candidatus Poseidoniia archaeon
ATCTTTTTCTCTTGCAACTTTACAGATTTCATCTAGAGTTTCTTGAGGATAAACTGTACCTCCTCCGCCCTGTGCTGTATTTTCTACGCAAACTAAACTTCCATTTGGATAATGAGACAAACTTCCTTCGGCTTTTCTAATTGAATTTGATACTTCTTCTGGAGTCATCAATCCGTCTTTAGCATGAATTATTGCTACGGAACAGCCTGAAAGTGCTGCAAAAGCTCCACCTTCATATTGATAAACGTGACTGTGTGCTTCTGTTACTATTTCATCTCCTGGGGAGGTATGTGTACGTGTGGCAACTATGTTTGACATTGTTCCAGATGGGACATATAATGCTGCTTCTTTTCCAAGCATATTTGCAGCTTTATTTTGTAACTCGATTACTGTCGGATCGTCCCCTAAAACATCATCGCCGACTGCTGCTTTCGACATTGTGTCAAGCATGCCTTCTGTTGGCTGTGTAACTGTATCACTACGGAGGTCTATCACGAATTGCCTTCAGTGTAGTGATTATAATGATTTCTTTTTTGAATTATTTCTATTAGATATCTTTAAAAAATACTGTAAACAGTAATCTGTAAGGTGTGTTATGGAAAATGGAAGATTGATTTTTCGTTCAGTCGCTTTTGTTTTAGCTCTTTACTTTTTCATAACTAACATTATTTTAGGTTTTTACATTCTAAGGGCTGGAAGTTGGGGTGGTGGTCTAAAATTCCTAACTAATTGGAACTTGCTTCTAAATTTCATTATTGCCTGTTGTGCCTTAGTTAATGAACGTGATCGGAAATTTGTATCTTACTATTTCGTATTGCCTGCTTCAATGGTTCTAAATGTTCTTGTTTTCGTACTTTATTGGGTTATCAAACTTCTAGGTGGGTTTGGTGCTGCTGAAAGTGGGTGGTCTATCTTTGATGTTCTCAAAGATTACTATATGCATTTTGGAACTTCTGTTTTCTTATTTGTTGAAGTTTTATTTTATTCAAAGGCTTTCCAAGATTTTAGAAAAGAATTTTCTGTTTTTGGTATAATTTTTGTAGGGTATATTTGTTGGATGGAGTTCTTTGTCCAAGTCAATAATGATTTTCCCTGTGGAGATGTTTCTTGTGGATATCCATATCTTTTCTTGAATTATTTGGATGTTGCTGGTCGCTTGATTTTCTATCTTATTGTTCTAATTTTGGGTGTCGTTTCTTGGATGGGTTGTAGAAAATTAGTCAAGGGACCTGGGCACTCTCTGTTTTAGGAGAAGTTGTAGCCAGTACGATTCCGCTTCCTACGATTAGCAATGTACCAACCATGTCCCATAGTGATAGAACTTCATTGAATATGAATAGTCCATAAACCCAACTAACTACAACCGTACTGTATGAAAATGCTCCAATGTATGCGGCTTTAGCAGCATGATAGGCCCTTGTCATTCCTATTTGTCCTATCCCTGCAGTCACGCCGACTCCAATTAGGACTTGTATTTCATAACTTGACAACGTAAACAACTCCTTTGCTGAAAAAGGGAGGCTGAAAATAACGCAGAACACTGCAAACCAAAATACTACTGATTCTGATGTTGCTGTAGATCTTAGCTGTCTGATTGAAAGGTAGGCTAATGCAGACAAGACTCCTGAAATAAGTGCATAGATTGCATTTACCTCAACTGCTTCAAAAGAGGGTGAAATAATCAAAACCGTTCCCACAAATGCGACGCCTATACAAATAAACAGGAAAGGAGATACTCTTTCTTTGATTAGATAACCGGAAAACAACGCCACAAAAAGAGGAGACGTCCATTGTAGAACTACTGCTGTTGTTAATGGGATTAGAGGAATTGCATAGAAATAACAAGCCATTGCTGAAAGGCCAGTGACACATCTTGCAAGGAGCCATCTTGGTTCTTCAAACGATAGTGATTTTTCTTGTATTTTGGCTAAGACAAAAGTCATTATTGCAATAACTGCACTTCTACCAAAAATTACAGTCCAGACTATCAACAATCCTCCTGATAATTTAACAAAAACTCCTGTTGCTGAAAAACAAAGGCCTGCTAAAACCATCCAAGCAATTGCTGTTTGAGGTGAATCTGTGTTTTCTTCAGCCATTTAGATTATCTTCTATTATTTTTTCCCAATTGTCTGGTTTTGGGGGCCACCCTTCTGTCATATATGTGTAAAATTCTTGTATGTTTTTTATCTGGAATGCGGTGTTTGTTTTCATTTCATTAGAAATTGTTGAAAATGTGTCTTCCGAGTCTATTGCGTGGGCAGCACCTACGTGATTTGGATAGATCTTTGTATTTGGTGGTAATTGTTCTAATCTTCTTAAACTGTTGTAAAGTAATTCTGTTTTTTCTCGTGGATCGCCTCCTAAATCAATACGGCCTACGTCTCCGATAAACAAGCAATCTCCTGACAATAAATTATCTCCAAGTAAGTAGCAATTGTGGTCGTATGTGTGTCCAGGGGTGTACATTACTTTCAATTCTAGATTTCCTATTTTTAGAACATCTCCATCTTTGGTTTTTACTTTACTACCTTTGTATTTTGTCATTTCGCTTTTAACGATTCCATCTACTCCAAATTCATTTACGAAATAAGAAGAAGCTGATCTTCTATCTGCGTGTGTATGTGTGTCTAACACATATTTTACAGAAGGATATCCTAATCTTTTAATTTCTTCAAGGATATCTTCTTCAAATTCTTCGAAAGAATCCACAATTGCAATTTCTCTTTTTTCATTGCAATGGATTATGTAAGAAACGCATCCTGTTTCTCCTAATATTAATTGAGAGATATTAGACATTCTTATCATAACAAAGTATAGTATAGTATAAGAGACACACACCTCTTCTTCCACTGGAAACCTGTTCCTATCCGACGGCTTGTTTTGTCTTTTTGGTTTTTGCAGGTTCTATTCTTCCTTTTTCCACAGGAAACAAAGGTGTCTCTGTATGGAATGATTTTTCCCTAAAAGCTTTTAAATATACATTCAAAACGTCAAGTATTGTGCACTGCACAGGAATAACGATGTACAAGAACTCGATATTTGCACTAATGGTAGCAGCATTCTTACTTGGATCCCAAGCAACATCAGCAGTAGAAGAATCTACTTTTGTAGTTGGAGATAAATGGGCCTTCGGTAAAGAAATAGACTTGATGGAAGAAATTCGCCCACAATTAGATGAACTTGAAGGCAACATTACTGAATTAATGGAAAGCGAAGAAGCTGAAATGGTCAAAAACGCATCAGGATTGGAACTAAAAGCATTTGAATTAGCTAATCAAGCAATTCTAGGATTTTACTACACTGGCGAAGTTGTTGATGACTTTGATCAGATGATTCACATGCAGACAGAACAATCACTATACTCACATACTGTATTGGGTACTAAATTCACAACAATGTTACCTGGTGAAGGCGAACTCAATATCGTGTTGAAAGCCTGGTGTGAGGACGAAGACTGGGATGATGAAAACGAAGACTGTGGTGAAGATGGCGACGCCGCTCAAATAGAATTGTTAGACAACAACACAGGTGAACGTTTAGTTCTTGAGGAAACACACACCACTCTCGGTGGCAGTATGCACTACGTTGCTAAGATGACCCAAGACACCTGGTGGACTCAAGACACACATGAATTAGCAAGGACAGAAATCACAATTGCACTCGGTGCAGCAGGAGGAATCACCATCAAAAACGTGCCTAACATAACACGTAATGGAGTTTCAATTTTAGATGAAGGTGGTGAAGATGGTGAAGAAGAAGTCGAATTCGAGTGTGCTAACGGATACGAAACCTATCCTTTCTATTATGCAAATGACGGTTGGGAAGATTGTGATGATGGCAGCGACGAACCAGGAAATGGCTACGATTTTGAATGTGATAACGGCGACACATATCCGATGGATTATGTAAACGACGATTATTGGCATTGTGAGGATGGTGAAGATGAAGGTGAAAGTGAAGGTGGCGACAACGAAGATATATTTTCAGTGTGTGAAGAAAACGAAGAAGAAAAAACATCTTATTGTTATGAAACACTAGATCATAAATTAGAAACAGCTATTTTTGAAATGTCTTCTGAGGTAAGTTACCATTTAGTCTTTGATTTTGGTGATGATCCAATTAACGTAATGGACCTCCCTTTAGATGAAAATAAATATTGGGAAGGCGAAATGGAAGAATTGACAATTAGCGGAGACATGGGTGGAAAAGTAGACATCCAGAAACCTGAATTGTCATTATGCCCGGATAATGACTGTGATCAGTTACCAGAAATGCAAGAATTGTACTCAGGTCTAACAGAAGCAATTGAAGAACTTCACAACAACGAATCATTCAGTGTAACTGTCGACAGAAACAATGATGGAGTTCCTGATGTAATTACAGAATGGAATGACATTTTCCCAATGTATATTCCAGAAACATGGATGGATGAAATTTTCCAAGAAATCTTAGAAGAGATTTCATGTGAAGATGATGAATCTGCACAAGAAGGAGAAGACTGTGACGAAACAGCAGAAGAGGAATTCAAAAGATTGAATTTGAGAATAGAGAACAACAGGTTCGCATTTGGACCTTACTCCGTTCATGAAATTGATGACTTTGGACCTATACCTTACGCATTCGAAACTGGAGAAAAAGAAAGCGCAACAGCATCTGACGGGACAGAATACGAAGGATACCAAGTATTCCCAACAGACAGATGTTCAGAGAACAATCCAAAAAGAGATGACGATGAATGTGATCGTGAAGATGAAGAAGACGATGGAGATGATGGCGACGATGACAGAGATGATGGCGATGAAGGAATTATTCCAGGAGGTAGCCGTTCAGGACACGATGGAGAACATGATGAAGAATGTTATGACGATCCATTCTGTGATTCAGAAATCATTTGGTTCCATGATGCAGAGAACGGACACCCAGCATACATCAACATGGATATGCCTAATTTGAAAGAAGAAGGATATAGAATAGAAATGATGCCAATTGAATCATCTGTAGCAGAAGCACAAGTAGATGCTAATGCAGATGCTGAAAATCCAGAAAAGACAACTTTGATAGAATTTGATGCAGAAGAAATAGAAGAAGAAGCTTCAGCATTGCCAGGATTTGGAATCATGGCTGCCGGAGCATCCTTAGTATTTGTAAGCAGAAGATTTAGGAGTTAAGTATGGAACCACAGGAGCAGCTCCGAATTGCAGTAGGGGCTGTTATCCTAGTGTATGTAGGATACTGTTTACTCAATCAGAAAGTTTGGGTTCGAGGAGATATTGGTTTGAAGAGTACGGTTTTCGCATGGGGAACTAGAGAAGACAACCAAACAATATTCTTACATCATACCATCATTGGAACGGTATTAGGGAGCTACTTGATCGCAAGTCCGTTTTTATGGTAA
>JAKURQ010000055.1 GCA_022449785.1 Candidatus Poseidoniia archaeon
TGATGAAGAGGAAGTTGTCGAAGAAACATTCTATGTTTTTCAATTTAATGCTTATTCTTCTGTGGGAAATGCTTCGACCTATATGTGGGATTTTGGTGATGGGACCCAAGGAGAAGGAATTGAAATTACGCATGAATACCAGAATCCTGGAAAATATATAGTCACTTTAACAACCTCAAATGGACAAATGAAAAGTGATGATCAAGTAGAAATTACTGTTGATTTTGATGGGCACGTTATTTCAGATAATATGGAATGTACTTGTGCCCCTACAGCAAAGGAAACGACTGTTGATTTGAAAATAGAAAATAACGTACAAGAAATTTCTGGTGAAACTACAGTAACTCATGATGGAAGCACGGAAGATTGCACACAAAGGCTCTCTATCCAACAATGCCATCTAAGAGTGATTCTGGAGATTTATGACGGAAGTAGTTTAGTTTCTCAAGAGGTTCTTTTTGATGAAACATTCAATACGAATAGTGTAACTGTAAACTTTAGTTATTCTCCTAATGCTGATGAAAATGGTTATAATTTCCAATTACGATTAGAAACCGATCAAATTAGAGATTGGCACAAACCTGAAACTTTTTGGTTTGCAAAATATTAATAAAATCGTACATAAACACTGTGCTTGACTGGCTTAGAACACATATGACCTAAATTAAGCCAAAAGTTTTCTTGTTCTTGTAGACTTTTTTAGAATTGACTCCAAGCGGGCAACCCGTTTTTCCAATTCTTCAAGTCTAACCTCGTACGGATGCCTCATAAAATCCCTATATTTTGAAAATTAATATAGTTTTTGTTAAAATTACTCTAATTTATGCATAGAAACAAGCGCATTTTCAATATTGGACAATTCTTTTGGTACTTTATGTCCAGATATTGGAGCTGCTAAAGAAACTCCTGCATCTTTCTTAGCTTTCCATACTTGAGAATTAAATTCAATTAATGGTTCTGTCATCTTTGTAAAGTCAGAAGTTTCAGATAATGGGTTCTCAGGGAAAACATCTACATCCACTGCTGATTTTCCATAAAGTGTTGTTGACAAATGATGTGTAAAGAAAGGACAGATAGGTGATAAAATCGACATCATGTCTCTGAATATACGGTGAAGAGTCCATGTAGCTGATGCATCATCATTGTACAATCTTGTTTTTGCCATTTCGAGCCAATGAGAAGCGAAGACGTTGGTACTGAATGTCTTGATTCCTTGAGCTGCCGTGTAAATGTCCATTCCTGTGTAACCAGCTTTTGCTTTCTTCAATAATTCCGTGAATTCAGCTAAAATCCACTTATCTTCATTCTCTAAATTTTCTGGAACTGTATCTAAATCTCCATCGAAATCAAACTGGGAAGCGAAACGACCCACATTGAAAATTTTCGTAAGAACTCCAAAGTATCTTAATTCAATTTGTTCAGGATTTATTTGGAAATCATCTCCAACTTGAGCATCTGCAGCTTTCCAAAATCTAAAGCATTCTGAACCTATTTTCTTAGCTTGTAATGTTACTTGTTTACCTTCTGGTCCTTTGATTTTCCAAGAACCTGTTCGTCCGCCGAAACCACATTCCAATACTGATTCTGCATCAATTCCATTACCCAAAGATTTGGACATTTTGCGACCCCAAGGATCCATGCCTAGTCCATCAATCCAAATATTAGCGAATCCCGGTTTGTCGAGGAGTAAAGCTGATTTTAGAAGTGTATAGTACAACCAAGTTCGAACTATTTCTTTTCCTTGTGGTCGAACTCCGGTTGGAAATGCACGTTTGAATAATTCTGGATCTGAAAGGTATCCTGAAACATACAAATTAGAATTAGAAGAATCCATCCAAGTATCAAATACTTTCTCTTCACCTTCCAAATTACCTAATTCAGATTTCATATCTGAATAAGTTCCTAATTCTTTACGAGTTTCACGGTCCATGACAATAGAATCATCGGGTGGTGAATCTCTCCAAGGTTGTACGTAAGTTCCATGTGGTGGAGTGATTATTTTCTTTCTATCTTCTGAATACCAAACTGGAATTTCTGTATGGTACCACCGTCTACGACTGACGGGCCAATCAATAGTAATATTTTCCATCCAATCTAACAAAAATTGCTTGTTACGTGCTGGAACAAAATTACTTTCATCAGATAGTTCTTTCAATCTATCTTGTATATGAGTTTGGCGAACGTACCACTCTTTCAATAATATAATTTCAATAGGATTCTTTCCCCTTTCTGAAACTGGAACTTCCTGGTCTCTTTCTTCTATATTTTCAATTCTATCTGATTCTTCTAAAAGTTCCAACGCCTTTTTTCTTGCTTCGATTACTGGTAAGCCTGCTAAAGGACCTCCAACGTCTGTTATTTTTCCTTCCAAATCAATTGCTTGGAACGGCGTTAAACCTAACTCTCTGAATACTGAAACGTCATTTTGGTCTCCAAAAGAACAGACCATCAAGACTCCTGAACCAAATTCCATGTTTACACTTGCGTGAGCTCTGATATCTACTGTTTTTGAACGACCTGAAGTGTCAATTGGTAATTCCAATTTCTTGCCTACCAAATTTTGATATCTTTTGTCGTCAGGATGAACTATAACTATTCCACAAGCGCAAATTAATTCTGGTCTTGTTGTTGAAATTATAACTGGAGGATGATCTTCTCCTTCAACGGACCATCTTACATCGACTAACTTGGTCTTTCGAGGTAATCTTTCTACTTCAGCTTCTGCAAGTGTTGTCCCTTCTACAGGATCATACAAATTGGGTCTTAATTCCTCTACAATATCTCCTCTTTTGAATAAATCTATGAATATTGATTGAGTTACTGCTCGATAGTCTGGAGCGTCTGTCAAATATTCATTATCATATGCACAAGAAAGGCCAACTCTTTTCGCAATGTTTCTCATTTCTTGAGTGTATTTTTCTATTTCATTTTTACAAATTTCTAGGAATTCTGCCCTGTCGTAAGTTTTCATCTTACGGCCAGTCTTCTTCTCGACTGTAAATTCAATATTAATTCCGTTTCTATCTACACCCCATGGAAAGTATACTTCCTTTCCAAGCAACCTCTGAGATCGAGCAATGACGTCAATCATGGAATACTGTGCCACAGCTCCAATGTGCCATGTTCCTGAAGGGTATGGTGGTGGAGTATCTATGACGAAAATCTCCTTCTCTGACTTAGGGTTGAACTGATATCTCTGACCTTCTGCAAAATGCTCTTCTTGGATTTTTTTCTCTAAATCCACAGTCCAGCGTTTCTCCTTTATCTTCGGTTCGGCCATGATTGTTGCTAAGTGTAGGCCTGAACTGGGTTTTCTTAAAGTTTCTGCGAAGTTATTTTACTTGGGTGCTATAATGCAGAAAATCAATGGAATATGCCAAGGATGTTGTAATTGTTGGAGGAGTTCGAACTGCGCACGGTCGCTTCAAGGGCTCTCTATTCGAAACATCTGCTGTGGATTTAGGTGCAATGGTAATAAAGGCCACATTGGAACAAACGGGCGTTGATTCTTCTACAATTGATGAAGTCATTATGGGTAATGTCCTTTCAGCAGGGATTGGGCAACATCCAGCTAGACAAGCTGCAATCAAAGGCGGAATTCCAGAAAATATTCCTGCACTTACGATAAACAAAATGTGTGGCTCCAGTATGAAAGCGATTATGTTAGCTGCAAATTCAATACGTGCTGGTGAGTCTACTATTGTAATTGCCGGAGGTATGGAATCAATGTCTCAATCTCCATTTACAGTTTCAAGAGATAAAGACGGTAAAATTAGTATGGAAAACCCTGTTGACAGCATGATGAATGATGGGCTTATTGATCCATTCAATGGAATGGTTATGGCTCAGACAGGAAATCGCATCGCTGAGCAATTCGGTATTACAAGGGAAGAGGCTGATTTATTTGCACTTGAATCTCATATCCGTGCTCAAAATGCTCACAAAAAAGGAGCTTTTGCAGGATATCATATTCCTGTCGAACATGAAAATGGAGTGTTGAAAACTGATGAAGGTATCAGGCCTAATTCTTCACTTGATTCTTTAGCAAAATTAAGTCCGGTCTTTGATGAAGATGGGATTGTTACTGCAGGTAATGCAAGTCAAATATCAGATGGGGCTGCTGCCTGTTTAGTAATGTCTAGAGAGAAAGCTGAAGAATTAGGTTTAGAAGTTCTAGCAACAATAACCAACTATTGTGCAGTAGGTGTGGCTCCTGAGGATGTAATGTCGGCACCAATTCCAACTGTTAAGAAATTATGGAAAATGCAAGGTAGGGCTGGAGAAGAAGATTATGATCTTTATGAACATAACGAAGCGTTTGCCTCTGCTTGTTTAGGCGTAATGCAAGGCTTAGGACTTAAACATGAAAAATTGAATGTTCATGGAGGTGCTGTTGCTATGGGTCATCCTCTTGGAGCTTCTGGTTGTAGAATTGTTTTGGCTTTGATTCATGCACTTAGAGCTAGAAGAGGAAAGCGAGGGTTTGCAACTGCATGTTTAGGCGGTGGAATGGCCACTGCAATAGAAATTGAAACATGAATACCGAACTAAATGGTAAAGTCGTTTTAGTCACTGGAGGGGCAGGAGGTATTGGAAGTGTTATCTCCAAATCTTTTGCTGAGCAAGGTGCAAAAGTAATTGTACATTACAACAGCTCAAAAGATAATGCAGAGAAAATTGCAAAAGAGATTGGAGGTGTTTCAATGAATGCAGACTTAACAGATTCTGCTCAATCTAAAGAACTTTTCAATAATATAATTGAAAAAGAAGGCAAAATTGATGTTTGTGTAGCTAATGCAGGAAATTATCCCAAAGAATTTGCTCCATTATGGGAAATTGAAAGTGATAGATGGGAAAATACTGTCTCTACAAATTTGTCTTTGACCTATAACACTGCCCGAGAATTCCTAAAACATGCTTCTGAAACAAAAAAAGGATCACTTGTTCTTATTGGATCCACTGCAGGAATCTATGGGGAAGCAGGACATGCAGATTATGCTGCAGCAAAAGGTGCAATCACTTCAGGATTATTGAGAACTCTGAAAAATGATGCTGCACAGATTGGAAATGGTGTGAGAGTTAATGCCATCGCACCAGGATGGACTGTTAGCCAAAAAAGATTAGAAGAAGGATTAGACCAAAAACGTGTAGATCGAATCGTGTCAACCATGTCTTTGAAGAAATTGGCCAAACCCGAAGATGTGGCCAATTCTGCCATTATGTTAGCTTCAGATTCACTTTCCGGACATATAACTGGTCAAGTTATAGAAATTGCAGGAGGGATGGAAGGACGGGTAGTGGCTGGGACGAAATAGGTTTCAGAAAT
>JAKURQ010000056.1 GCA_022449785.1 Candidatus Poseidoniia archaeon
TTTCTAAGATTGGTTTGACTAATTCTTTTGTGGTTCCAGGATATGTTGTTGATTCAAGAACTATTAGCTGTCCTTTTCTCATATTTTTGCTGATGTCATCTGAGGCAGCTTCCACATTACTCATGTCAGGTTGTTCGTGTACATCAAGAGGAGTGGGCACACAAATAATTAGGCAATCCATTTCATTTAACTTAGAACTATCATTAGTTACTGAACTGCCATTTGCAAGAAAATTGGCCATAGCTTTTTGTTTGATATGTTTCATTACTTGTTTGCCTTCATTGATGGCATCAATTCTTTTTTTATCTTTATCAAATCCTAAAACATTAAATCCATTATTAGCGAATTCTAAACCTAAGGGGATACCAACATACCCCATCCCAATTATTCCAATTCTAGCTTCTTTATCTCTGATTTTATTTCTGAGTTTTTCGCTTAAGATAGTCATATGATGTAATAAAACTACAAGAAGGGGGTATAAATTACGTTATATTTCAGTCATCCAACCAAAATCGTCTTTGGATTTTCCAAATTGTATTCCCGTGAGATAATTATAAAGTTCATTAGTCACTTCTCCAATTTCACCATCACAAAAAGTAAGATCTTCTCCTTTGTAATTGATTGAACCAATTGGAGCTACAATTGCGGCAGTTCCTGCACAAAAGACTTCATCCGCTTCTAATGCTTCTTCTACACTAATTCTTCTTTCTTCGACTTCCATTCCCATTTTATCTCTGGCTAGTTTTATGACTGATTCACGTGTTACTCCCGGCAAAATCGATCCAGTAAGTTCAGGCGTTATTAGATTTTTACCTTTTACAGCAAAGAAGTTCGCGGCACCTACTTCTTCAATGTATTTTTCTTCAGCAGCATCAAGGTAAATTACTTCAGCATAGCCATCTTTTTTTGCCAATCCACTAGGCAGCATTCCTGGGACATAATTTCCAATTGCTTTTACACCACCAGTCCCCTTCAATGGAGCTCTATGGTAGTCATTTGTAACAACCAATTTTATAGGTTTCAATTTCCCTTTGAAATAGGGTCCTACAGGGCTGACGTATACTATGAACATGTATTCTGTGGATGGAGCTACTCCTACTCCCTCTCCGGATCCAAATATAATTGGTCTGACATAGAGAGCCCCTTGTGTTGTACTAGGAATATAATCTGAGTTATCACGAACTACTTTTTTGACAGCATCTAGGAAGAGCTCTTCTGGAATCTCAGGCATAGATAATCGATTACAACTTTTTGCAGCTCTTCTTGCGTTTCTTTCAGGTCGGAACATTGCAATCTTCCCATTCTCCCATCTGTATGCTTTCATTCCTTCGAATAATCCCTGTCCATAATTTAACACAGTCGCAGCAGGCGACAAACTTAAGTTACCAAATGGTACAATCTCTCCACTTTCCCATTCACTGTTCTGCTTGCACTTTGCCACATACATTGATTTAGTTTCAGTAAAGCTAAATGTTAAATTATCAAAATCCACTTCGTTTGGTTTCACTTGTTATTCTCCTTGAATTTGCTTAGTCTCTCCTCTAAGATAGGCATGTCTTTTTCATCCACGAATGAAATACAAACCCGTAATCCTTCGTGCCTATTTGAACCGGTTGATTTTAGAGTAATTGTTGAAATTCCATATTTCATTAACTCTAGCATGAGATTAGTTCCATCATATCCCGGATAGGACATTGTTAGATAGAAACCATCACCCACTGTTTCATCCATGTCCTTTTCATAAACCTGTTTGAAACCATATTTTAGAAATATACTACGAACTTTTTTTGCTCTTTTACCATAGGCACTTGTTACTTTAATGAAATTATATTCTCCGCTTGTAGCTTTCTCCAGCATTTTTGCTAAAGCAAATTGTGCAGTATGACTTGTACCTGATGTTGTAACATACAGTCCACCTAGTGAAAAAGCATGTCCGAATCTTTTTCTACCACAAAAATTTCCCAATTGTTCAAATTCTTGTTCATTTAGTTCTGGGGAAATTATTGCGAGCCCACACCTTGGTCCAGGGAATGAAAATGCTTTCGAAGCTGAAATTAACGTAATCCAATTTTTTCCAAATTTACTAATTGTAGGGATGTATGGTTTTGTGTTTGGTTTAGAATAATCTTTTCTGAAATCCATGCCTAGGTATGCTAAGTCTTCAATTGCTAATATGTCATTTTCATCACAAATTTCAGCAATTCCCTTGAGTTCTTCTTCATTTAAGCATGACCAACTGGGGTTATTCGGTGAAGACCATAATAGACCTCCAACATTCCCTCCGGATATTTTTTCATTTATTGCCTCCAATAATCTATCACCTCTATTATCATAAAGTTCAATTCCTTCACTTCTTAGTCCTAAAAATTTTGCTTGATAACGAGTTACTGGAAAAGTAGGATCTAAATACAGAATAGTGTCTTTTCCTTTATGCATATTTCCAGCCAAAGCTTGTGAAATGTACCCACCTTGTAATGATCCACAAGTAGGAACTACATGTTTAGGTTCTACATTCATATTTAGAAATGCTTTGACAAAGTTACTTCCTGCAGATTTCAATTCAGGAATTCCATCAAATGGTGGATAGATTCCTTGAAGTCCTTGATCTATAGCTTTTTTCTCAGCTTCTTTTGCAATATCAGGAGTTGGGAGGTTTGGTATGCCCATTTCCATTCTAACAAAATCAAAATTACCTTTTTGACTTATCAACGTTGCTAATCTATTTGTTTCACGAATAGAAAGATTGTTTGAGTTATAACCAGTTTCATCAAAAATAGTTTCTAAAACTTCGTTTGAGACTGGTATTGAATTTGTCAAATAAAGTACCTCTAAACTTAGTTTAGTAGACCCCTTGCTAAAAGGTTTGTACAATACTTATAAGTGCCTTTTCTCATTCTATAAGTGATTAATATGATGCCAGTTGAATTGACAGGAAATTTATTCAAAGAGTTAAGGGGTCGTGCTTGTCGAATATTATCTGAAGAGGGGTGGACACAGTCAAGCCTAGGAAAATCGCTAGGCGTTAGTCAGGTTATGGCAGGTAATTATTTGCACACTTTACCAACACATTACATAGAGCCCATAGAAAGTAATCTACAAGAGGCTGCAATCTCACTGGCTGAGATCCTTAAAACAGGAGATGCCTCTCGTTGGAGTTTGAAAATAGTAGTAGACAATCAAGATTTAATAATTAATTTTCCAGTTCAGGATAGCAGAGAAAAAACATTGGTAAAAATTGCTGAGATGAGAAAACGTTTAGAAAGTTCAATACCTATATTATCACCCCAAGTCCGAGTTAATATTGCGATGGCTGTAAATGACGCTATAGATAGTTCAGGTATAGCTGCGTTTCCTGGCCGTTTAACTCCAGTGGGTGGAAAAGCACGTCCATTGTCCTCTCCAAAATTCGGTGCATCTTCTCATCTATCTGAATTACTTCTTGATTTGCGAAAATCTGGTTCTAATGCTTTAGTTATCATTAATCTTAGATGGGATCCAATAATCTCAGAGTTACTAAACAATTTAGATGTAAATTCAATTAAATTAGTTAGAGAGGGAGATACCTTATCCTTTAGCAATCAATTCATAGATGCTGAAGCTTTGATAGATGAAGGAGGCCATGGATTTGAACCATCATTGTATATTGTTAGTCACAGCCAAAACAGAGTATGTAATATAGTAGAAGATTTAGCTAAATCGATGGAGGTAATGTCATGATCTCGCCCTTCCTTGGGTACATTTTGATTTTTGGTTCTTTAGCTTTTTTTGCTTGGTTAGGTTCCCGTGAATCAGGTAGTAAATTACTAGATACGGATGAATATCTTTCGGCTCGAGGTAGTCAAAATTGGTTAATGATTGGTTTGAGTCTTTTTGCTTCAGGTATGGGGATATGGCTTTTGTTTGGACCTTCAGAAGTTGGATATTATGGTGGTTTTTATGATGTGTTTGGTTATGCTATATCATCAGCTACACCTTTCCTTTTATTGGCATATTTGGGCCCTATAATCAGAGATTTAACACCTAAGGGTATTACTCTTGCTGATTTTGTTCGTCAGAAGATGGGCCGCCCTATGCAAATTTACGTCGGTATAATTTCTATTCTTTACATGTTTACATTTATGTTTGCTGAATATATTGCAATAGGTAGGGCGGTTAATTTTTTGTCAGGAATTGATTTTTTGGTTCCAATAGTATATGTTGCCATTGTTACAACTTTTTACACTGTAATTGGAGGTTTGCCCGTTTCGATTAAGACAGACCGTATTCAATCATTTTTTATAATTTGGCTAGTGGTTTGTGTGGTTTTTTTCATCATAAATGAAGGATTTGGCAACACTTTAGATGATGCAAAAGCCTACAATCCTGAGGATGATTGGAGCATAGGGAGCATAAGTGATTATTCAACTTTTGAAGCGGGTTTAGCTCTAGTACTAGCTATAACTGCTGCCGAGATGTTTTCTCAAGGTAATTGGCAGCGTACTTGGGCTTCAGAAAATAATGAAGCTTTGCGAAAAGGTGCATTCTTAGCATCAGGCTTATGTTTCATTGCAGTATTACTATTCGGATTTTTGGGAACTGTTGCAGCAGGGAGAGGATCACTTTCTAATCCTTCTATAGCTTTTTTTGAATTGATTAAAGATTACAATGAGATTGTCTTAGCTATGTTTTTAGTTCTTGGAATTGCTTTAGTTTGTTCCAGTATTGATACACTTCAGAATGCAATTGTGGCAGTAGTATCTAGAGACTTAACTGATTCTAATATGGATATTTCCCAAGCAAGATATGCCGTAATTTTGGTAGCTCCAATTGCAATATTTTTAGCATGGTATTATGCTGATGATGCCCTCAGTGTTTTCAGAATATTTTTAGTTGCAGATTTATTTGCTGCAGCGACCGTTCTCCCTGTATTCTTATCTTTGTCAGATAGAATAACTGCAAATGGAGGATTAGTTGGGGCCATCTTTGGATTGATATCAGTGGTAATTTATGGAACTATTACTTCGGATTTCGATACAGGACTAGGATACCTAACAAATCCGGTTAACGACTTTGGTCTTGCCAATTTAGATGTATTCTTGTCTGCCC
>JAKURQ010000057.1 GCA_022449785.1 Candidatus Poseidoniia archaeon
AAAAATGCGATAGAATAGTTGCTATAGTTGGGGAAGGGCACGTTGCAGGTATGGCTGAAAGATTAACAAGTCTTAATCCTAAAATCATCAGACTGAGTGACTTATTACAAAATAATGATAACAGTGTTTCTTTTTCTATAGAAATTTAAAATTCATAAAGTATTGCAAAACGATAATTCCAACTTGCTTGAACAGGAGTTCCTCCGTTTGTAAATTCAATTGTCGCTTGATAGTCTCCTAGATTTAATTCTTCAACATTAGAAAATGCTTGATTCCAGGTTCCACCTTCTCCACCGCATGCAATATTTCCACTACCTTCACCAATAGATTCTCCACTAGAGTCCTGAACAATAATACTATAGTCCAGTTGCCCTCCAAAACCAACACAATTTATGTCGGTAAATTCTATTTCAATAGACTCTACAAAGATTTCAACTTCCATATCATAGGTTACAGCATCTTCAACACCATCAACTAATTCATTTCCTTCGCCCTCATCAACATAATCCTCAGGAACAACTTGTAGAATTTCTGTAAGCTCCCCAGTTTTGTCATTTTCATCTACAACAATTAGTGTTACATTATAGTAACCACCAGAGGGCCATGAATATTCGGTTGCAGAATCATTTGTAGTTCCACTATTTCCATCTCCAAAATCCCATCTGTATTCTTTTATTTCACCGTCTGGTCCACTGGAATCACTAGCATCCAGAGTAATGTTGGCTCCAGCCCTTATCTTTTCCACTTCACTTCCTCCATCCTTGAAAACAAATTCAGCCGTTGGCCCTAATGATTTTATTTCAATACTTTTGGATGATGTTCCTTCCTGCCCATTTCCATCTTCAACAGTTAATGTAACTGTATATCTTCCAGCTTCACCCCAACTATGTTGAGGAGATTTTAGGGATGAAGTCTGATTGTCTCCAAAATCCCATAAATAATCTAGAGCATCGCCTTCTGGATCATAGGAATCATCTCCAGAAAATTCTATTATTTCTTCGGTAAAAACAGATGTTTTGTCTGATTTAATAATTGCGACAGGAGGTAAATTTGTGACTGAAAATGAGTGACTTATAGAATTTGATTCGCCATCTGGATCCTCAACAGTCAAGGTCACACTATAGTCACCTTCTTCTAAATCAAGGCTAAATTTACTTTGTTTAGAAGCTGTATACGTAGGCCCTCCAGCCTCGCCCAAATCCCAATTATATGACAATATATCATTATCAGGATCACTACTTGCCATTCCATCAAAGGTAACTTCTTTACCCTCAGAATAGGCACCTCCATTGCTTGGTGTAACTATCTTTGCAACAGGCGGTCTATTTCCAGGTTCCACATTTATAACTACAATGTCTTGATTTGTTAGACCACCAGGATCTTGTACTAATAAAGTTAAAACCAAATCGTTTCCTGGAGTATCAATAGTAACAAAGTCTGACATTTTTGTACTCAAATCTATAGGGCTACCTAGACCGGATAGCGTCCACATATAATTTAATTCATCTCCATCAGGATCTGAAGATGCCGACCCATCAATTTGGAAAGGTTTCCCAGCTTCAGCAACATAAGATTGCCTTGGCATTAGAATCAATGCTTCAGGTGCTCGATTTTTTTGTTTATCTTCATCAGTTTCCAAACAACCACTAAAACACATGACAACAAATGTGAATGCTATTGCTAGAGCCTGTAACTTTTGCATTGTTTATAACAGATTAGCCGAGTATAAAGAATATGCGTTTATAATTTATGCAATCAAATTTGTTCTTATAGGTCTTTTTGCACCACAAGCTTCACAGCTCAGATTCAAGGTTCTTCCAGCCCTTTGAAATGACGTATCAGGTCTGTTACATTCTTGACACACCACAAAAGTATCAATGTATGATTTTATTCTTTCATTTATCTTTTTCTCAGGAACTCTACCTTGCAATACTAATCTTCTATTATCAATGGAACCAGCCGTTCCCAATTCTTGTAGAAGGTATTTGTACAAGTGATTTTCTTCACGTCTAAGAACATCAATAATTTCAGAAAAATTTCGTATTATTGTTTTTTTACTTCCTTCATGCATTATGTCTGGCTTCGGAGGACTGAATCGTTCAGCATTTTGCATAACGTCTTCTAAACCTTCGCGTGCCCGCTCAAGCAATTTATCGTAGTCTAAATCCACACTATCCTACAAACTCCCTTTGTAAAGACTTTCGTTATGCTCTCTTGAGGAAACCAAAAAGGAGTCCAAGCGAAAATCCAAAATGTTGAATGAATAAAACCAATGGAGCATAAAGTGCTTGTTTTAATTTTCTAGTTTGGTACCCTACTAAAGCACCCGCTAATCCCAATATTCCAAAATAGGAACCTAGAAGGAAGTGTGGAATATTCATACTGAGTACAAAACCTAATAGTTCTATTTTATTCCAAGAAATATAATACAGTGAAGCTAAAAATATAAACGCAAAGACAAAAACAAAGTAACGAGGGTCAAAACTGCTTGGATGCATTTTTGTAACTTGAGCTCTTGTTTTTCCATAATTGAACATTTGTTTTAGGAAAGCAGAGGGTCTAGATCTTCTATGGTGCCATACTACAACATCAGGTGCATAGAGTATTTTGTATCCTGCTTTTATAACTCTAATATCAAATTCAGCATCTTCTCCAGGCCATAGAGTATCATGAAATTTTATTTCATTAACAATTTTTCGCTTTATTATGTAATTACATGTAGGATTGTGCGCAATTTCTTTCGCTTTCGCGTGGCCAATAGTGTACCTGAATGAAAATAAAAATTTTGAACCAAATATTCTACCTACAGCTTTAGCAAAAGGCAATTCTTCTTTTGGAGTATAATTTGGACCACCTACACCTACATAATCTTCATTTTCTTTGAGATGCCTTATAGCATTTTTAATCCAATCATTTTTTAGAATAGTATCATCGTCTGTAAATGCGATTAAAGAACCTTTTGCCATTTCCGACCCAATGTTTCTTTTTTTACCTGCCGCAACAGGATTATATTCAACAATAGTATTTACTCCAGCATCGCTCGCTATTTTCGAATGTTTCTTAATAAATTTAGTAGGAAAATCTCCGATTAATATTAGTTCAAATTTTTCTTTTGGATAATCTAGTTCTATAACGCTTTTTACTAATCCTCTTATGAACTTGACATTACCTGTTGTAGGAATTACAATTGATACAAATGGTTCATTTTCCAATTTCTGTAACCTCGCTCTAATCAAGCCTTAGTGTATGGATATAAAATACTACTTAATTCATCATGCAGGCTCAAGGCGTCATCTTCTTCCCTAGTAAGAACAACAATTTTTCCAGACGCATAAATATTAATTTTACATTTTTTTTCAATTGATAATAGTGTTCCAGTATATGCTTTAGTTCTAAATTCTTTAGTTTCTAATACGCTCTTTAATTTTTCTAAATCAAGCCTAAATTTCTCTTTAGGCATGAGAATATATGATTTACAACTTTTACATGGTTTTACAATATTGAACACAGGTTATCTCAGATTATTCCCAATATATAACTTCTATTCTTAGTGTATATTCTGTATTTCCTCTTTCATGATCTACCACAATAAACCAATCACCTAATTCATGTCTTTCATCAAACCAAGATCGATGTGTACTATTGTAGTAATCCATCTCAATAAAATTCACTTGTTCGTTTTCGCTAGTATCATGTGTATAATTCTTAGCGACACATTCATTGCAATCCTCATCCTGATTGTTTCCTTCATCTTGGTCTGGATTTCTGTCTTGTGTATGGTTATACAAATATAAATCTAAATCATCATCATGTAAAGAACTGGTTTCATATTCTAGTGTAGCTCTAATAAATCTTGCAGGAAGGCCGTATAATTGGACTGCGTGTTCTTGCTGCCCTGAATCAATGGTTCTTGTAGTACTATAATCATAATTTATTTTCAAGTCAATATCATCGGAATAACTTGCTTCATCGGATTCTCCCATTTCATTTGTAATTCTAACTTTAATAGTATAGAGTCCAGAATCAAATTTTTGAGTTACTTCAGGTCCAGAGGTTTCCTCATCCGAAACAAACCCATCAGCGGAATCATATGAAAAATCCCATTCATATTTTGTAATTCGGCTTTCAGAGATAGATTCAGCAGCTGAGAAAGTGTAGCTAATTTGTTCATCCCCATTCATGGTTGATTCAACATCATCATCGGTTGTAACAATGGCTCTTATTTCACTAGTTGGTTTTTCAATTTTAACTTTTGCAGTTACAGTTCCAGTTTTGTCTCCGTCACTAACAGTAAGTGTAACAGTATATGTTTTTTCATTAGAATAAGAATGGATAATTCTTCCATTATTACTGATGTCTCCAACTTTGTTATCATTATAATTATCGGAACTATCAAAATCCCAATAATACTCTAAAACATCATTTTCAGGATCGCTACTTCCTTTCCCTGTAAAAATTATGTCTGTATCTGGTTCAAAGGGAGAATTACCTTCAATTTTGATGACGGCAGTGGGGGCTTTATTTTCTTCATCTTCATCTAGAAAATCTAGACAACCTGAAAAAATTAAAAGTCCGGTAACTATTACAGACAGATATCTCATATAGTCTAAATTCTGTATGCTATTATAAATTCTTTTACCACAGTGGTGCAGGCGCCGGGATTTGAACCCAGGTTGAGGGGTTGGAAACCCCTAGTCATACCAGACTAGACCACGCCTGCTTAAATCTGTATTTTAAATTGTGAACCAGGCCCACATCCTTCAGGAACTTTCACATTAACTAATTGCCCGGTTGGAGCCTTAATTTGAATTTGTTGTCCAGCCATAACGCCATCAGGAACTGTAACAGTCAGTATAGTTGGAGCTGCAGCAGGAGGAGGAGTAGCAGCAGGAGGAGGCGCAGTTTCAGGAACGGCCGCAGTGCTTGGCGGGGCCGCAGCAGGCGGTGGCGGGGGAGCCGCGGGAGGAGGG
>JAKURQ010000058.1 GCA_022449785.1 Candidatus Poseidoniia archaeon
AGTATCAACTTGGACAATTATGGGTGTTTTCCTTAGAAAATATTTATCTGATTCTGCACGAGCTCAGAAATATAATTACATACTCGGATTCTTACTAAGCATTGTTGCAATAGACTTAGCATTCCACGATGAAATTTTAGATTTTCTCAGCTAGTCTAATATTTGACCTAAAAACTTCTTCATTCTTTCAGTCTTAGGTTCCCCAATAATTTCAGGAGGGCCAGCTTCGACAACTTGACCTTCATCCATGTAAATAATCCAGTCTCCTACTTCCTTAGCAAAACCAATTTCATGAGTGACAATAACCATAGTCATTCCTTCTGCAACTAATGATTTTATCGATTCTAAAACTGACCCTATCAACTCAGGATCTAAGGCTGATGTAGGTTCGTCAAATAACATAACTTTAGGATTCATAGCCAATGATCTTGCAATTGCAACCCTCTGCTTTTGTCCACCTGACAATTGTCCAGGATAAACATCCATTTTATCAGACATATCAACTTTTGCTAAAACATCCTTAGCAATATCTTCAGCTTTTTCCTTTGAATATCCTCTTACTTTTATCAATCCTAAAGTTACATTATCCAGAACTTTAAGATGCATGAAGAGTTCAAATGATTGGAAAACCATGCCAATTTCTGAGCGTATCTCATTGATATCTGTAGAAGGAGAATTAATTTGGACATCTTCAAGAAATACTTCACCTTCTGTGGGCTCAATCAAACGATTTATACATCTCAAAACTGTAGACTTTCCACTACCTGATGAACCTATGATTACTACTACTTTTTTAGGAAAGACATCAAAACTAACTCCTTTCACTGCATGAACACCTCCTGTGTATATCTTTTCTAAATTTTTTACACTAATAACAGGAGACTCTTCTGACATTATTCTTCGCCTCCCAAACCCAAACCAGGTATTTTCAATCGTTTTTCTACGTACTTCAAAATATTAGCTAAAGTATAAGTTATAGCAAAATAAAACAAGAGAACTAAACCCCATGTCCAGAAAGTCTCAAAAGTTAAAGATATCAATAGCCGACCTTTACGTGTAATTTCACCAAATCCAATAGCTGAAGCTAAAGCAGAATTTAGAACCAAATTCACAGTTTCATTACCCAAAGGAGGGATAACTATCCTAATTGCCTGTGGCAAAATTACGTATCTCATTGATTGAATATATGTCAGGCCAATACTTCGACCTGCTTCCATTTGTCCTGCAGGAATAGCTTGAATTCCGCTTCTGATAATTTCTGTCTGATAAGCTCCAGAATTCAATCCCAAAGCAACTACTGCGCTTCCATAAGCTCTCTCGAGAGCTCGATCTTCACCTAAGATACTCTCAAATGTAAGGTCAATACCTATTTCAGCAAGACCAAAATATATGAAGAAAAACTGTACTAATAATGGTGTATTCCTAAATATATCTGTATAAATTGTTGCAAAGAATTTAAGTGGATTAAAATTAAAAAAATTCCATGTTCCATCATCACGAGGAAGGGATAAGGGAATACGAAGATTGAATTGAGATGTTTTGAAAACTGCAAATGTTACTCCAATAGTAAATCCCATCATAATTGCAAGAACTATTATCTTCAATGTATTGACCATCCCCTCTTTCAAGAAAGGATATGCATATTCTGCATATTCCCAAAAAGTGTTGAAAACCATAGCCGTATCTAATTGGGCAGGATCAATTCCTTCCCTGTCTGTGTAAAGCGCAATTCCTGACTCTCCCACCATGAATCCATTGAATCCATCTGAAAAACTAATTCCCGAAAAATCAGTATCGATAGTCTGTGGCTGAGACTGATTGAAAAATGATTTACCTCCATCCTTTGTCAAAGCAATAAAATTATTATCACCAACAATCCAAACCTTGTTTATTGATGAATAACTGATTGCTTTGATTGTACTCGTAGATCCTGTATCCCAAACTACCCAATTATACCCTATTGAGGAGTCGCCTGTGCCACTGCTCCTCATAAAAGTCCCATTTTCACCAGCAACAAATGCCCTTATTGGATTGATAAATGCGACATCATAGAATGATAAACCATTTACAGACTCAGGAATATCACTTGGTTCCCATGAAAGACCTCCATTTTCAGTAACAATAATTAGACCATCTTCACCAACGGCTATTCCATGAGTTTCATTAACAAAATCAATTCCATAAATATCGGAATTTACTCCTGTGGCTCCAGACAAATCAATCCATGAACCATTAGACCACTTCCAAATTTCTCCATTCATACCTGATACAAAGATTAAAGAATCATTGAAAGAACTATAACTAACTACAGAAACATCATATAGATTACTAGCATTGCTTATGCTATTATCAATCCATGACTCTCCCTCATTGATTAGAACTATACCTGCATCACCAATCACAATCACTACATCTAAAAAATCAATTGAATTTAGGTCATTTATTGTTCCTGATTCCGATTCTGACCAATTCGTTCCTGAATTAGACGTTGTAAATATTTTCCCATTCTCGCCAACGGCCATTGCTGCTGTAGAATTAATGGCCACGACATCATTCAAATCAAAATCTGTATCAATAGAGACTCCATCCCATCCTGTGTCAACCTCTCCTTCAGAAGGTATAGATGGAACTAGAAACAATGGAAGTAAAATACAAATTACTATAATTACATTAATTGAAAAAACTCTACCAAAATTGTGAAATGAGGTAGTATCTAGTTTATCCATATGTTTGTACTAAGACTCTGTTATAAACGCTATACCTCACCTCTATGTTATATAGTAGAGTATTCAATCAATCATTGAGGCAAAATATGAAACTCGCACAAATAATGACCGCAGTTTTCGTTGCAACATTACTGGTAGCAGCAATACCAGCTAGTGCAGCAACTGGAAACTACACGTTAGGTGTACAGTCAGGAACTACTTCTGACACGTACGCAGCAGAAAACCTACCTAATGCCAACGTAATGGGATACGATACTATCGATCTAGCAGTTGCAGCATTAGAACAAGGTGATGTAGACTTTGTTCTTGGTGACTTACCAACACTAAAGTTCTACAAAGCAGACAAGGATGACCTTTCAATTGCAGGTACATTCAGTGAAGAAGATTTCGGAATAGGAGTCGCTCCTGGAGAAAGTGATCTATTAGCAGCAATTAATGTCGCCCTTGGCGAGATTATAGATTCTGGTGAATACGACACAATCTTCGCTGACTCTTTCGGTGACGAAATCGTTGTTTTAACTGATGATACTAATGCAAACACAGCTACTGAATATCCAGCAGAGCCAACTGGTGCTCTTGCAGCCGCATTGGAAGCTGGAACTATAGCATTCGGTACTGACCCGTATTATCCACCTTTCGAGAGCTATGCTGCTGACAACGAGACAATGGTCGGGTTCGATGTAGACATCGCTAACGCAATCGCTGCTAAGATAGGTGCAGCATACGACGACGATAATTTCAGTGCAACAATGGTTGAGAAAACTTGGGATGATCTCTTAGCATTTGGATATGACAACTATGATGCAACTTTGTCAGCAATGACTAAGACTGAACAGAGAGCTGAGAAAACAGATTTCTCAAGAGCATACTACTCAAGCAAACAAGGAATTCTTGCTTCAGCAGATTCTCCATCAATTACTGGTGTAGATGACTTGAATAAGGCTGCAGAAGAAGAAGAAGATGATTCACCTAGTGTATCATTATTCGTTTCTGCTATTGCAGTAGGAATTATTGCTTTATTCTCAAGAAGAAAGCACTAAGAAAATAGGCCTCAAGGATCCTGCCTTCGGGCAGGGTCCAAGAAAGGTTAAACTATAGTCATACTGTACTGGTTCACTTTGTGTTTTTATCTAACCATTTAGAAGAAATACGACGATAATATTTTTTGAACTTACGATTTAGATGCTTCATAACTAATTTTTATCATATATTGGAGTTTCATCTAGATACATTGCTGCAGTAAAAATCCACCATGCAATTAAATCAAAAGATTGAACTAGACTTTGTTTTCCAGTAGCATTATCTATTACCATCATCTCAAGCATAGTCTCCAAAGTATCACAATCTGCATGATAACAGTCAGAACCTCCTGTCAAACTTCCCCAATCTACACTTACAACTCCTAATTGATCTGCAAATCTTTCATAATCTGAACGGCCTCTATCACTATCATGTACCGAAATTGATTGTCTTTTCTGATCTGAAGAATCTACATCTTTCATAGAAGCATACCCTTCAGTATAGAATATTTCACGACCCAAACGCAATGCCTCTGAAGTATTATGATTATCAGTACCTATCCATTCCAATAGGCCTATCATTTCCCATTGATCTCCTAATACCTCATCGTCATAATTAGGTATACAATCAACAACAAGAGTGTAATATCCTGGCCAATTAGTCCCAACTGCGTCTGCATTCAGGTAATTCGTGACTGTGACTCCATTAGGGATAGTTTCAATCCACATGTCACTACCATCATATCCATTCTCTTCATTACTCCACAGACAAACTACAATCGTACGTCTATGTTCAAATTGTGCAAGACCTCTAGCAGCTTCCATTACTAATGCAACACCTGCTTTGTTATCATGGGCACCAATACTAGTACCGCCACCTGGACCACTACCTGGTTCGGCTACATCTAAATGAGCTCCAAGGACAAGCCACTCATCAGGATACAGTGTTCCTGTCTTATAACCACAAACATTCTCAGCTCTAGGACTGCTGGCTGTTCGGTAATTATGTATCTGTGCATCATACCCATAAGATGTTAACTTACCAGCAAAATAATTCAGAGCATTTGTATAGTCTGGTTGAGGAGGTTCAGTAAATGGCCCCCATAAATCATTGAAATCTCCATCCACGGCAATTACCTCCATCATTTCAAAAACTGTTAAACCATTAACTATCC
>JAKURQ010000059.1 GCA_022449785.1 Candidatus Poseidoniia archaeon
ACCCACGACCTGCGCCTTACCAAGGCACCGCTATACCCCTTAGCCACGATGGCTCTTCTTTGCGACTGAGAGGGCCTAAAAAGAGTTTATCACAAATTTTACCGTTTTTGAAATATACCCATAAGCTATTACCCCCTTCGCTAATCGGTGGCAAAAGGTTTATCAAAAAACATGGTAAAGTACATAACAAATAGAAAAGGCAAGGAAGAAGTTCTAAATGGATTTGAACCACTTATTGAAAAGTGGTTTAACTCAAAATTTGAT
The DNA here is from genome assembly GCA_022449785.1 of Candidatus Poseidoniia archaeon. Classification (GTDB taxonomy): domain Archaea; phylum Thermoplasmatota; class Poseidoniia; order MGIII; family CG-Epi1; genus CG-Epi1. The sequence continues at coordinate 265 of JAKURQ010000059.1, forward strand.
GACTTGACACCTCCACAATCAATGGCTGTACCACTAATACACAATAAAGAAAATGTACTTGTTTCTAGCCCCACTGGTTCTGGTAAAACCTTAACTGCTTTTCTTAGCATAATTAATGATTTTTTGAAGTTACACAGAGAAAATGAATTTGAGGATGGTGTACATGCAATCTATGTTTCACCACTGAAAGCACTAGCAAATGATATTGATAGAAATTTAAGACAACCTTTAGATGAAATGATGGCGCTAGCTGAGAAATTAGAACTTGATGTTCCAGAAATTAAAGTTGCAGTGAGATCGGGTGACACCTCACTCAAAGAAAGAGCCAAGATGGTTAGAAAACCTCCGCATATTTTGATAACAACTCCTGAAAGTCTAGGTTTATTATTATCATCCAAGAAATTTAGAGACCATTTTAGAAAAACAAGATACATTATACTAGACGAAATACATGATTTAGCAAATAACAAGAGAGGTACACATCTTTCCCTATCTGTAGAAAGATTGGCTCAGATTATAGATAGAGAGCCTGTAAGAATTGGTTTATCTGCAACTCAAGCACCAATAGAAGATATTGCTGGATTCTTAGGAGGATATCAAAATGGCAAACCTCGACCTGTAAATATCGTAGATGTAAAAGAGAGAAAGCATCTTGATCTCAAAGTTCTTTGTCCTGTTGATAATTTAACACTTCACTCAACTGAAGTAATAAATTCAAAAATGTATGATTTACTTGTGGACTTGGTTAATGACCATAGAACTACATTAATTTTTACAAATACAAGAGCAGGGACCGAATCTATTGCAGTGCAATTGAAGGAAAGAGGTATTGAGAAATTGGCTGCACACCACGGTTCATTGTCAAAAGAGATGAGACTTGATGTTGAAGAAAAATTGAAGGCTGGTGAAATGGATGTTGTTGTATCATCAACAAGTCTTGAACTAGGTATAGATATTGGGTATGTAGACTTAGTTGTTCAGATTGGTTCGCCTAAATCAATTGCTAAAGGATTACAAAGAATAGGAAGGGCTGGCCATGCATTAAGGGCTATATCTAAAGGACGATTAGTGGTCTTTGACCCTGATGATTTACTTGAATGTGCAGTTTTAGTTAAATCTGCATATGAGGGACAAATTGATCGAGTGTCAATTCCTGAAAGGGCAACTGATGTTCTTGCTCAATCGATAATTGGAATGTCTTTAGATCGTAAATGGGATAGCGACGAAATGTATAGTTTAGTTACGTCTGCATATCCTTATCGTAATCTTTCCAAGAATGAATTTTTAGACGTATTAGATTTTCTTGGTGGAGATTCACTTGAAAATCACGGAGTCTATCCTAAAATATGGTATGATAAAAATGAAAAAGAAATTGGGATAAAAAGGGGATCACGCCAAATATACAACATGAATATTGGAACAATTCCACAAGAAATAAACTATACTGTAGTTTTAGAGGGGAGAGGGGCTCAACTTGGAAATCTTTCTGAGAAATTCGTTGAAAATTTATCAAAGAACGATATTTTTGTTTTGGGTGGAAGAACCTATCAATTCATAGAATCAAACCGTTCTACTGTAGTTGTAAAAGATGGGTTAGGAAGAAAACCAACTGTTCCCTCCTGGTCTGGTGAAATGCTTCCTCGCTCTTTTGATTTGTCAGAATCGGTTGGTAAATTTAGAGCAGAAGTTGAAAAAAGACTAGAATTAAAAGAAGAAGAAATAATACAATGGCTTGAAGACGATTTTAGATTAGACAAAGGAGCGGCGAAAACTATACTGTCTCATCTTGATGAGCAAAATAAGATTTGTGGATTTGTTCCTTCAGATAAACATCTGATGGTGGAAGGATACTTAGATAATAGAGGAAGGAGCGGCGCAATTTTTCATTTTCCATTCGGAAGAAGAGTTAATGATGCACTAGCAAGAGCTTTTGCTTTCCAACTAGGCAAAGAGGTTGGAAGTAGCGTTAGAATTTCTCTTAGTGATGATGCCTTCCTTTTGACATTTCCGAGCAGATTGGCTATTGAGGGAATAGCAGATAGGTTAATTCCACAAGCTTTAGAACCATTATTAAGAAAGGCCATAACAAACACGGAAATTTTTGCTCAAAGATTTAGGCACTGTGCTAACCGCTCATTTATGGTTTTAAGGAATTACAAAGGAAGAGAAATATCTTTGCCAAGGCAACAGCTACGAACTTCACAAGTTTTAGAAGCAATAAATGAAATTGATTCTTTTCCTATGCTAGAAGAAGCATATCGTGAAGTTCTATATGATGCATTTGATTTGAAAAATGCGCAATTGATTATAGATGATATAAAAAATGGTACTCGAAAAATAGATTATAGAACTTATTCGCCTGTTCCATCACCCTTATCTCATAGTTTAATTCTTTCGGGATTAAGCGATATTGTCCTTATGGAGGATAGATCGGCACTTCTGAGAGAATTGCATGCTCAGGTTTTGGGTAGAGTACTAGAACAAGGTGATGGGGAAAAACCAAGATTTGAAAAGGATTTGATAGATGGTTATTTTAATGAAAAGAAACCAATTATTGGAAGCAGGGAAGGAATAATTCAGGCAATTAAACAGATAGGAGGAATATACCTACTAAATGATCGGGGAAAATCTGCTTATCGAATGTCAGATATGGCGACAACTGAAATGCAAGAATTGTGCAATAGTATGATTGAAGATGGAGTTGTAGAATCAGTATGGACTGGTGAAAAAGACGATTTATTTGTGATACCTGAGATTGTGCCATATTACCAAGCAATTTATGCAATTGATGAAACCTTATCAAAAGAGGCAAAAAAAGTACATGACAGATTAAAAGGTGTAAAAGAAATTAAATCCAAGAAAATTTCTGAAGAATTAGAGAAAAACTATCTTGTTTCAAAGACACCAGATGGCTTCAAAAAGAGAGAACATGATAAAACAATTTCATATGAAAAAGCTTTAGACTGGATTATTACCACTCATTTAGGATTTGTAGGGCCTCAAGCAAAAGAAGATATTGCATTAGAACTTAGGTTGTCAGAGGATATAATTAGTCAAACACTTTACGATCTCGAAGAACAAGGAACAATACAGGGCGGGAATTTCATATTGGGAAGAAACACACCGCAATATCTATTAGCTGAGGATGTGATATATCTTGAAGCGCAATCGCTTGGTGATGTAGACGTAATTTCTGAGAAAATCTTAAGAGAATATATTGATTATAAATTATTCAAGAAATTCACAAGTCTTCAAACTCTTTTTGATCAACACAATGATGTCTCATCCCCTAGAACTGTATTTCATAGACTTGAAAAACCGGATTTAGAAGAATGGTGGGAATGGAGAGATTCAGATGCAATATTGCAAGGAAGATTCTCTGCTGGAAGGCTGAGATATGTGCCTGCAAATAAAATTGGAATGTATCAAGCCTTATTCAGAAAAGAACCCGAAGGAAAAATACAGAATTTGATAGTTGATATGCTAAAAAGAAGCCCTCCATTATCAAAAAGTGAAATCTCTAAGGAATTGGAAGTGAAAAGTGAATTAATCGATGGAGCTCTTCGAGCTCTAGAAGAAAAATTGATGATACATAGATACAATAGACATCGTAACCCCTGGACTACACATAATAGATATCGATTGCTGAATGAATATACTTCACCTGATGAACCTGAAAAACAATTAGTTATAGATCAATTGAGAAGTACGGGGCCTCTAACTTTTGCAGAACTTAGAAGAGAGTGCGGTTTACCATTAAATGTAACACGAACAATCCTTAACAATTTACAAGAAGAAGATATTGTAGCAAAAATAGTAGTAGTGGGGGCAACAAGATTATTTGAATATTGCCTTAAAGAAGAAGTTGAAACAATAAAAGCAACAAAAGAAGAAAATAATGTTCGTGTTATATCTTGGAGAGATCCCATACTTACACATATTCGTAGAGAAATGTACTCTAACTATGGGGAAGCATGGACTAATCCAATAATCTGTGGAGGAATGGTTGGAGGTTATATGGAAGCATGGGCTATGTCTGGATTACTAGATGTGCGAGAAATAGTCTTAGAAGACAATACCTCAATATCTGATTTTCTAGATGCTTTAGATGAATTTGCAACTTATCAAGAAAATTTCCATAGTAATATTATTCGAATTAAGGCATTTGCAAGTACAAAAGTTGAAGAATTGGATAAAACAGTAATTAATCAATTTACAGAAAAAGGATATCAACGAATAAGAAATTGGCTCGTAAAAGGTCCAGTCATAAATCGTGAATATCAAGAGAGAGAAATTTATGGATATCTTCTATGGAGACAAAGGATACACCCTGAAAAGAGATTCACAACAGCAGCCGAGGCTTTCCGTGAATTAGGAGGAATTAGGTCTGAATATGAACTATCGTTGCGTGTGCAAGGACGCTTTTTCCATCCAAGAGATTATGGAAATGAAATGGAATTAGTTCAAGGAGTAATGATTCCAGGATATCGATAGAAGTCATGGGAGGTCAGGTTGTAAGAGATGTGAGCAAGCATCGCATATATTCCAAATCCAATTCCATGCCCACTACCAGTCATTACACCTTGTGTACGGC
>JAKURQ010000006.1 GCA_022449785.1 Candidatus Poseidoniia archaeon
CCTGTGAAAGCCAAATCCTTAGCTCCCAGATTAATTTCCCAGTCAATATAGATAGACTCATTAGAACTTGGCAAATAATTGACCTGTTGCCAAGATTTACCATTGACACTGTACTCTATTCTATCTACAGAACCACTTCTTGACCAGGAGTGACCTGTGATTTTATTCGTAGAACTACCTGTTTGCCATCCTGTTTGGGTGTCGATTATGTAAGTCTGTAAATCAACATTAATGTTCTCAGTATCTGTATTCAGTAAAGATGAGGTAACTGCTGCATGGGCATCTACCATACCCCATCCAAAATGACGATTCCAATACGGATCTAACTCTGGTGCTGTTGCCCATGGTCCTTCTTCAACCCCTTCACCATCTGCTGACGATAAAGTGTCTTTTCTCTCAGAAGTTAATTTCAAGATTTCTCGGAGCGCTAAAGGATCTAGATCTGGATTAGCTTCAATCATCAATGCAAGAATACCTGAAACTGCAGGAGTTGCATATGAAGTGCCACTACCTCTTCCACTATATCCATTATTTGATGCGTCTTGTCCTGGAATTCTGTTATAGCAACCTCCGCCACTTGCATGACAGGCCTCGGCCTGAACTATATTTGTTCCTGGAGCTGAAACATCAGGTTTCATCTCATCGTAAGGATTACCGTCATTATTGTCTCTGCGTGGTCCTCTACTAGAATAAGAAGCTATACCATCATCTTCTCTGTCTATAGTATTTTTATCATCTAGAGCACCTACTGTTATAGATAGACTAGAAGCACCCATACCTGAAAGACCGTCATTGTCTGAACCTGAATTACCTGCAGCAACTGAAACTACAACACCTGCTAGAGTTGCCTCATCTAAAACTTGTGAAAACATATCAGAACCATCAGAACCACCAGTTTCATGTGAAGTTATTCCCCAAGACAAGGAAATTATATCTATTCCGTGGCTTTCATTGTCTGCACCAGCCCATGCTGTATCTTTGTTATCAATGACCCAATTAAGTCCGTCCATAGCTGATTCATAAAATTCTTGTTCAATAACGTAATTTTCAAAAGGACCTGCCCCAAAAGCAGTGCCTATTCTTACATCTACTAAATTAGCATCAGGAGCAGCTCCTGTAAAATTAGATGACTCTCCACTAGGTAGAATCCCATTACTAGTTGCCATACCTGCACATGCAGTACCATGTTGATTTTGATCATCTGGATCAAAGGATCCATCATCTTCTTGAAAAGAAGCAAGACACAAGGGGTCATCTGAACAAACTGCATCATATCCAGCAACCGCTTTTCCTGCTAAACCAGGATGCTCATCATCTATACCTGTGTCAACAATTGCAACATTAACACCACTGCCAGTATATCCTAAATCCCAAGCACCTTCAGGATATATTGAAGAATTACTAGCTTTTATTGCAGGAGTTTGAACATCTCCATAAAATACTACTTTACCATAGGGTTCAATCATCAAAACCCCTGGAAAATTACTTATTGTCTCAAATAAACTTGAATTTACTGTACCCAACAATAGACCATTAACTGTGGTAACGTGGTATTTGACCTCTATACCTATATCATTTAATAATTGAAAATCGTCGTTTGTTAATTGGTGATCATACATAACACCAATCTTGTATTCATCTTCTATTTGCTCTAACCAGTCAACAATACCATTCCTATTCAAATCTCTAGAAGTTGTTTCCCACCAAGGTAATTCCTCCCAATTATTTTCCTTTACGACAGGTATTTCTGAAATTTCGGAAGCTAATGAATCAGGTGCACTTAGACCTGAAACTGGAAGTGCCGAGAAAATCAAAATTGCAACTATAGCTAGCGCACGTAATCTTTCCACTAATTGCTATGTAATGGTTATCATAAAAGTTTTGAGGTCAGCTTTTAGAGCCAAAACCCCCTCCACCAGGGGTTTTGATAACAATGGTTTCACCTGATTGCACTACTTTTTCGAATTTGCCGCCTAAATCTATCTCTTCTCCTGAATTTTTTCGCAAGTGATTTGAACCGCACGAACCTTCATCACCTCCTGACATGCCGTATGGAGGGAAAGTTCGTCTTTCAGAAAGGATAGAAACCCTTCTAGGCTCTAAAAATTTAATTTCACGGATAACACCATCTCCTCCTCGGAAGAGACCATCACCGCCTGAACCTTGCCTAATTGCAAATTTTTCGAGTCTAATTTCTTCAAATCTATGCTCAAGAATCTCTGGATCTGTTGAGCGAGTATTAGTCATGTGGACTTGAACTGCTGATGCTCCATTATTTTGACTAGTAGCTCCTGAACCTCCTGCTATAGTCTCATAGTATTGTTTTCCAGAACCATCATCAGAGCCAAAAACAAAATTGTTCATGGTTCCCTGTGATGCACCTGCAATCCCTAAGGCTCCTAACAACACATCTGTTATCCTTTGTGAGGTCTCAACATTGCCTCCAACTACTGCAGCTTCATCTGTTGGATTCAATATTGATTCTTCAGGAATTATTATCTTTATTTGGTCCAAACATCCTGAATTTAGGGGTATAGTTTTGTTAATTAATAATCTAAAAACATACAAGACTGCAGCCTTTGTTACAGCAATGGGAGCATTGAGATTATTTTGTGTTTGAGGGCTAGTTCCACTAAAATCAACAATTGCATAAAAAGGAGGATCCTGTGTTTCATCTTTCATAATATTTATCTTCACTGATATACGAGAACCATCATCAAGAAAATCTTCGAAACTATTTTCTTTAGCCTCTTTACCATCAAGATATTTTTCTAAAGCATCACTCATCGCTTCTGCTGAATTCTTTCGAATATGGTGCATATATGACTTCACAGTTTGTAAACCGTATTTAGAAATCAAGTTATCAAGTTCTTTTATTCCTCGCATCACAGCTGCAATTTGAGCATTAATATCGTGCTTTCTTTCATCTATATTCCGAGCAGGATAATCTGAATCTTTTAGTAAATTTACAAATTCCTTTTCCCTTAATTTTCCATTTTCCAATAATAGAAAATTATCAATAATTATCCCTTCCTCGTAAATTGTTTTGGAGAATGGAGGTATTGAACCAGGAGTTATACCTCCAATATCTGCATGATGACCTCTGCTTGCAACATAAAATATAGGTGAGGTTTCAGTTGAGAAAACAGGAGATATCACTGTCAAATCAGGCAAATGAGAACCTCCTCTATGAGGATTATTAATAAGGTAGCAATCTCCCTTCTTCATTTGATTCTTGTTAGAACTAATTATCGACTTTACAGACTCACTCATTGCCCCTAAATGTACTGGAACATGGGGGGCGTTTGCAACTAGATTGCCCTCACTATCAAATAGGGCACAAGAAAAATCTAATCTTTCTTTTATATTAACAGAATGAGACGTGTTTTGTAATGTAAAACCCATTTCTTCTGCAATACCCATAAAGAGATTATTGAAAATCTCAAGAGAAATAGGATCTCTTTCTGATGACGTTTCTAACTTTTCTTTTGTCAATTGATTTATTACCAAATGACTTTGCTTATTTACACTTATTTTGAAACCAGGTTCAACAACTGTGTTTGAATTGCGATCTGTCACTATGACTGGACCAACTAACTCAGTTCCTATCGGGAGATTCTCACGTTCATAAATCTCTGTTCTAACAAATTCATTCTCAAAAAAGACTTCGTATTGTGAAATGGGTTTTACTTTTTTAGTATCTATGACATTATAGTCCGTTAATCTTGCAGTTTGGCCTCTAACTTCAACTCTTAAATTAGCAACTTCTAATTCTTTAGACGGGAAAAAACCAAATAAATTCTTATGCCTATTTCTAAATTGTTTAATGACTGTTTTATAGTCTGCAAAGGGTATTGTCAAAAACTTATCAGTCCCTTTAACTCTCAAATCAAAAAAATGTTGACTAACAACATCTTCTATTCCTAGTTTGGTTATTTCATTAATTAATGGTTTTTCGAGATTTTTGAATTCAGACGATGATTGGGAATTAAAATCAGCCGTATATTCAGTTACTACTGATTTAACCTCATATCTAAACTGATCTGCATTTGCAATACCATAAGCTGAAAGAAGACTAGAAAGTGGATGGATTATTATTTCACTAATATCTAATGCTTGGCCAATACCACAACAATGTTGTGGAGCTGCACCTCCAAAACATACTAATGAATGATCACGTATATCGTAACCTCTTGATACTGAAACTTTTTTGATAGCGCTTGCCATTTTTTCATTAGCTATTTTAACAAAACCCATTGCTAATTCCTCTATAGTAAAATTAGAATTAGTTTTGCTATTGACTTCCAGTCTTAAGTCCTCAAAAGCTGCACGTGTCTTTTCAATATCTAATTTTGAATTTCTGTTAATGCCAAATGCTTTAGGGAAAAAATCTGGGCTAATTCTTCCTAAAATTAGATTGGCATCTGTTATAGTCAAAAGACCATTGAGACCGTAACAAACAGGTCCTGGAATTGCTCCTGCTGATTCAGGGCCGACTTGTAATCTTTGACCATCAAACCACAACAGGGAACCTCCACCTGCTGCAACCGTTTCTATGTCAAGACTTGACGTCTGAAATTTTATTCCCCCGGCTTCTATTTCTGATGATTTAGTATAAGAACCATCATACCTAGAAACATCTGTAGAAGTGCCTCCCATGTCGAAACCAATAACGGATAGAGAATTGTTTGCTTCACCAACAATTGCACTTCCGATAACTCCGCCTGCTGGGCCAGACAAAACTGAGTCTTTACCTGTTAATGATTCTGAGTCAATTAGCCCTCCAGAACTTTGCATAAAATCAATAGGTATATTACCCAAATCCTCTTTTAATGATAAAATATAATCACTGAGAACAGGATAAAGATAAGAATCTACAACTGTAGTTTGTCCTCTATTCACTACATTGATTAATGGCATGACTTCACTTGAAAGTGAGATGTTTGTAAATCCAATTTGTGTAGCAATATCGAAACAAATCTCCTCATGAATGGAATTCTTCCAAGAATGCAACAAAACAATAGCTATTGATCTATAACCACTATTGTACAAATTAAGAAGATTCTTTTCCAATTTTGTTTTGTCTAATTTAGTTATTATATTTCCACCAGAATCTAATCTTTCATTAACTTCAGTAACTGAAGCATACAATTGTTTAGGTTTGACAATAGAAAGATCAAATAATGAGGGCCTAGCTTGATTACCTATTTCTAGAAGATCCTTAAAACCTGAAGTTATTAGCAATGCAGTAGTGGATCCTTTTCTTTCAAGCAAGGCGTTTGTTGCAATAGTTGTACCTATTCGTATTCTTTGTATTTTATCATGAGGAATAACTTCATCCTCTTCTAAATTCAAGATTTGTCTTATTCCTTCAACTATCGAATCTTTATACGATAAAGACTCAGAAAGAAGCTTGCTTGTATGAAGTTTTTTTTGGGGATCAATACCAATAATATCGGTGAAAGTACCACCTTTATCTATTGCAAAAACCCACTTGCTCATACTTTTTTAGAGCAATAAGGACACATAGACCATTTTTTATCTACTGCTTTACCACAATGAGAACATACTTTCATTTCTCTTTCTTTCTCATCTGGGGCTTCAGACCACAAATCCATAGATGGTGGCGGTGGTAATGGCTCTGGCCAAACAACAGCTATACCTAAACTTGCTAATAAACAAATGGCCAACAATAATTGAACTAATAATTCATCGGTAAGAAGAAAATTAATTGCTGAAATAATACTAATGCCTAGAAATGAATATCTTAACATTCAATTAATCAGTATACATTGCTTCTATTTCTTTCGCCCAATTCTCATTAATCTGTTTTCTACGAATCTTGAGAGTTGGTGTTAATTCTCCCTCATCTACGTTTAAATCTCTTGGAAGAATTGTGAACTTCTTAACTTGTTCAGGATTGTTAAATTTCTTATTCAATTCTTGAACCTGAGCATCTATTTCTGCTCGGATTTCTGGACTTTCAGTATAATCTGATAACTTAGCTCCAAGTGATTCTAACTTGGCAATTTGCTCATTAGGATCCTTAGGTACTTCAGTTGCACCGTCTAAACCATGTTTATCTCTTAGAATAGCTCCCACATCAAGTGTGAAAAGTGCACTACAGTATTTTCGATTATCACCAACTAACATACATTGTGATACTAATGATATTGACTTCATTGTCTCCTCAATAACTAGTGGGGCAATATTCTTACCTGCAGAATTAACATAAATCTCTTTTATTCTTCCTGTAACATAAACAAATCCTTCTGAATCTTTTTTACCTAAATCTCCAGATTTTAACCAATCTCCAGTCATTGTTTCTGATGTTGCTTTTGGATTCTTGTAATACCCTTTCATTACATGACGGCCACGAAATTGAATTTCTCCATTACCTTGTTCATCCGGATTATGTATTCGTATTTCACCTGCAAAAGTTGTCCCAACAGAACCAATTTTGTTTGCACCTTTGTGCCCTATCGTAGCTCCAGCTGAAGTTTCGGTCATACCATATCCTTCAAACAAAGGTACTCCGAGTTTATGGAATAATTCTAAAATTTCTGGATTGATAGGAGCTGCACCTGTGATTGCATAGACACAGTTTGACATACCTATCTTTGCCTTTGCCTTTTTCTTAATAATTCCTCCCAGAATAGGAATTCCTAGAAGCTTAACTTTGCCTCCTAGACCTGCAACTAAATTCGAATAAACCTTTTCGTAAATTCTTGGAACGCCTATGAACAAATGAGGTTGTACTTCCTTACAATAGTCAATAGCATGTAAAGGATTGTCAACTACATGCATATGCAATCCTTCACGTATCCATGCATGATTGTCAACTAATTGCCCGAATACATGAGCGCATGGTAACCAAGAAACATACTTGTCACCTTGATTATAGCTCTGTATTTCAAGAACTTTTGATATCTCATACTCAAAATTATCATACGTTAATTCAACACCCTTAGGGTTTCCTGTAGTTCCTGAAGTATAAATCAAAGTAGCTGTGTCTTCTGGCTTTATTGATTTAATAGATTTATGGATCTTAGACTCCTTTGTATCTTTTCCTTTTGATATAAAATCAGACCAGGATATTGCCTTATCATGTTTGGGCATATCTACTCCATCCATGACAACTACATGCTCGACTTTGTCAAGTGAATCAAGGATCTTATGCAATCTGTGCGAACACATTTTCTCAGTATCACCACCATCCATTGGATTATGACCTACAAACACAAACTTGGAATCTGAATTACCAACAACCCATTCGACCTCTTCAGGTGAACATGTATGGTATACTCCTACCCCTGCACCATTACAAAAATTAGCTGCTGCATATGCAATGTACCATTCTTTTCTGTTGTAAGAATAAATGCTTAATTTATCATTCTTTTGAAAACCAAGTGCCATAAGAGACTTGGATACAGCCATAGTATCATCATAAAATTCAGACCAGGTTGTTGTATTCCAATTTCCTGAAGTGTCTTTAGAAGATAGTGCAGATTTATCTGCATATTTCTTTGCATTCTCAATCAAATATTCGGAGGTAGTTGGAGCTGACATGAACTTACTGATATGCCCAGATTATATTAAGTTTAAGTTATAGTTTCAATAGTTTTGATTTAGCAATAACAAATTCTTCTTCGCTTAGGATCCCGCTCTCTCTCATTTCAGCTAACTGAACTAATTTTGACATGAGTTCATCCTCTCCTGAGTCTGCTCCAGAAGTCATTGAGGACTGCTTTTCCATTTCATTTCTTTCAATCCTTCTTTCATTAGGTGTCATTTCACTTTCGATAATACGTGCTTCACGTGCAGAACGGCGAGCTTGTTGTACAGTAACTAGAAAATCAAGATGGTTACCTGATTTGAAATTAGATTCAGCAGACTTAAAGTATTTTTTGGCAGTTGTTGTATCTAAATTCTCGTTAAAAGCCTTCTCTATTCTTTTACGAGTATGCAATAATAAACGTTTCAGATAAGGCTCTAAACTGTACTTGTAAACGCCACCTCTTCCTCCCAAAAATACTGAGCCACCTCCACTAGCCATAACTCCTTTGGGAGATGGTCTCGGTTTAAATCCCCAAACTTTACGACCCTCTTTCGTGAAAAGGGTTATCTTTGCTGAGGATTCTCCTATTGTTACAAAATCTGCAGTTTGTGTCATGTCAATCCAAACCGGTTGCTGATCGAAGGTTTTTTCCCATAAAATTCGTGAGCTTTTAACACCAAAGTAAAAAGTCCGGTCTGCCGTCAAATATCCAAGATAGTCTCCATTAGAACTTATACAAGTTTGTAAAACTTCTGCAGACGTTTCCTTAGCCCAAAGAATTTCTCCATTCCTATCATATAAATAAATGTGTGAATAATCAGTTCCAGCCAAAATAAATTGGCCATCTGATGACACATTAACTGTATTCACGGGAAAATCCGAATTACTGAGATGTGTTTCCCATTTAACTTTGCCCTTCCCATCGTAAACAATTAGGCGCCCTAGAGAAGTTCCAACAGCAATTAAATCTCCATTAGATGAGATACTGGTTGAAACTGCTGAACTTTGTAATTCTCTATGCCAAATAGCTTCCCCGGTGCGCTTTACAAGATAAATGACTTTCTGTGCACTGGCTATAGACATCTTGCCAGTTCTTGTTGAAACGGAAATGTCCTTTATTCTACGTATCTTATTATTATTCCAAACTGGGCGTCCATTTTGATTAAGTAAAGTCAATCCTGATTTGTTTCCTACTCCTGCAAATTTACCATCTAAACTTATAGACAATGCTGTAGGAGAGGCTCCGCCCTGAAATGTCCATAATGGTGCACTTTCACGCATCTTGCAAAAAATAGCAAGTTATTGTAGCATTTAAGCAATTTGGTCATTTTAATTCATAGAACTAAAACTGCTGCTGCAACCGTAGTGGTCCAACGTCCTTCTACATCTACTAGTCCAGTTTGAACTACAGAACGGGTTTTTACTATTCTATTATCTATGCTCCACAATTCTCTCTTTTCATCCCAAGAGGCATCCGGATCAAACTTGATTCCATATGTAGTAGCTAGCATTTCCGCCGCTAAATCTTCAACATATTCTTCCATTTGATTATCATCCATATCAAATCCATGATGTTCTGAAAGATAACCATAGTGCTCTTTGTCACGCGGTACTGCAACACCAACTCCTGAGCTAACAAGAGTTGAGGGTTTGTTACTCTCTGATCTAGCTAATACAATAGGTACTATCTGGCCTGGAGACAATAGTTTGACTCCAGTTTCTTTATCCACAAATTCACATTCAGGTGGAAGTATACTTGAGACTGTAATAAGATTCAATGCAGCGATACCTGCATCTCTTAAAGCTAATTCAAACGAAGCAAGCTTTTCCTTGTGTACACCAACCCCCTTCGTCAGAAAGATTTTTCGCGGTACAAAATTTGTTGAATTCACTTTTTTCATTAAAATTACACCTATTTAATATTTCCATAAAATAGAAGAATAAGTTAATTGCCGAATTATAATACACATATAATTAAATAGATGCGCCAAAGTCAATAATTGTGCAGGAACAACTCACTAGACGTATTGCTGGAGAAATTGTCGTTTCGAACAAACCAGGAGACACTCTTAGGAAGTGGAGAGAAATTTTCCATCTTTCCCAAAAAGAATTTGCGACTCTTTTGGAAGTAAAACCATCTGTTGTCTGTGATTTTGAGAAGGGCAGAAGAGCATCTCCAGGAATAGGGACTGTAAGAAAATTCGTAGAAACTATGGTTGATTATGACTATGCACATGGTGGTAAAATTATCAATAGTATGTCTGGAAGACGTACAAACGAAGCTATAGTTGACATCAAAGAATTTACTAGTGGAATATCTATCGAAAGCATGCTAGATACAATAGAAGGTGAAATACTTGCTGGAAGCGAGGAGTTAATTGGAAGGCCAATTTATGGATACACCATGGTTGATTCATTGAAAGCAATAACTACTTTCAATGCGTTTGGAGAAATGTATGGTTGGTCTAATGAAAGAGCCGTGTTCTTTTCAGGTGTACAATATGGAAGATCGCCAATGATTGCAGTTAGAGCACATCCTGTGAAACCAAGAATGGTAGTATACATAAAACCAAAATCTGTCGACCAGCTAGCACCTAAATTAGCTGATATGGAAAGAGTTGTTCTAGTTAAAACCAAACTTGATGAAAAAACAATAATTGAAAAATTGAGGTATCTAAAATAGGAGAAAAATATGAACGGAATCGTAAGCTACGGTGCATATGTACCCAGTCACAAAATAGAAACTGGAGAAATAGCATCTGTATGGGGTGCTGATGGTAGTGCTTGGGCTAAAAATCTTAATGTCTACTCAAAATCAGTACCTGGCCCTGATGAAGATGTAATAACCATTGCAGTAGAAGCTACAAGACAAGCAATGAAAAGAGCCAATTTGAATGGTGATTTAATTGGTGCTATTTACACAGGTTCTGAGTCTCATCCTTATGCAGTAAAACCAACTTCAACAATTGTAGCAGAAGCAATTGGAGCAACGCCTAATCTGACTGCTGCAGATTTTGAATTTGCATGTAAAGCAGGTACTGCAGCAATTCAAACTTGCTTAGGAATGGTTGGAGATAAACAAATAGATAATGGAATTGCAATCGGTGTTGACACCTCACAAGGTGCACCTGGTGATGCACTAGAATATAGTGCCTCGGCAGGAGGTGGTGCACTGGTTATCGGTACTAAAAATGTAATCGCAAAAATTAATCATACTACTTCCTATACTACTGACACTCCTGATTTCTGGAGAAGAGAAGGTCAAAAATATCCCAGACATGGAGGAAGGTTTACTGGTAAACCTGCATTTTTCAAGCATGTAGTAAGCTGTGGAATGATGATGATGCAAAAAGCAGGTACTGAAGCAAAAGATTATGATTATGTTGTAACACACCAACCAAACGGAAAATTTCCAATCAGGGCTGCAAAGACCTTAGGATTTACAAAGGAACAATTTGAAACAGGATTGTTAACTCCTAGAATTGGGAATACATATTCTGGGGCTGTTTTCTTGGGACTTGCAGCAATATTAGATATAGCAAAACCAGGTGATAGAATATTAGCAGTAGCTTATGGATCTGGAGCTGGAAGTGATGCTTTCGATATAACTGTTACAGATGAAATAGCTAAAATGGATAGAAGTGAAACAGTAGAAGAATTAATCTCCAGAATGAAAATTGTAAATTATGCAACATATGCTAAATATAGAGGCAAACTCAACATGGGGGCTTCAAAATGAGAGAAGTAAGTATAATTGGAATAGGAATAACCAAATTTGGCGAATTATGGGATAAATCTCTTCGCCAATTAGGCCTTGAAACTGGCCTTGCTGCAATCAGTGATGCAGGAATTACAAGTAAGGATATTGATGCATTGTACATAGGAAACATGGCTGCAGGATCAACTCTTCAACAAGAACATGTCAGTGCTTTGATGGCAGATTATTGTGGATTAGCCAGTCAAAATATACCTGCCACAAGAGTCGAGGCTGCATCTGCATCAGGTGGTTTAGCAGTTCGCCAGGCATACATGGCTATTGCAGGAGGATTCATAGATATTGCAGTTGTTGGTGGTGCTGAAAAAATGACTGATGTAAGTGACTCTGAATCATCATATACTGTTAGTATGGGATCTGATGAACAATGGGAATCAAAAGCTGGAGCAACATTTGCATCTTTACATGCAATGATGACCCAAAGTCATATGGCTGAATATGGAACAACAAGAGAAGAACTGTCAGCAGTATCTGAAAAGAATCATTTTCACGCCTCAATGAATCCAATGGCTCAGTTTCCGTTTGCAATAAGCGCTGAAGCGGTGTCAAACTCGGGAATGGTCTCAAGTCCACTAAGAATGCTTGACTGTGCTCCAAACAGTGACGGGGCTGCGGCAATTGTTCTCTGTGCTACAGAAAAAGCAAAGAAATACAAGAAAAAATCGATTAAAATCATAGGATCTGGTCAAGCTTCTGATACTTTAAGTTTGCATCATCGTAAGCACCTAAATCAAATGCCAGCAATAAGAATGGCTGCTAAGAGAGCGTTCAAAAGTTGTGGTAAAAAAGCTAGTGACTTAGACTTAATAGAAATACACGATAATTTTACAATCTCTGAGATTATTGCATTGGAAGAAATAGGTATATTCAAGAGAGGAAAAGCCGCTCAAAGTATATTGAAAGGCGAAACTAAACTTGGTGGTAAAATTCCAATTAATACGAGTGGAGGTCTAAAAGCAAGAGGTCATGCACCTGGTGCAACAGGAATTGCCCAAGTCGTAGAGATTGTGCAACAGCTTAGGGGTGAAGCCGGAGATAGGCAAGTTAAAAATGCAAAAATTGGAATGGTAGAGAACCATGGAGGAACTGCTGCAACTGCAGTTGTTCATATTTTGGAGGGTGAATAATGTCTGTACCTAGATTCTGGAGAGAGTTAGATACTAGATACAATTTGATTGGTTCATATTGTAAAATAACAAAAACTTACCATTACCCAAGAAGAAGTTTTAACCCAGAGGCAGGAAGAGAATCAATAGGCAGCATGGAGGACTACCAGTTCAAAGGAACTGGAGAAATCGTTAGTTCTACAGTTGTCCATCAGGCACAGACAGGTTATGAGATGTTTGGACCATATTGTATAGCAATAATAAAATTGGATGAGGGGCCACAAATAACAACGCAAATTGTAGACTGTGATCCTGAAATTGTTAGGCCAGGGATGAAAGTTAAATCTGTTTTTAGGAAGTTGGGTGAAGATAGTGAAAGTGGAATATTACACTATGGAACTAAATTCATATTGAATGAGGTTTCTAATTTAGAAGAGCCCGAAGAAAACATACCTGATATTGAAGTTTAAGCTTTCGAAACTTATATATCTGTAGCCAATAAGGTCTGTTCCTTACTAATGGCAAAGAAGACCACAAAATTAGAAGACCCACGAAAATGGGTGAAAAATTTAGATATAGAATCTACAGAGGATATTGCCGTCCCAAAAATGCTCGTTGATCAAGTAATTGGTCAAGAGAAGGGTGTGGAAATTGTAAGAAAAGCAGCTGAACAACGAAGACACGTTATGCTAATTGGAGATCCTGGTACTGGAAAATCAATGTTAGCTCGTTCAATATCTGAGCTTCTACCTAAAGAAGAACTACAAGATGTTTTGGTTTACAATAATCATGAGGACAATAATGAACCTCGAATACGTGTTGTGCCAGCTAGTAAAGGAAAAGAAATTGTTCAAGTCCAAAAAGCTCAAGCAATGATTGAGAAAGAGAAGAAAGCAAAATCTCAGATGCTATTGATATTTGCCATTATTGGAATTGGAATTATTTTCTTCATTAGCACTGGATTTAATCCAATGATGATTTTCTACTCTCTAATCGCGGCTGCCTTTGTTTTTATGGCTATGAGATATGCTACTCAGAGAAACGAAAATGCAAATATTCCCAAAGGACTTGTACTCCATGATAAAGACATGACTGCACCATTTGTAGATGCAACTGGCACACACGCAGGGGCACTATTGGGTGACGTAAGGCATGATCCTTTCCAATCAGGAGGGCTTGAAACTCCTGCTCATGATCGTGTAGAAGCGGGAGCAATTCACAAGGCTCACAGAGGTGTACTGTACATTGATGAAATTAATTTACTAAGAATTGAATCTCAACAATCTCTATTAACTGCAATTCAAGAAGGTGAATTTTCTATTTCAGGTCAATCTGAAAGATCTGCTGGGGCAATGACAAAAACGGAACCTGTGCCTTGTGATTTTGTACTTGTAGCGGCTGGAAATCTTGATGCAATACAAGGAATGCATCCTGCCTTAAGGAGTAGAATCCGCGGGTACGGTTACGAAGTTTATATGAATTCCACAATACCTGACTCAAATGAGAATAGAGAAAAATTGGTAAGATTCATTGCCCAAGAAGTATCTAAAGATGAAAAAATAGGTCATTTTTCCAAAGAGGCTATTGGTGAAATCCTGCATGAAGCTCAGCGAAGAGCTGGAAGGCAAATGCACTTGAGTCTTAGATTAAGAGAACTAGGCGGCCTAGTTAGAGTGGCAGGAGATATTGCAAGAGAAGTTGGAGAAGATACTGTTACGGCTGAACATGTTGTCAAAGCAAAAACAATTGCAAAACCATTGGAGCAGCAAATTGCGGATAGATATGTCGAGCGTAGAAAGGACTACAAGACTTATTCAATTGAGGGGTCTGAAATAGGAATGGTAAATGGTTTAGCTGTGATGGGTGCAAATTCGGGAATGTCTGAAATGGCTGGAATAATGATGCCTATTGTTGCTGAAGTTACGCCTGCACAATCAAGAGATAGAGGTAAAGTAGTGGCTACTGGAAAACTTGGGGAGATAGCAAAGGAAGCTGTTGAAAACGTCTCTGCTTTAATAAAAAAATACACTGGTGAAGACATTTCCAAGTATGATATTCATGTTCAGTTTGTAGGAGCTTATGAGGGCGTTGAAGGAGATTCTGCATCTGTGTCTATTGCAACTGCCGTAATTTCTGCACTTGAGAATGCTGAAGTCGATCAAACCGTTGCTCTTACAGGATCATTAAGTGTTAGGGGACAGGTTCTTCCAGTAGGTGGCGTAACTGCAAAAATAGAAGCTGCTGCTGAATCTGGAGTCACTAAAGTATTGATACCTGCAATGAATATGCAAGATGTTCTCTTAGATTCAAAATATACTGACATGGTGAAAGTTATTCCTGTAGCAACCCTAAAAGATGTATTAGATAATATACTAATTGCTGGACCCAAAAAAGAAGGATTGTTGAAAAATCTTACAAAATTTTTACCTGGTTCTGGTCTCACCAAAAAAGTTGGAAATCCAACTGCCTAGTATTTTCTGACCTCTCCAAATTTTTCCAAGGAACTAGACAATGCATCTATGTCTTCTGATGTTGCAATAATAGATGTACCTAAGTGTGCAACAGAAGAAACTGTTCCAAGTGGCATTCTATCAATTATCTCAGATATGTTGTCATTAATTAATCCTGATTTCTCAGTAAATAAACGGCCAACTTTAATTGCCGATCTTAAGTTTACATTGTTGAAATGTATCCCTAGAGCTGCTGAATTAATCAATTCAACCCATTTTTCATCAGATATAATCTCGGAAGTATCTCTCCCCAGACCTGATACACAAATTGCAAATTTTTCTTTTATTTGAACACAATCTACTTTGCCCTCATATCCAGGAGTATTGCGAATTACTATGGCTGGAAACATGGTCTGTCTAATTGATTCAGCTATAGCGACCACATCACCTAATCCTGTTCTAAATTCCACTTCAGCTTGATGAGCTGCTTTAACACACAAATCAATATCCTTTTCCAATTCCAAACAAGCTGCTAAAGCTGAAGCTCCTGATATACCAAAACCAGAACCTAAGGGTAAATCATGCCTTAGATAAATTGTCAAACTTTTGTCTTTAAAACCAAGTAAATCTATAGCTCTTAGAGTTACTGCATCATCAACCTCTTTATTCTCTCTTATAACTCTATTTTGTTTTACTTCTGATTGTTCCTTAACAATTGCACAATGCACTCCTTGTGGTAAGACAATACCAATACCTGTAGAACCCATTTTCAATAAATCTTTATCTGGCCATATTGCAAAGGTTAGGCTGACATGCCCTGGAGCAAAACTCACAGTATTTCCTCATAAAGTGAAATAGTCTTTTCGATAGTTACAGACCAAGTTCTTTCCTTCGAAGCATAAGTAAATGCTGAATCTGCTAATTCATTCAACAGTTTGTTATTGTCAATAATTCTAGAGATGGCATCGGGCATTTGGCCAGGTCTTACTAACAAAGCATGGCCTTGTGTAGCTTCTTCTACTGAAGGTAAAAGTGTAGCTACAACTGGAAGCTTGCACCCCATATATTCATAAATTTTAAGTGGTGAAAAACCATAATCAACGTTCGGATAAGGTGCCAAACCAATATCTGCCTCAATTAATAGTTGAGGAACTTCATCACGAGTAAGGCGACCTATGTGATACAAATTATCTACAACAGGTATATTTTCGCCATAACCGCCTCCTGCAACAACAACATTTATTGAAGGGTTTTTCTTAGCTATCTGTACTAATTCATCAATACCATGCCAAGGCCCTAATGCACCCACAAAGACCGCAATTTTTCCATTCAAACCTAACCTTTTTTTGATTCCCAAAGGTTCAGCACTCATATTGAATCTATCATCTTCATATCCATTCTGAATAACTGAAAACTGCTTTGCTTTTTTATTCCAAACAGAAATTTGATCCCTGAGTATAGAACTTACAGTAAAACCTCCATCGGCAAGTTCTATCTGTCTACGGCAAGATCGAATAGCTTTCTCATGGTAAGGCCACAATCTAGCAATTCTAGTTGCTGATAACTCAGAGCGCATCCAATTATCATCTACCTGCAAGACTGATTTTACACCCATTTCTGAGGCTGCTTGCACTCCTGAACCTGCAAAAATATATCCTCTGTCATGTACAATATCAAAACTTTCAGATTTTAATTCTTCCAAGACTTTCTGGTATGCGTGTCTAGTGAAAATTATCCTTTCAAATGGAATTCCGGGATTAACTATGGAAACAAACTTCAGATTAGGATGGAATTTTGTGCCTTTTGAAGCATCTGCATTGTATCTACATAATAGAGTTACCTCAATTCCTGACTCTGCTAAACCATTAGCTAGAGCTAATTGATGAAGTGTCTGGCCTAATGTGTCGGGGACCCTCACAGAGGGGGCTACCATCAAAACTTTCACAAAAACTCATTGATGAACAGGGTTTTAGAACTGTTCCTATAGGTGCATTGTGGCAAATATTGCAGTAATATGCGATCGCGAATTCTTTCAACCCTTTGACCAACGCGTCTATAAAGAAGTTTTAACACTCAAAAAAGCAGGCCATAATGTAGAAATTATCACGCCACATAATACTACTAAAACTAAAGAGATTGAAGGCATCAAAGTACATTGTTTGACAAAAGAGGGAGTGCCTGGTTCTACAGCATACAGATTGATTAAAAAAGCGTTAGAAAATAATTATGATTTATACTATTGTCATGAATTAGATCCATTAATCTATAGTTTTTTCTTGAGATGGGCAACTAGGAAACCGATAATCTGGGATTGCCATGAATACTTAGTCCCTATGAAAAAAGAATTGCAAGGTAACCTTGCAGCAGTCCTAACTGATATTGCAATCAGAATTGCTGCACCACGCGTAAATCATATTGTAACAGTTGATAACTTACTTGGAAGACAACTTGTCTCTTTGAACAATACAACAGTGATACCAAATTATCCTACTCTCGCTGATTTTCCCGTGGCTGAAAGAATACCTGATAAAAAAATACCAAATTTACTCTATGTAGGTGGCTTAACAGAGGAAAGAGGACTCAAGGTCATGCTTAAAGCACTTAAAATTGTTAAATCTGAAATTGAAGTGAAGCTTACCCTCGTTGGAGGTTTTTATGACAAAGAATTAGAGAATTGGGCAAAGAATTATGATAAGAAAAATGATCTCGATATAGAATGGGTTGGATGGGTTAATTATAGAGATTTAGCACCTATCTTCTCAAGAGCAACTCTTGGCTTATGCCTTTTACAAGACCAAGCCCGTTATGATAGAGCAATAGCAACAAAGATTTTTGAATATTTGTTAATGGGAGTTCCAGTTCTAACTTCAAATGGATATTTGGTTGAAAAACTAATTCAAAAAGCCGAATGCGGTAATGCTGTTAATGCAACTAATATTTCAGAAGTAGCTGAAGGAATGATAACTTTACTTGGGAATAGTGATTTAGAAAAAATGGGTAAAAGAGGAGCTGATTTTTCTAGGGACAAATTTGTCTGGGAGAAAAGAGAAACTAATCTTTTAAAAATTATAGAGGAAATGATATAATTATCTACTAGATTAGGTAATACAAATATTCAATGCTAATATTTTATACTCGTGGAAAACTATACTAACTCCAAGGTAATGGAAGCATTCCAAATCTGGTGTAGCTAAAAAGTAAGGAGTAAAATGGCAACGGGACAACCACAAAGTTACGGATCTATACGCGAATTCTTAGATAACTTGCCAAATCAGCCTTGTATCTGGCAGCCAGAAAATGCAAATATTTGTGTTACTTGTTTGAGAATAAATGAACCTGTAGCAAGAATTTGTTCAGTTTGGGCTCAGGCTCTTGAAGAAGCCCCATTGGAGGAAATTGATTTCGAAGAAGAAGTAAGATCGTTGCCTTCTGTTGTTGAAGTTGAAGATGAATTCGAAATAGTAGAAACTGCACCTGCTGTAGAAATGGCCGCACCTGTAGCTGAAATTGATATTGTAGAAGCAAGTAATGATTGGGACTTGTCAATAGAACCAGTAACGGAAACTGCTGAAGAGATTACCGAGGATGTAGCTACTGAAGAAGTAGCTGAAGCTGCTGTTGCAGAACCTGTGGCTGTTGAAGATACTGAAGAAGTAGCATTGGAAACTGTACAAGATGCTGTAGATGCTGAAAATATAGCAAAAGAAAATGTAGAAATTGCTTCCCAAGAAGAAGAAATGGCTGCTGAAGCTGTTGTTGAGGCTGTTGATAAAGAAGCAGAGGCTGTTGAAGCTTATGCTGAAGCTGTAAAAGAAGAAGATACAGCAGCTGAAGCAGTTGTCGAGGCTATTGAGGCGGAAAATGTGGCTACCGAGGCTGTGATAGAAGCAACCGAACAGATTACTGAATTAGTTGAGAAAGAGGCTGATGAAAGTGAAATTGAAGAAGCTGTAACTGAACTAAAAGAAGTCGTTGAAAAACAAGAAGAAGCAGAAGAAGCTTTAGTTGAAGCTGTCACAGTTGAAGAATCTGCAGCTGAAGTGGTGGAAACAACATCTACCAAAGAAGAAGTGGCTGCTGAGGGATTAGAAAAAGCTATTCAAGTAGAAGAAGAAGCTAGTGAGAAATTAGAAGAAGCTATAGTCAAAGAAGAAAAGGCTGAAGAAGAAGTCAAAGAAACAATCGAAGTCGCAAAGAATGTTGAAGCTGAGGCTGAAGAAACAGGTACTGAAGAACCATTTTCAATAGGAGAAATGGTCTCGCATGGTGTTTATGGAGATGGAGAAATACTTGATTTGAATAAAGCTGGAAAACATTGGTCTGTAGAAGTTAATTTTGAAGAAGGAAAAAGAAGAATACTTGGGACCTTTTTGACCTCTAAAGGAAAGCAAAATAAGACAAAAGAGATTGATGAAGAATCATTCAAAAAACCTGAAGAAACAAAAAAGGAAGAAATTACTGCTGTTGTGGCTGATACAGTAGAAGTTGATCATGGAGAATATGAACCTGGAACTAAAGTTAAACACGAAATTTTTGGAATAGGTGAAGTGAAAGAAAGTACTCCTAAAGGTGAAAATTATCGCTTAATGATTAAATTTGAAGATGAGACTTACAAAACTTTACTATCTACATTTGTTGAAATAGTAAAGAATAATAGTATAGATAACGATGAAGCTGTAGAAGCCGAACCTGTAGTAGCTGAACCTGTAGAAGCCGAACCTGTAGTAGCTGAAGTAGACATTGTGGACACTAACAGTGTTTACAGTAGGCCAAAAGAAGAAAAGGAAACCGAACCTGAAGACAAAGACTGATGGAACTTCAAAGTGAAAGACTTACTCTTCGACATTATATGAAGAGTGACAAAGAACCATTGATAGATTTATTAAACGATAAAGAAGTTAGTAAATGGACTGAGAGAATCCCTTTTCCATATCTAGAAAAACATGCAGATTGGTGGATTAATAACAAACCAGTGAACGAACACGTATATGCAATTATCAAAAGAGATGAAAACTGTCTAATTGGTGGAACTAACATATCTATCAAAGGTGAAATTGGATGTTGGATTGGTCGTAGTTATTGGAATCAGGGATTTGCCACAGAAACAATAGAAAGAATTGCAAAATTCGGATTTGAAGAACTTCAGGTTGGAAAAGTGTGGGCTGCAACACGAAAAGAAAATGAAGCCGTTTTCAGACTAATGGAGAAGACCGGATTTTCAAGAGTGAAGGATCGACCCTATTATGTTGAAGGTATTGGTGACACTAAGATAAGGCCACACTTTGAATTGCTAAACAGGCCTTAAATCACCCCCTCCTGTGAAATAATCGTGGCCCTGTGGGGTAGTTTGGCATCCTTGTGGCTTTGGGAGCCATAGACCCCGGTTCAAATCCGGGCGGGGCCACCACTTTATTTGTACGCAGATTTAGTTGTAGTAATTATCACTGATGCAATTTTGTATGGGTCTCCATTAGATGAAGGCCTACGATCTTCTAAGCGACCTTTCCAACCATCCTCTACTGTCCCTACTGGAATTCTGATAGAGGCACCTCTATCTGAGACTCCGTATGAGAATTCATGAATAGATTGTGTTTCATGTAGACCTGTTAACCTCTGCTCATTGTGTGCACCATATACATCCATGTGTTTCTTAATATTCTTTCCAAAGGCTTCACAAACCTTGTTGAAAACTTTCTCATCACCACATTTTCTTAGAGTACTATCTGAGAAATTAGCATGCATTCCAGAACCATTCCAGTCTGTAGCTCCGAGAGGTTTAGGGTGCCATTCTATAGCAAGCCCATATTTCTCTGCATTTCTCTCAGCTAAATAACGTGAAACCCAAATTTCATCCCCTGCATTTTTAGCTCCCTTTGAGAATATCTGATATTCCCATTGACCTACTGCTACTTCAGCATTGATACCTTCAACATTAAGTCCGGCATCCAGGCATTGGTCAAGATGGTCCTCAATTATTTCTCTACCGAAAGTATTCTTAGCACCAACTGAACAGTAAAACTGACCTTGTGGTGTCTGGTCCCTTGGAAATCCTAAAGGAAGGTTTGTCTCTGGATCCCACAAAAAATACTCTTGTTCAAATCCAAACCAAAAATCATTATCATCATCATCTATGGTAGCTCTAGCATTTGTATCATGAGGAGTGCCATCTGCATTGTAAACTTCATTCATCACCAAATATGCATCTCTCCTATCAGGATCTGGAAATATTGCTACTGGTTTTAGTATACAATCTGAATCATTTCCTTCTGCCTGGCGAGTTGAACTACCATCAAATGACCAATCAGGGCAGTCTTTCAATTTGCCTGAAAACTTTTTTCGAATTAAAGTCTTACTTCTAAGACTCTGTGTTGGCTCAAAGCCATCTAACCAAATATATTCTAATTTTGAGATTTTACCCATAATAATCAATGTTATATTGAAACATAGTATATAAAAAAAACGCTAAAATTAGTTTATTCATCTAAAAAAACAATAATAATTGAATTGAAACATAGATATTTATATATAGGATGAACAAATGTTCATTTTATGGCGCTGAATTACAAAGATTCTGAACTTTTGAAACATTTGAGCAAAAATGGGAAAGCATCTCAAAGAGAACTTGCAGAAGTAACCGGGCTTGCGCTAGGTACTGTGAGCAACCATCTAAAAGTGCTTGAAAAGAATAAAATTATCAAAGGATACTCTGCAAATATTGATCCTGAGAAAGTAGGATTCACACTATCTGCAACAATTCACTTAAGGATAACAAAAGGGAAAATAATGGATGTTCAAGCATCTATTGCTAAGCACCCTAGAGTTTACATTGTATATGATATAACTGGCGAATGGGACTCCTTAGTCTTAGCACGTTTCAAAGATCGAGAAGAAATGGATGAATTCATAAAAACCACATTATCACAAAAAAATATAGAACGAACTAGTACATCTCTAGTTCTAAATAATGTGAAAGAAGAAATGAGAGTAATAATCTAAAATTATTATAACTGTAATATGTCTGCGGCCAGTAGGTACAGTGATGAGGAATATCATTAGAATTGCATTTTTGGTTTCCATAGCCCTTGTTGTTTCTGAAGATGTAGAGGCTGCTGAGCCTGAACAAATACATTTAGCAGCTAATGGAAATAAAGGCGAGATGGTGATTCAATGGGGCACTATAGAAGACACATGGAACTTCTGTCCCTCATCAAATAATGTTGAATATGGTTTTGATAGTGATAATTTAAATTTTACAAAAAGTGGAAGCAGTGATATGTACCTATGGAATACCTGTACACACACAGTAATTTTAACTGAACTAGAACCAAATATGACATATTATTATCGTGTTGGGGGCGACGGAGAATGGAGTGATATTTTTTCATTTGTTACATTAGAAGAAAATCCTGAAAGAATTGTTGTTGGAGCCATTGCCGACCATGGAACGTCAAGTAATGCCCAAGAAACAACAAACAATATGGAAAATGAAGACATGGATTTAGTAATACATGCCGGAGACCTATCCTATGCTAACGGTGCTGGATCTGGGAATGGAATTGGAGATCAGAGTGTTTGGGATGAATATCAAAATCAAATTGAAAATGTAGCATCAAGAACACCTCATATGTATGCCCCTGGAAACCACGAAGAAGATGCTGAGCCCTATGGTTTTGACGCTTATGAAAGCAGATTCTTTAATCCTGGCCCTAATAGTTTTTGGTACAGTTTCGATTTTGAATTCATACACTTCATTTCAATTTCTGCAGAACATGATTATGAACCTGGAAGTAGTCAATATAGTTGGCTACTGAATGATCTTGAAGAGGCAAATGAAAATAGGGAAAATGTACCTTGGATTGTGATATTTGCACATCGCCCAATGTACAGTTCAAATGGTGACGGAGATGGGCATGGTAGTGATATAGAATTTAGAGAAGCAATGGAAATTTTACTTTATGATTTTCAAGTTGATTTAGCAGTATGGGGTCATGACCATCATTACGAAAGAACATATCCTGTTTTCGAAGAGAATGTATACTCAAATAATAGTGGGACCATGACAGACCCTTATTACAAGCCTGGTGCGACAATTCACATAGTTGCAGGAATGTCTGGAAGGTCGGCATATGATGGATTAGTTGAGCCAAAACCTGCCTGGAGTGCATATAGAGAAGTTGCATATGGATATACTATTTTTGAAGCGACCCCAACAAGCATAAATTACAAATTTATTAGAAATAGTGATGGAAATGTCGCCGATGATTTTTGGATTATTAATACCTTAGAGGTAGATTTACCTATAGAAATTCCTAATAATAGAACCACAAATGAAACTGATGATGAAACAATAATTGATCAAATTAAAGAATTGAATTACAATAGTTTTGCTCTAACAACGGCAATTGTCGCTTTAACAGCGATATTTAATTTAAAGGTTAGAAAAAAATGAATTCGCTTCTTCTATTTGATTAATAGTTAGGCCTTGTCCAAGAATACCGTTCCATCTTTTCACTAACGCCCCATTCCTAAAAACAGCCATAGTAGGTACAACATTTATATCAAAGGAATCCCATAATTTCGAATCAACATCTGTAATATCTGCAATAAAAGTAGATTCAATATTTCCATAATCTTTCCAATTATTAAAAAAAGATACACAATAAGGACACCAATCTGCTGAAAAGAAAATAACTGATTTACCTTTATGTTCCTTAATTTTCAAATTGTCAAAATTAGAATCGTTAAGTCGTGGTAAATCTTTCATTTCTTTTTCCAGCGCATAAAAATTTCACGGTTCGCACGAGGTTCTATAGACTCTCTAGGCATCTCTTCTTCTTCTAAAACCCAATGTAGGCTGAATAATTTGTGGAGATCCATAATATCTACACCCCAAGGAGGGCCTCCCTCCTCAACTTCCTTATCTAATGGAAAAAATAAACCCAAAAGTTCTCCTTCTGGCTTTAACAATTGCCAAACAACTCTATCATATTCAAAGCGCCTATCTGGACTAATGGCACAAAAACAAGTATACTCCATAACATAATCAAATTTACCATGTAATTCTTCAGGTAAATCAAATATATCTTCACGTAAGACCTTCATTGAGACTGCAGCATTTCTTGCATTTTCTCTGGCCTCTAAGACGGCAGTCTCTGTAAAATCAACTGCTGTGACATCGAAACCTGCTTTGGCAAATGTAACAGCATCATAACCTCGACCACAACCAATTACACAAATTTTTCCTTTAGGAATCTCAGAAGCTAGCCTTTCGAAGAATGGAGTAGGGCCACCTAAATCCCAATTATCCATTTCTGTTTCGTAACAAGCTTCCCAGAATTCTGATGTATTTACGGGGTCTTCCACAATATTCTCAAAAAGAGGTATTGTTAAAAGATAGGGTCAAAGCTTTTTGACACCTCTCTTAATCATATTGTATGACTACTGTCATGATGAGAACAAGTGCTGGAGATATAACTATAGAGCTATTTGATGATAAAGCTCCTAAGACCGTCGAAAATTTTTTGAAATTAGTCGATAAAAGATTTTACAATGGATTGCATTTCCACAGAGTTATCAAGGATTTTATGCTACAAGGAGGGTGTCCTAATTCAAAAGATCCAAATAACCCAAAAGCTGGAACTGGAGGTCCAGGATACCAAATTAATTGCGAATTTCATCCTGAATTGAAACACGATAGACCAGGTCTACTTTCTATGGCAAATGCTGGACCAAATACTGGCGGTTCCCAATTTTTCTTAACCACTGTACCTACTCCTTGGCTTGATGGGGCTCACGCAATATTTGGTGAAGTGACTAATGGTATGCAAACCGTTCAAAAAATTGAAAATTGTAAAACAGGCCATATGGACAGACCGAACAAGCCTCAACAAATCATATCAGTGTCGAGACTTTAGTTATCTAAATGACCGAAGATTTAGAAGAACCTAAATTCAAGGTTATACGAGAATATGAGGGTTTTGAAATCCGCAAGTATGCTGATACAATACAAGCACAAGTTGCTTCAGCGTTAACTAAAGAAGTAAGTTCCAGTACTCATTTCAGAGAAATTGCAAGTTATATTTTTGGAAATAACCGTAAATCTCAAAACATATCAATGACTGCTCCAGTTCACACTTGGAATAAGAATGATGAAACTCTAATGGCTTTTACAATGCCTTCTAAATTTAATATTGAAAAATTACCTAAACCAAACAACGATAGAGTGAAATTACTGAAAATTGAAGGCGAATTTATAGCTGCATTAAAATTTTCTTGGTTTTCTGGAAAGAAGCGGGCTGAAAAACTAATACAAAAACTTCAAAAGTTGATTAAAACTGAAGGATTAAAACAAACTGGAATCCCTAAATTAGCAGTCTATGATAATCCAATGACAACTCTCCCATTTGCGAGGAGAAATGAAATACACATACCAATTGAATGGCCTATTAATCGTCAGTAGAAGAACCTTCTTCCATATAGGGCATATCTATGTCTAACTGAGCGATATACAAACCTGAAGTTATACAAGAAAGATAGGTATAGCCATCATGATATTCTGCAGCCCATAAGAAAGGAATCCAACCAAAATCGTAGAAATTAGAATCTAAAGGTTCACCATAGGCATTATTTTGAGGTAAAATATAAGCTACTGTTGATGATAAATGAGAAGCATTTCTATCCTCAGAATTTCCTGTTGCAATTATTGTTTCAACATCAACAATCCATAATCCTGCATGGTAATGTGAAATGTATAATCTTCCATCCCATCCTCCACCATAACTTCGATCTGGCTTTTCTTCATCAGTAATAAAGTGACCTGAATCTAAATTATGTGGACTAAAGAGTAACCACTCATCACCATTCGCATGAGCTTCACATGAAGAACCAAAACAATGCAGTCCAGATGTAGGAATTTCCCAATCTCCTACTAATTTAGGGAGGAAACGTAAATTTCCATTTACTACTTCATAATCTGTATTATCAATAACATAAATCATTCCTGTACCTACTGTAGTTGACAGAACCTCCACTGCTGCTGTGATTAAATGACGCTCACCTTCTAATTCAGGACGTATATGTGAGATATCAACCATTTCAGGATAAGGCTCCGTATAATGTATGTAGGAGGAACGACCGCCATTTTCATTACCTGTCGAACCACTATCTGGTTGTCCATCACCATCAAAATCTGCAAAATCCATCCAATATCCTACTTCAGGAGCACGCCACAGACAAGTCACTGGTGACCCAATTGTACTTTTACATCCTAAACCATAAAACAAATAATTTTCAGGGCTGTTGATTGGGTGAGGGACGTCCGTTACATCACCAATTCTTACGCCAGCCTCCCAATACGCTCCATACACATATGTCCTTCCATAACGAGGATCTTGCGGATCATTACCTGGCCAAGTTTGTACTGTCATATCATGAATGTAAATCCATCCACCTCTTGTTGTTTCCCAAGCAACTTCATATTCTCCAACTTTGATTACTGTATGGCCATATCCTGCACCAGGTACTCCTTCCAAAGTTCTAGCTACTGAACCTTGAAGATTCAAATGAGCTATAGTAACTCCTCCGCATGCTTCTCCAACAGCAATATCACAACCTTCATAGTCTGGATTTGCAACGAAAATATACCATTCACCATCTATCATATGTGTGTACAAATTATGTGGTCCACTAGGATGATCTGAATCATACCAGCTATCAACCCAAACTGGATTTGTTTTATCTGTAACATCAACTAAGACTACACTGACTTGTGTTGGATCGCCCCACTCACCAACTTGCGGATCTGCATAGCCAGGATCGACCAATTGGTTTTGTAAAATTACGTATTCTCTACCACTAAATTCAAGATATTTAATATCTAAAAGTTGGGTATTAGGATCAGTATATTTTCCCATTACTGTTGTGTTGTAAGGATCGGTAACATCAGTTATATGAAATTCGGACCAGCCTGCCTGATAAGCATATGTTCTACCATCTGGAGAATCTGCAACTGTAACTTCTGCATTACCTCCATTTGTTAGTGGATTATATGATATTTGCTCAATATTGCCACTACTCATATTGTGCATTGATGCGTCCATATGATCATGACCCTCATCTTGTAGAAGTGGATCCTCAAGTACTATTGTGTCATTATCTGTGGATGTTTCATCATCTGATACTAAAAAATATGTAAGTGCACTGATTAGACTTATACCAATCAAAGCTGCCAGTGCTATCTCTTTAGTCTGCATTAATTTAGTTAGTATAACCTTTTATTTATAGGCTATTTGCAATACAAATACATGAAGGCGAAAGAAGTAGTACTAAGTGTAGCGATTGGACTGCTTTTCTGCTTTCAAATTATTTTCCCCGTAGCTACGGCACATACTGGAGGAATCTTTACAATAATTGTTTCAGAAAATGGCGTTGTTCCTGGAAATGTGCAAATGCTAGTAAATGATACGGCCCGTTGGATTAACGTAGATGACAGAGAAAATATAACTCATAGAATTCTAGTAGACTCAGATTCGGATGGAATCTATGATGGAGAAAATGATTGGGATTCCGGAAACCTGACTGATTCTTGTGAGCATGTAAACGGAACAAAAGTAGATGAAAATTGTAACGCTTATTTTGATGTTATTTTTAATGAAACTGCTTTGAATATGAGTTATTATGACATTGTAGGGACGTATGCATTTGTCGATATTGTTTCTAATGGAGAAAAAGTCTATGGAAATGTAACTGTCAATCCCGATACACATCTTACAGCTGGCTTCCAAGAACCAATAAATGAAGAAAAAGATGATGAAGGTGAAGAAAGGCCTGCTTTCTTGCTAATAATTGCAGCTGTGTCTGGCATCGGTGCTGTAATACTTGGAGCTATGATTATCTTTGGTAGTAAAGACGAATAAACAAGACCTCCTTAAGGGACTATTACTCGGATTAATAACTATCTCAATACTAAGTAGTGTATATTACCTAAATACTAATTCAAACCAGAAGGAAGATCCCATAGGAAATGATTATCTTAAAAGTGAGATATGCTATTATGCATTACAAGGGATAAAATCGGATTACCATTATCATTTACAATTGAACATAACCATTAATGGCGAACGGATTGAAATTCCAACTAATATAGGGTTTGAGAAAGATGAAAATGGTGATACTCTCTTCTTACATCCTATTCACACCTATGACAACAGTGGAAGAATACATGTAGAAACTACAAGAAATGCAACGGCCGAGTTAGGGTTCCTTTTTGATATATGGGGAGAGGATTTCTCAAGAAATAAAATTCTTGATTACAATGTTGATGAAGAACATATTATTGAGATGACCATGAACGGTGAATCGGTAGACACATTTGAGAATACTATTTTGGAACCATATGTTTTCATCGATATAAATTATAAAATTAAAAACTAAATTTTATTTTAGCGCCCTAACATAATGAACTATGGGCTCTATTATGGATGGATTAAAACCAGAAAATGTATGGAAACATTTTGAAACGTTAACTAAAATCCCAAGGCCTTCCAAGCATGAAGAAAAAATATTGCAATATCTAAGAAACTTCGCTGAAGAAAGAAATCTAGAGATGAGAGAGGATTCTACAGGAAATATAGTAATACTAAGGCCTGGAAGTGGAGGTGGAGAGAATGCACCTACTGTGATTATTCAAAGTCATGTGGATATGGTCTGTGAGAAGAATCGAGACGCAGACCACGATTTCATGAATGATCCCTTGGACCTTTACATTGAAGATGGGTGGTTGAAAGCAAAAGAAACAACTCTTGGAGCCGACAATGGAATCGGTGTAGCTTCAGCTATGGCTTTACTAGAAATGCCTAATGAAAGTCGATTACCGCCTCTTGAGTGTCTTTTCACTGTTGATGAAGAAACAGGACTTACTGGAGCATTTGCTTTGAGCGGAGACATAATCAAAGGAAGAACCATGCTAAATCTGGACACTGAAGATTGGGGAGAAATTTGCATTGGTTGCGCTGGTGGTGGTGATTCAAGCATAAACTTGCCTATTGAATATAGAGATGCACCAACAGATTTTCTTTCTTTTCAATTATCTGTAGAAGGATTGAAGGGAGGACACTCGGGAGTAGATATACATGAAGAAAGAGGCAATGCAATTGTTTTCTTATCATCTATTATGGATGCAGTGCAAAATGAAATGGATTGTCGCTTGGTATCTATTCAAGGAGGCGATAAACATAATGCAATACCAAGAGAAGCTTTCGCTACAATTCTAGTTAGCCCTGAATCTGCTGCAGATGCGCAAATTATAGTTTCAAAAAGAAGTGATGCCTTATCAAAAGAATTCGGTTCTATGGAAACCAATTTACAAGTTAATTTATCAGGACTTGATGATTCTCCAGATAAGACATTAACTAAAGATAGTCAAATTCAGATTATTTCGCTATTGCGTACACTTCCTCATGGCGTATTGAAATATTCCCATGATGTAGAGGGTTTGGTGGAAACATCTAACAACTTAGCTTCTGTGAAGATGGGAGGAGCAAATATTACCGTACATTGCTCAACTAGATCCTCTATTGCTGAAGCTTTGGAAGCACAAAGGGAACGAATTAAAATCATGGGAGCTTCATACGGAGCTGTTGTTGAACAAGACGAGCCATATCCTGGATGGGCTCCAAATTTAAATTCACCGATCTTAGAAACTACTACAAAGATTTACACTGAAATTCTCGGTAAAGAGCCTCATATATGTGCTATTCACGCAGGATTAGAATGTGGAGTTATAGGTGAAAAAGTGGAGGGAATGGATATGGTATCTTTTGGACCTACGATTAAGGGACCTCATTCACCTGATGAAAGAGTAGAAATTGAATCAGTCGATAAATTTTGGGATTTGTTACTAAAAATCCTGAAAAACCTTGCAGCAAAGTGAAACATTGATAGAAAGACTTCAGAAAAGATTAGCAGGAGAATTACCTGGAATTAAGTCATGGGAAAGAATGGCTGTAAAGTCCCAAAAAGGACAAAGTATTGAAAGTGAAAGCCTCCAGAAATACAGTGACTGGTTAACTAAAGAAAAATTGTCTGTAATGAAAAAGGCAGCTGTATTAATTGGATTATTCCAAAGGGATGGTGAATGGTATTTTCCATTAATAAAGAGGCCAATGCATGAAAAAAACCATCCAGGTCAAATTGCCCTTCCAGGAGGTGCAATGGAACAAGATGAAACCCTTGAAACTACAGCTATAAGAGAAGCATTTGAAGAAGTTGGAATAACGCCTAATGATGTTGAAATAATAGGTGAAATGACACCTTTACCTGTTCCAGTTTCAAATTATGTAATATCTCCATTTGTAGGAATAATAAATAAAGAACCTAAATGGAAAATTAATAAGGATGAAGTTGAAGAACTTATAATACTGAAATTAGACGATCTAATTAGTGCAGATAATGGCTATTCAGAAGATTGGAATCTAAGAGGTAACCAAGTTAAGGTACCAATTTTCAAATTAATGGATAAAACAATATGGGGAGCTACAGCCACTGTATTGTGCGAATTGATTGACCTAATCAAAGAATGAATTAATTGGTTCTACAAGATAAGTTGAGAACAAATCTCCAAAAAATGCAGTAGCAAAGAAAGCTAATGTTAATGGAATTATATACGGTATCTTGAATGATATCCAAGGTTCAGTAATCCCTTTTTCCTCTAATTTATTCCATTGTGATTCTGAATCTACTTTCTGCTTAACAAAAGTAACTAAAATTGGTTTCTCCCCAACAATTTGTTGCATTGGCCAGACGAAACTTTCACGTGCTTTGTCCAAAGGCATTTTAGTCCCAAAAAAAATCTGGAAATAGGGTTTTTCAATATTACCTTTAATTAAATTATAAACGGCCAAAGCAAGAGGAATGGCCAAATAAAGTAAAAGTGAATTCATAAAAACAACAAAAGGATAAGGAAAACCACGGGTATCGAAAGCCATCATTGGATTATCACGTATTGAGAAAGTAAAAGGAACAACTAAGCCTATAGTCATTATTGCTTTTACATCAGCACCTCCTATTGTGGGTCCAAAATAGAACCAAACATACATCAGTATCATTAAAACAGAGATTGCTAAAACATCGAGTAATTTGTAGTTGTCATAAGAGACTTCTTCGGAATCAACCTTAATGAAAAAATATATTGCTGAAACTATTGCCAAAATTTGTGTAGCCTGCCAAACCATAACTTGATTGGCATCAAGAACATACTCATCAACGAATGCATTATAGAACAAGACAATTGTTGCAAAAATAAGAGCCCAAATATGATAATCCCATTCTTCAGCAGACATTTCATAAATTAATAGTAAAGAAGCCAAACTCCCTGAAACAAGCCAAACTTGATTCGGGACACGACGAGTCATTAAATCTGTCCAGGACCCATAACAAAGCATTGAAGCTCCAAGAAAAAAACGAATCCAATCAAGTAATTCCATATTTGTCCAATAATAAGGGCTATTAATTTGTCTTCTTTCATAAAATCATTTTGAAAAAGTTAATTATAGATGCATGTTCACCTAAAACAGTGGATATAACAGAACAATTCCTGCCAAGTGAGAAATTTCTCAAAAAATATGACGATGTTACGGTCGATAGGAAATCCGGATTCTCTATTGTTGTAACCAATTTACGTATATTCATAGCAAACCAGTCTGAATTATGGGACATACAGACTGACAAAATAGACTATCTGGGAAGGACATTCATTCCTAGGTTTTCGTGGTGGTGGCAGCTTCTTTTCATACCTTTAGCAATGATTAGCGTTTCTAATCCTCTGTTTTTTGGGTTATTTCTACTTTTATCTGTTGCTAGACAATTTGTTAGAATTGAAGCTTTGATTATTGGAATTTATTCAAAGGAATGGAAGATAAGCAAAGATAATACAACACTTGATCAAATAGTCGAAAATATACGTGCAAATTCAATTGTGGGATTAAAGAGAAGTGATGGTAAACAAATCTTGGATGCAGATTCAGTTGATGAGGAAATTACAGGGTTGGAATTAGATTTAGTTGGTGAAAATGAATCTAGAGTATTAAAAATGGCATGGACTTTTGCAATTTTGTCATTCTTTTCATATTACATGGGTTCTTTTCGTATAGGTACTGGATTTTGGACGTTTCTTTTTGCTGCCACATCTTTCGGATTTTTCGTATTACATCGTGATAAAAGAAAAACCAACGAATTCAGAAATGTTAAAGCAAAAAATGGATGGACTTTGCAAGCCTGGATAGCTATTCTTAATTTCATGAAAATCCAATTCATAGAGGCTAAATGGTCTTTCAAAGTATTTGACACTGTAATTGATGTAAAAAAATTAGGTTATCAATTATGTTGTGTCTGCCTTTTCTTAGGATTATTATTTACACATACTCAGGCCAGTATGATTCCATTGCTTCAAAGCATCTGTATTGGTATTCCTCTTTATCTTACTGGAAAAGTCTTAGCAGGAATTCCAAGAGAAAAATGGCGAATGGCCCTACGAACAACAGGGGCTGCATTCATTGCATTAATTATTGTATGGCCTTGTTTAGCACTAATACCATTGTACGAAACCTCATCAGTTATGATTCCAAAAGAACACATCCAGGGCGATTCTGGTAATGGCTGGAAAAGTGTAATGAATGAATATGATGAATATGGATTAGGATTAGCCTCAAGCTCCTTTGTTCTTTATGCAGATGATGGCATGGATGAAGAGGAAAATCAGGATGGCTATCCTGCATTATTGTTTGTAGTAGCAATAAAAGTTCCATTTAATCTTGAAGAAGAAAATATGTTAAGTGTATTGGACGAACAATTTAAAGAAATGGCAATCGATCAAGAAATTGATTTAGATACTCAAATAGAACAAGGAAGTCGGGTTACGACTCAGGGTTATAGTACTCAATACTCAATTTATAATGGAACTGCAAAAACGGAAGAATTTGGATTTGGGGACTTTACTAGAAGTGTAACTAAGGGCTCTGAGAGTAGATATATTGGAGAAGTTTGGAAAGCTCCAGAACACAATCTAATTGTTGTGGCAATGGGTATAGCAATAATTTCTGAAGAAGAAATTAATGATCAAACAGGAATAGAACCTATTGATGACATTATAGATATTATACCAAATAACCCTAATGATACTATTGACACACAGAATTGGGAAGAATTACAGAATCTTATACTCGAAACTATGTGCTATAATAGTTAGCCTTCTTTAGACAAATCAGATATTAGAGGAAAAGAAACAAAGTCTCCCTCCCAGCGGACTTCTGCATCTTCGTCAATTAGTCCTGCATCAACCAATTTCCCCATCATCATCTCTGCATGCTCTTTAGGAACTTTCATGTACTGTCTTTCGTCTTCACTCATGTTATCCAAATTCTATTCCCTGTGCTAAAGGTAAATCATCAGACCAATTAAGTGTATTGGTCTGTCTCCTCATGTATATCTTCCAAGAATCTGAGCCTGCCTCTCGCCCACCGCCTGTATCCTTTTCACCACCAAATGCGCCACCAATTTCTGCACCACTGGTTCCAATATTTACATTAGCAATTCCGCAATCACTTCCTGCATGTGAAAGGAAATTTTCTACAGATTGCATATCTCTAGTAAAGATTGAGGAGGATAAGCCTTGATCGACTGAATTGTGCATTGAAATAGCTTCATTTAAATTCTCAAATTCAAAAAGATACAGAATTGGAGCAAAAGTTTCTTCACGTGTAATTTCCATTTTGTTGTGGGCCTTAACTAGAGTTGGTTCAACAAAGAAACCGGGCCTATCCAGCTTGTTTCCTCCATACAAAATTTCACCCTTTTCCTTTTTAATAATTTTCAGTGCTGCTTCGTAATCATTTACGGCACCACCATCCACCAAAGGACCCATTATGGTGTCTGGATTAAGTGGATTGCCTATTTTTACTTGAGAATAAGCATCCACTAAACGTTGAGTGATATCTTTTGAAATATCTTTGTGTAAGAATAAGCGTCTCGTACTTGTACACCTTTGCCCAGTAGTCCCTACTGCTCCAAATACAACAGCTCTAAGAACTAATTCTGGATCTGCATCAGGCATTACAATTATTCCATTGTTACCTCCTAACTCAAGCAAGGAACGACCTAGTCTCTTAGAAACAGCTCCACCTATCTTACGACCCATATTACAAGAACCTGTTGCAGAAATCAGTGGTGCTCTTCTGTCATGTACTAACATTTCTCCAACATCTCTGCTTGATCCAACTAAAAGTGACATT
This sequence comes from Candidatus Poseidoniia archaeon, assembly GCA_022449785.1. Classification (GTDB taxonomy): domain Archaea; phylum Thermoplasmatota; class Poseidoniia; order MGIII; family CG-Epi1; genus CG-Epi1. The sequence continues at coordinate 34,173 of JAKURQ010000006.1, forward strand.
ACGCCATTCCAGCCCAATGGTTCTAAGACGCGATTAACTATTTTTTGAATGGCTATTGCTGTAAGTGGAGTTTTAGAAGACGGCTTCCAAACCATTACATCACCACAAACTGCAGCAATCATTGCATTCCAAGCCCAAACTGCTCCTGGGAAATTGAAAGCGGTAACAATTCCAACTATTCCTAAAGGGTGCCATTGCTCATACATTCTATGATTTGGACGCTCTGAATGCATTGTTTTGCCGTATAATTGACGACTTAGACCTACTGCATAATCTGCAATATCTATCATTTCCTGGACTTCACCTTCACCTTCTGCCTGAATTTTACCCATCTCCCAAGAAATTAGTTTACCAAGAGAGACTTTGTACTTTCTAAATTCGTTGGCTAAGAGCCTGACAACTTCCCCTCGCTTAGGGGCTGGCTCCATTCTCCACCTTGTGAAAACATTAGATGCATCTTGCATTATTTTTTCATAATCTCCAGAATCACACTGTTGAATACTGGCAATTTTACTTCCATCTGCAGGCGCAATAGATTCTAATTCATTACCTGAACCTAACCATTCTGTAGAAAAACCACCTAAATTAACATCTTCAATACCTAACTCACTAAGAAAATCAAGCTTACTCATAAATCACTTATTTAAAGGCAAAATAAAGAGGTTAGCCTGCACTATTCTCTTTTAATCAGACCCTTAATACAGATTATAATGAAGTCATCAAGACCTGAACTTCAAGGGTACGACTCCGAACAAATTGAGATGATGGAGGAAAATTGTATTCTTGTTGATGAAGAAGATAATATAATTGGAAAAGATTCAAAGGTTAATTGTCATCTAGGTGAGGGTAAATTGCATAGAGCTTTTAGTGTTCTTCTGTTTAATAGTTCAGGAAAATTACTGATTCAAAAAAGAGCTAGGGAGAAAATAACCTTTCCATCAATATGGGCTAATAGTTGCTGTAGTCATCCTTTACACACTGAAACTGAAATTAATGGCGTAGACGGTGCTAAAAGAGCTGCTAAAAGAAAAATGGAACAAGAACTTGGAATTAATCCAAAAGAAATTGACTTGGATAAACTGAACTATATTACTAAAATGAGATATAAAGCGAGAGCTGATAAAAAATGGATTGAATATGAGATTGATTATATTTTTGCAATAAAATGTGATGTTGAGATTAACCCAAACCAAATTGAAATAGAGGATACAAAATACGTTAATCCTGATGAATTAGAAAATATTTTCCAAGACGGAGAATCTAAGATCGGGCCTTGGTTTAGAATAATAAAGGAAAACTTTTTGAATGACATTTGGAAGTCATTGGATTGCTTGGAAGAGGTTGGGGACAAAAAATTACATCATATGGGAGATTGTGAATGAATCTAAAAGAAAAACTAGCAATTAAGGCAAAACCAATCAATAAAGCACTTGAAGAGTACCTAAAAGTCAGAGAGCCTGAAAAACTCTACAAAGCAAGTGCTCACATCCCCTTAGCTGGCGGTAAGAGACTGAGACCTGTAATGGCTATGATTACATGTGAGATGGTTGGTGGTGATTCTGTGAAAGCAATCCCTTTTGCTGCAGCCTTAGAAGCAATACACAACTTTACTCTTGTACATGATGATGTAATGGATGATGATGACTTGAGGCACGGAGTGGATGCATGTCATACCATATATGGACTTTCAACTGCGATTTTAGCTGGAGACACTTTGTTTGCATATGCCTTCGAAATGATTACGGACTGCGACATTGATGATCGTGTTAAAGCAGATTTGGTGAAAAATGTAGCATACATCGTCCGGAAAATTGCAGAAGGGCAGCAAATGGATATAAATTTTGAAGATGAAGAAACTGTAGATGCTAAAGAATACTTAGAGATGATTCGCCTCAAAACTTCTATTTTGTTTGGCGCTGCAGCTTATGGTGGAGCCAAAATAGGAGGTACTTCTGAGGAAGAAGCTCGAGAATTAGAGATGATGGCAACCAATGTAGGACTTGGATTTCAAATCTGGGATGATTATTTGGATGCAACAGCTACTGAAGAAATATTAGGAAAACCTTCAGGATCAGACATAAGACAAGGAAAAAGAACTCTACTAGTTATCGAAGCACTTAATCGAGCGAATGCTAATGATCGTGAAAGACTTATAGAAATTTTAGACTCAAAAAATACAGATGAAGAGGTAGCTGAAGCCGTGGAGATTATGGATCGATGTGGGGCTTTAGAAGAATGTCACAAACAAGCTAATGGATATCTTGAGGGTGCACGTAATACACTATCTAATTATCCTGAAAGTGAAGCTCGCCAATTATTTGAAGAATTATTAGAATATATGGTTACAAGAGGGCATTAGTCATGAGTGATTCTGATGACTCTTGGAGCTCTAGTGTAATTAACGAACAATTGCGTAAGAGACTAGAAACGCACAACTCTGCAAAGGTGACGAACCTCAATTCACAGCCATGTATTGCAGTAAATATGCCACGTGAGAAAACCCTTACCTTTGATGGAGATGCTGGAGATAATTTTGGAGGAATGAATAATGGAACTAATATTGTTCTAAATGGTGATGCGGGTCGATTTGTTGGAAATGGAATGAATAGTGGTGAGATTATCATAAATGGAAATTGTGAAGATGGAGTAGGTCATTGCCTTTCAGGTGGTATGATTGTGGTACAAGGATCTGTAGATGGCAATGTAGGCCCTTCTATGAAAGGAGGCGATTTGATAATTTCTGGAGATGTCCGTGGAGATTTAGCCACATGTATGAGTGGTGGAAGTTTAATTGTCTGCGGAAATGTTTTAGGAGATATTAGTAAGATGCAAACGGGAGGAAAAGTATTTGTTGGCGGAGAAATAGATGAGAATCCAAATATTATTGCTAAAAATATAGCTCCTGCTGATTGGAAAGCTGTTCAAAAAACACTTAGAGATTATGGTGTAGACCCAAATGGTCTAAACTTTAGAAGTATAGATACAAATTTCAAGGCCGTAGGAAAACAGCCTACTGAAGAAATTGGTAAGTCAATAAGTGACACTATTACATTGCTTCATGCTAAGCTTAGTAGAAGGCCAAGAACCGTTAACTTAGATGAAATCAATATGTCTTTATCTATTGGGAATAATAAAGAAGAGCCTCTAAATTTAACAATACCACTTTTGTGGACTGGAAACAATGCACCAACATATTCAATCTGGGGAATAAATGAAAAATCGCCAACGAATCTTGATTCAGCCAATATGGCTATAATTGACCTAAGTACTACTGAAATAAATCGAAGACTTGATATGAAAAGGCCTACAGACTTAGCATTTACTGTAGAATTAATAAGGCAGAGCACTTCCAAAAGAATACCTATAATGATTAAGTTAAAAGCCGGCGATGTGGAAAACGATCTAAGTATTATTACTAAATCTGGTGCAGATGGAGTTATATTAACAAATGGTGAAATGCCAATAGAAGCTGCAATTACTGCTGCTAGACCTCACAAAGATAACCTGACGATTTTAGCCTCTTGTAAAGAATTAGATTGTCGATTTGCTGCAAAAATAATTGCATTGGGAGCTTCAGGCCTATTTTTGGATGGCGAATGTCAAAGTGCAAAACTAAAAACATTTGGTAGCGACCTCGCCAAAACTATTGGATCACTGGGCGTTGGTAACATAAGTGATTTGAGTAGTGATAATCTCCGAACAACCGATCAGAATACTGCAGCAATGACTGGTGTTGCAATAGCTGGGTATGATTCTGTTTTACCTATGTGGCGACATTAAGACTTCATTTGTGAAGAGCGTAAATAAGCCCAAGTAGAAATTGAAGTCAATAAAGCTGAAACAGTCATTACCGTTTCATATTTATCCCAACTTGTAGCGATTATTACTAAAGAAACCAAACCAATAATTCCGGCCCAAAATTTTGCTTTATCTGGATCGTCGGTGAAAAAAGAATGATTCTTTCCAGACATAAAAACCCAGATTGTAATGAAAACCATAGCGGATATCAAAATTGATGTTGAAAGGGCTCCACTTGTATTACTAATATTAGTATTTGGGCTAAGTATTGGAATATCCATCTTTTGATGAATTACAAGAACAAGATAAACCACAAGTGCTCCATAACCTACTCCTGCAATCAAGTAAAGCATACCTCTTTGAGAATCTTCGTCACTTGTTCCATTAGTCCAAGTTTCTGCGGATGAAGAAGTTTTAGTTAATTCTGATTCGTTTTCACGACGGATTTCTTCAGTAGATTCTTCTTCCTCTAATTCTTGTCCTGGCAAGGAACCGTCAATATCCAAATCATCCATCAATCTTCCTCCTTTAATGGAACTATATTATGGCCCTTGAAATCAAATTCAACGGAACGGCGCACTAAGCCTTTCAGTGTTAAGGAACTGACGCCTAAATCTCTAGAAACATCATTAGCAAACGTTCCTTCGGAACCAATCAATTCTACTATCTTTGCTTCGTATTCTTTGAATTTCTTTTCTGGCATTAATACCACTGTCAGAAGTTCTTGAGTTTCATCAAAGGTTAAAGATGTTGAAATTTGAAAAGCATTGTAAAAAGTTCGATAACCTTTCTCTGGACGCCCACTCTCATTATTAACTTCCCACCTTGATTCAACTAATTTGAATTTCTCAAAGTAGGTTATTGCTGCGTATGCACCCTCACCATGCTTAGATACCAAATCACTAATCATCGTCCAACCTTCGGCTAGTGTAGTGAGTACATCACGTCTTTCTTTAGAATCAACTGCTCTAAAAAGTGCCACTAACTCGGCAGGGTCATTAATGAGTTTTACGCGTTTCATCTTTACTATAATCTCCTATACAACATTCCCTATAAAATAGCAGTATGCACCCTTCTTAGAGGTCTATTTCTCCTTCCAAGCCACATTCAGAGCATCTAATTTCTTGAGTTCCTGAAACTTTAGGAATATCCATTCTTGCTGAACATTCTGGACACTCTATGGTCATAGTCTCCCTAACAACCTTTCTCTTTCGAACTCTACGCTCTTTGACTGGGGATGGTTCGGGAACTACTGACTCCATAAATTCAGAACCTGAAACTGGTTCTGCTTTAGGAGGTGGTTCATAAGCTGAAGAATCTTCCCTTCGATTCATGTAAAATAAAACTGCGCCAACAGCTACTATTACTAACAATATACCGCCGATACCAACTATTATCTCATTTTGAGAAAATGAACCTACAGTATTTCCTGAAGAAGCTTTACCTGTACTTATTTGTGAATTGTCATCCACAATACTTATTGTACATGTATCTCTAGCCACAAGACCATCGTCATCAGTGACTCTTACAACAACAAGATATGTAGAATCTAGAGGTGTAAAATTGTAAGCATGAGTAGCAAAATCTGCGCCTTTGAAATCAACTGAATCAATGTCGCCAGTAGAACTATTGAAATCCCACTCATACAACACTATACGGCCTCCTCCCTTATCACTAGCAATTGCTGTAAACAAAGCTTCCTCATTTAGAACCACTTCTTCATCACACACTGCTGAAACTAATGGCGGGGAAAGTATCTGGATTGTGATAGTTAGTGATTGACTAGTAGCTCCAAAAGAATCTGTAACTATTAGATAAACTTCTTTCTCGCCAATATCAGAATCTGAAGTAATAACACTAGAACCATTATCTGAACTTTCATATAAATTCTGACCATTTGCAAAGAATAAAGATTCTGAAGTCCAGGTATAAGTTATAGAATTACCATCAGGGTCAAAAGCCTCAGCGAACATAATAACACTCTCTCCTGCAACAACAGGATCTGGATCTACAGTAACAGTATTTAGAACTGGAATACCATTAACAACTAAATTCGCAGTTACGTTAGATGACCAAAAACCAATATCATTAATAGCTCTGAAAGTTATTAAATGTGAGCCTCGGGACAAATCAGAGGTACTGAAGGTTGGCTCTTCTGATAGTTGACCATCTATACTAGAAATCCATTGATAACCAACTACTTCTGTATCTTCTGATGCTTCAGAAACGGCTGAACCTGTGAAAACTACTGAAACTCCTTCACCAATAACACAATCTAGAAGAGATAAACAACCAGTAATTGAATCTATACTGGCTTCGGGGAAATCTCCGATACCAATATTCATTGCTACTTCTTTACTCCAGCGACCTTCATTATCCATCACACTGAAAGAAATAATATGATATCCCATACTCAAATTTGATATCGTGAAATTTGACGCATTTGACAAATTACCATCGAGATTTGAATGCCACAAATATGAATCAATAGTCCCATCAGAATCTAATCCTGAACCAACCATAGTAACAGGCGTGTTTGGTAATGCAGTAGTTGGATTAATAGATTCAATTATTGCAATTGGCACTTGATTATCTAACTGCCTTTCATAATAGAGAGCCAAGCCTGCATCAGTTCCAACAGCAATGTTCTCACCTCTGTAAGACAATGCCACACTGTTTATGTCTCCAAAAACGGAAGTACGCCATAACTCATCTCCATTACTTGTGTTAGCCAGAACTAATTTTTTGTTAGTAGATCCTGCAACCAAATATTTTGCATCTCCATTGAAATCAATATCTGTAATGGCTCCTCCTATGTTTTTATCCCACAACTTAAAATCTATAGATAAATCAAGAACTGTAATTAATCCTTGATCTGTTCCAAACGCATAAAAATCAGGATTGAAACTACCTGTAACACAAGTTACCTCATCAGATTGACCATATTCTAATGCAGGGTCTCCTCCCTCTGAAGCATAAACATAAACTTTCCCATTTTCAGATCCGATAATCAAGTAATTACTATCTCCTGAGAAAGCCAAATCTGTTATTTTTCCGTCAAGTGTACCTGAATGATACCAGTTTGGATTCTCTCCTGATGATGTTTCATAAACATACACGTTTCCATCCTCTGTACCTGCTGCAATATATTGGTGATTTGGAGATATTGCAACTGCAGTCATGGTATCACTTGCATGGTTATCAACCCAAATTTCATCATCTGAATTTGTATTGAAATAATAGACATTACGGAAATCGACTACTGCTAGTCTTGTACCATCTGGAGTCAGAGCAACTTCGCCTACACTCAAGAAAAAATCAGTTTTTTCCCAATTTTTTGAACCTTCTTCCCAAAGGGTTACGGTAGTATCTGTTTCTTCACCAGTAACAACAAATCTACCACTCGATGACATATCCATAGATGATATTCCTTGGCCTACTGTCTTAGAATTATATGGCGTCGAGGTATCATTTCTCCAAAGTGAAACAGTTTTAGCATATGTAGCAGAGATATTTACAGAATCATCGGATATTTCTACATTTGAAATTGCGTCTGTAGAATAATGCTGCCAAATTGGATCTTTATCTGCTTGAACGCCCGAAAGTGTGAATGTGAGTGCCACTAAAATCAATACTGCTACATCTAAACGTCTCATGTCTTATTACCAGAAGTGCTATTCGCTTAATAATAGGGGGGATTATTACAGTGCGCCTAACCTCTCATCAAATTATAGCGTCCTCTCAACTCTAAAACTTTTAGAGCTTCAAGTACTGATTTAGAAGCTCCTGTCGAATAAGCTTCAAGAAAGATATTGCGACCATTAATTTCTGAATGATGTGAGTCTAGTGACTCTAGAAAAACACGCAAATCAGAGGCTCTATCTTCATCATCATCAGATATACTAGAAAGGCCAAAATCAATTGCATAAATTTTATCATTAACTAAAAAATTACTAGTTGTAGGATCGCCATGTACTACATTTAATGAATGAATCCTCGATAGGAGATGAGCTGTTTGAATTAGATGTTTTTTGAAGTCTTTTCCACGCAAGGCTCTCTCAAGGGTCTGACCTTCGATAAATTCCATAAAAATACTATTGTCAGATGTATTAACACTGAAAATTGCTGGAACTGGAACGCCTTGTGAAATTAGTCTTTCCATTATACGAGATTCGCTACGTAATCTTTCCACAACTAACCTTTTTTCCAAAGCAGGATGACGATAGCCTCTCTTATTACGCATTTTAGATATGACTGTTTGGCCATTCCACTCTATTGTTTCAACAATAGCCTCCGCACCCCTAAATTTCATCTCCAAGTAACCTCAACCATATCTGTTCTATATTTCTGATTAACCATATTATCTTCGTCTTTTATTTCATAATTTGCAGCCATCATCTGATAACCAAGCCAGCCAATCATTACACCATTATCAACACACAAAGCCCTCTCAGGAACAAAACATTTGACTCCGCGCTCTTCTGCCATGGTCATAGCCATCTCTCTAAGTCGTGAATTACAAGCCACGCCACCTCCCAATACTAGCTCTGTCTTTCCAGTGTGTGCTAAGGCTCTTTCAGAAACTTCACAAGACATTGCAAACGCAGTTTCCTGAACTGAATATGCAACACTAGGTAAGGAATAACCAGAATCTACTTTTTGCTTTGCTGCAGTCATTAGTCCTGAGAAGGCTAAATCCATTCCCTTAACTGAATATGGTAAATCTATTAGTTCATCTCCTTCTGCAATCTTTTCAAGTTTGGGACCTCCTGGAAAACCCATGCCTGCTTCTCTAGCAAACTTATCCAACCCATTCCCTATTCCTATGTCAATAGTTTCCCCAAAAACTCTGTAACGGCCATCGGCATATGCAATAACTTGTGTATTTGCACCTGAAAGATAGAGTAAAACTGGATCTGTTGCACCCTCCAAAAGACCTATCTCTAAATGAGCCACGCAGTGATTCACACCCAAGAAGGGGATATTGTGTGCATAAGCGAAGGCCCTAGCTGCAGTTGCGCCAGTTCTTAGACAGGGACCTAAACCGGGACCTCTTGCATAAGAGACTAATGTGATATCCTTTGGGGACAAATTAGCTTCCTCGAGAGCACTCTTGAATAATATTGGAAACTTTTCTGAATGATGATTTGCAGCTTCTCTAGGATGTATTCCTTCTCCTTTATCTGGAATATAAACTGACCTTTGATTAGAAAGAATCTTACCTTCTGAGGTTATTATTCCTACACCTGCAGTATGTGCTGTTGACTCAATACCAAGAATTATTTCGCTCACTTCAATTACTCTTCTTCAGATGAAGAATCTGGTATTGCCATTTCCCTTTTGTCCTCATCCTGAACTGCCTCACTATTTGAGTCTGGTTCTTCTTTAGATTCACCAGAATCGGATATTTGGTCCTCAGCTCCAGTGTATATTATGTAACAGCATAGACTTAATATGATGAAAATTGCCAAAAGACCAGCCCAAGAACCGTCTGACTTTGAGAAATCATCTCCAGATTCAATCTCTATGAATCTGTTCAAAGATATAGTGTAATCATCAGTTGAATTGTCGCTATAATCAACAACAACTGATTCTACTGAAATTGAAAGTGGACCTTCTTTAGAAGCAATCCAAGTTACATTTGTTATTTGTGTGCTGTTAGATGTAAGAGAAATACTCGATCTAGAAGATGTGACCTTATTATTAATGAAAAGATTGACATATAAATTATTGAAATTTATATCTGTTGGGTTAAAAATAGACACACTAAAATTAACATTAGAGAATTTAGGTGCTTTTTCACCTATGATATATGGACTTTCATCCACAAAAAGAGTACCTGATTCAAATATGACTTTTGAATGATTAAGGTCAAAAGATTCAATGATATCTGTATTATCATCAATATACCCCTCCCATGACTTTTCTACATAGCCAAAACCAAGATTTAGATAGAATGTGAATCTAGCTTGATGGTCTAAAATTTGGCCTGAAGAATCAATCTCATATTGTTTTGCCCAATTCCAGGACCCGACAAGCATTTCTCCATTCCACTGCCTTACTTCAAATCCTTCAATAGGTAAGTTTGTTGAAGATTCTAAAGCTGAAAAAGTAATCCACCATTCTTGTGTCATGCGTGTACTGCAATTGTAATAATATATCGACTCTAAATCAGGTTCTGAACCAATAGAACGTAACCCTAGTGTGTAATTTCTTATATTGACTCCAGAAGCAGTTAGATTAGTATCTTCCGAGAAAATACCATAGTTAATCTTACTAAAACCATCAAGTGCTAAACCTGTAATATCTGCATTGCCTCCAACCAACCATATCATGCCATAGTAAATTGTTGAATCATAAATTGATAAATTTCCTGCATCTGAAACTAAGGTATATGGAGAGATTAGAATTTCACTAGTATTTTCACCAAGATGGTATTCGGAGGTACTTATTGTAGTGTTAATTATATCTAATTGACCACCTGGATTGATTCGAATCTCAGAAGTTGTGTAATCTAAGGTCCTATTAACATTCAAATAAGAATCTTTTATTACTAAATGCCCATCAATAAGTATATCTCCACAAAGCCAAATATGTTCACTATCTAATACTATACTTTGATCACTAGATACAGTCATATTCTCATATTGGCATTCTTCAGATTCTGCATTCAATGTTAGAAAGAGAACCGCGAAAACAAAAATAGCGCTTATTATACTCAGGACACGCATGATATTCTAAAAGAGTCTCCATATAAATACAATCTATGGTCGCTCTTTAGTGTGATATTAGTTTTAAAGGGAGCTTTATTTGACATAGTAATGAAGCGCATTTTAGGAATAATTCTGACGTTTGTTTTGCTTTCACAGCCATTAGTAAGTAGTGAAACTGATAATTACGTGAGTCATCCAGGAAACATACCTGATTTTCATAATTTTGCTACTCCTCAATTAGAACCTGGTGAAAGTGGAGATTTTGCTTTAGATATTTACAATAGATATGGATATTCTCTAGACAATGTAACCATCATGGCTGAAATATACCATAGAGCAGACATAGATGAATCTGAAGCTTTAGACAATATTCAATCTGCTGAAAGGCCATACATTAACAAAAAATGTTGGAAATCATTACCTGAAGGGGATAAAAACTGTGGAGATAATGAAGGAGAATTAGTTGAATATAGCATAGGAACTATTGAAACCAATACTACAATATTTCTTGAGTTTAATATTGTCACTAAAGAAAATACCAAAGAAGGAACCTATTTTGTTAGATTCTCTATGGATTTTGAATATAACGGAACTGCCAGAAGCATGCAGTCCAGAGGTCACTGGAACATGGAATTGTGGGAAGAAGCCACTACGAATGTGACTGAAGGATCACCTGGCAATATCAATTTAGAAGTTCTAGGAGTAGATGGAATTATCCCGGATTCTTCTTTTGGAGTCAAAAAGCCAATACCAAAATGGCCATTGTATGCTCTTATTACATTAACAATTGTATTTGCAGGGCTTTCTGTTATATTTTATCTTGAAGAAGAAGGGAACTATCCTGAATTAAATAAATGGCTTCAGAAGCAAAGGGGCAAACTTAATGAGCTTAGGTTGCGCTTTAAGTACAGAAAAGGCAGCTAAAGAAGCATAATCTAAATCACCTGTTTTTTCTATTGCATCTTTTACTTTGGGTTCACCAAGTATTGATATTATTTCGGACAATTGATCATCACTTAAACTCAGGAAAGCCTTACGCAAATGGTGCCCTTTCGTCAATTCACCACCTATTCTCTGACTTATAAGATCTTGATATGGGCTCAAGGTTTTCGAGTCCAATTTATTTTTCTCTAAGGCCTTATTTGCGACTTCAAAAGCGGCATCCGCAGAAATCAAACCTGAATATATTCCACCACCAGAAGTGGGTTTGGCCATTCCTGCCGCATCTCCTGTTAAAAGAACATTGTCTGTATAACTTGGATTTCGAGTACCAAACGGAATCAGACCACTAACTCGATTAATTATCTTAGCTCCTCCAAGTAACTTTGAAGGTGCTCCTTTGTGAAAATAATCTCTGAAGAAATTTTTAGGTCTATTTGGTAAAACAGTTGCCATGCCTATTCTACCTTCATTAGGTCCAGTAGGAATTCCCCATCCAAAAAATCTTGGTGCCAACTCTGAACCAACGAAAAGGTCAACATGATTATCACGGCCTTGATATCCCTCAACATCAGCTCCAAAGGCTGCCAAGACTTCTCTTTTAGTGCTAAGTCCTGCATCACGTGCAACACGAGAAGCAGGGCCATCTGACCCTACAATCAAACGAGACTTAATCTCAATTTTACCATTTTTGCTTTGGACTGTCGCAGTAATTCCTTCCTCGGACTTCTTATGGCCCAAATATCTATGACCTGCTCGCATTTCTGCTCCTGCATCAATTGCCCTGTTAGCAATTGATCTATCCAAGTCAGGCCTATCTATAACCAAAGCTTTGGTCTCTGATGCTTGAAAATCAAGAAACGAATCATTGGGACCCCATAATCTTGCCCCATTCATTTCTTGAAATACGGGACGTTCATATCCTAAATATTCAAACGTACGAGGTGTGATTAATCCTGCACATTGACACGGTTCTCCTATGATTTCATCTTCTTCTACAATTGTTGTAGAATAGCCTGCCTTGGCTAGATTCCATGCCGTCCTAGAACCACTAGGTCCAGCCCCTATGACTAAAGCATCAATCATTATGCCTTACTATTCGAGGGGGACTAAATCTATTTGGCAACTATCTGTCAAACCTGCATCAGCTAATGACAGATTAACGTCAACTGCTGCACCATTTAACATAACTGCAAAATTAGCATGTGGTAGTTGGAATTTCTCAATACAATTCTGTAATAATTTATTTACAGGCATGTTTGAAGGAACTTTAACGTTTGCCGTTTTACCATCTACTGTAGATACGATTACTACTCCTATCTTCGAAGGAACTGCTGTAGTTTCTTCTTCACCGGAATCATCATCTGATTCTTCATCATCTGTAGGTCTTGATTTAGATCTTCCACGGCCGCGTCTTCTCAAGATTGGTACTGCTACCATTGCAAGAACCAAAGCAATACCTGCTAATGCGGGATAAAGAAGAGGAACTCCCTTAATCAATTCTCTCTCAGTTAGATAATTAATAGCTTCAATCTCTCCTAAAACTGCAGGCAATACTAGTGGCAATGTATCTGTATATTCATCATTGTCAGTTCCACCGCCTGGTGATGAATCATCACAAGTATCACATTGCTTAATTTCGAAATTACCAGTTCCTGCATCAATTGTCCAGGTCAATGTAAGCTCATCCTTATTGTCCTCATCAGGGACTGTCCAAATGAATTTTACTTCAGTTGTATCTGCTTGATTAATTGATTCAGATACTGATTCTGATTTCTCATAACCAGTTCCATCCTCAAATATGACGGATAATGTCTTTGTTGGTGACCAATCAGCATTACCTATGTTCTCAACTGTTACTGTAATCTCAACCTCTTCTCCAACTTCTGGATTACGTGGATCCATCACTACTTTCTTAATTCTGAAATCTGGAAGAGTTTCAAACTTAACTTCTACCTCATTCTGTGTGAAAATTCCGGAACGTGGATATTCATTATCTGCATACCTGCCTAATTCATCAAACATACGGTCCGTTTCAACTGCAAAACCATCACCTTCTGATTCACACTCGAATTCATGGATGTTGTAATCATCACATACTGGATTTACTTCAGCCCTGAAAGAACTCCATTCTTCTCCAACTGTCTTCCAACGGAATCTAACATCTGTTGTTTCCCCTGCATCAACATCGA
>JAKURQ010000060.1 GCA_022449785.1 Candidatus Poseidoniia archaeon
CAAGAGGTAAAGACAAATCAATAACGTGGGCTGTTCCTATAATCATAAGGTCTGCCATCATATTGCAAATAACTTGTAGCTAAAAGAGTTAACTTATTAAAGAAGGGAAAAATGCAGCGTAATGTTCAGTTCAAGTAACAATGACCCAGATAGCCCTGCTAAATGCCCTAATTGTAGTAAGGACATTGGAGTGGAAAAAAACACTTACAGATTTCAAGTTGTAGCCTTCACTGCCGATGGTGGAGGGAATCAACGTTCTGCTGGGAGAGTTATTGCAGTTTCCTGTGGAAATTGTAAAAAAGTAATGGGTTTTGTTAACCAATAGGTAGTAAATCCAAAAATATTATCAAAAATAACAATGTTGCTGTAGCTTCAAAAGTTGCTAAAATAATTGATCCTTTAGCTACAGTGTGATAACTTGGCCTTGAATTTATTGGTAAATAAACATAATGAACAATTATTTCGAGCACAAGGAGCCATCCAGTCCAAACCAATAATTTGTAATTCCAAGGAAAAATCTCAAAGAAACCTGAAAAAAGAAGAGTGAAAACTCCCAATATTGTAAAAATCCAAGAAATCTTCATAGTATTTGCTGCTCCAATTCTTGTGGCAAAAGTTTGGATTCCAAATTTCCTATCAAATTCTACATCAACTGCCATAGTAGGACAATATAGTGCCAAAAGATAACAAAATATTGAGAAAAAATACAACTTTGGAAATTCCATAATAGGTTGATATATTGCCCAAGCTGAAAGTGGAATTAAAAAACCTAGACTTAATCCATTACTTGCCAAATCCAATCCTGGCCTCGTTTTAAAACGAAATGGAGGTATATTATATACAAATGAAATAATTGTTAGACCAATTATACACAATAAAAAATCATCTCCTAATGTACTTGACAATATTATACAAGTTACTTGTAAGAACCAAAACAAAACCCAGGCTTGTTTCGTACTTATGGTTCCTCTAACTAGTAAACTAAATTCTTTTCGAGGGTTTTTCCGATCTAATTCCAAATCATATATGTGATTAAGGACAAAAGTAGATGAAGTTAAAATTGCCATTATCAAAAAACCATAAAAAAGATTAAAATCGTATAACTTGTTTGATGCAACTACAAAACCGATGAAAAATGGTGTAAAACCAACCATCCAAAACTCAAATCCTATAAATCTTAACCAAGTTAATTTAGTAAATAATTGATTATTGATTAAACGAGAAAAGATTTGACTTGCCATTTTTGCCTTTTATTTGGGAATGAACCCAACCTTAATACCTTTAGGCCAGATAATAAAATATGAGTAACGATTTTGACTATGCACACTCAAATAAAAATGTAATTTGGATGTCACAAAATACAAACCATTTGCCTACTCATTCGGCAGTTCAAGAGGCAATAAGAAAATCGTCTGATGAAAGAGAATACACAAAGTATCCTTTAGCATCTGGCCTACCTGAACTCAGAGAATTAATCCTTAATGATTTGAACTTACCTGAACATGACTTGCATATAACGAATGGTGGGACTGAAGCTCTTTACTGCTTAATGCGTCATATTCAACCAAAAGGGAGTGAAATGATTACATCTGATCCTTCTTATTTTGTAATTCACAAATTTGCTAAATTGGGCGGTGCTAAATGCACTGATTTACCAATATACAATGGAAATTATAGATTTGATATTGAAGATATAAAAAATGCTATCAATCCAAATACAAAATCTATATTTTTAATTGATCCAATAAATCCTCTTGGTAGTACTTATCCTAAAGATGAAAAAAGAGCAATATGTGAAGTAGCAGAGGATCATGATATTTGGGTAATTGATGATATTACATATCGTGATTTTGCTCCAGATCACCACCTAGCTGCTGATTTATTGCCTGAAAAAACAATAACTGCATATTCAGTATCAAAAAATTGTGGACTTGCAGGATTAAGAGTTGGATCCTTGGTTGGGCCTAAAGATTTTATTAAAGATGTTAGAGGAACCATGGTTTCAGACTTAGGAATTAATGTTGTAGGACAAAGGGCATCAATTGCGGCATTGGAAACAAAGCCTGAATGGTTACCTGGATTACTAAAAACGGCAAGGCACAATCAAAGCTTAATCAAAGGAGCTGTAGACAAAATAGACGGTGTAGAATTACCTGTGTATCCGTCTGCTGCTAGTATGATGGTAATTGACATTTCTAAACACAAAGCAAATCCACAAGATGTTCAAGACAAATTATTGTACGAAAATGACATTTTTGTGAGGGCTGGTAATTACGTATCTGCCAGATTTGGAGAGAACTTCATTAGAGTGTCATTCTCAATACCAACCCCTGAGGTAGAAAAGTTTGTGGATGTTTTTCCAAAAGTTATGGATGAATTAAGCTAAATATCCAAATTAGCTACAGCAGTTGCATTTGCTTCGATAAATTCGCGCCGTTTTTGAACATCGTCACCCATTAGCTCTTCAAACGCTTTATCTGCTAGTTCAGCGTCTTCTATAGTAACTTGCAATAATGTTCGCTGGTTCGGATCCATTGTTGTTTCCCATAATTGTTCTGCATTCATTTCTCCAAGACCTTTGTAACGTGATATTGAATAGCCTGAACCAAATTCAGAGGTTATTCTCTCAAGTTGAACATCATCATATGCATATTCCAATTTTTTACCTTTAGTAACTTTATACAAAGGTGGCTGAGCGACATAAACATAACCTGCATGAATCAATCCTTGCATATGTCTGTAAAGGAACGTTAGTAGAAGTGTACGGATATGGGCTCCATCGACATCTGCATCAGTCATAATTATTAATTTATGATATCTTGCACTATCTAATTCAAATTCTTCTTCCTCTTCAACCCCAGTAATGTTGCAACCCATAGCAGTAATCAAAGCCATAACTTCTGTATTAGCTAATATTTTGTCAATTCGTGATTTCTCAACATTCAGAATCTTACCTCTAAGTGGCAAAATTGCTTGTGTTGCTCTGTCACGACCCTGCTTAGCTGTTCCTCCTGCGGAATCTCCTTCGACAATAAAAATCTCTGATACTGTTGGATCCTTACTCTGACAATCTGCTAACTTCCCTGGAAGTCCTCCTCCTTCAAGAATTCCTTTACGTCGAGTTAAATCTCTTGCTTTTTTGGCAGCTTCACGTGCTTGGAATGCTTGGATACATTTCGAAATGATAATTTGGCTATCTGTAGGATTTTCAGCAAAGAAATCAGATAAACATTCCGTCATAATAGTATCAACTATTCCTTTTACTTCGGAATTTCCAAGTTTTGTTTTTGTTTGACCTTCAAACTGTGGTTCTGGAACTTTTACAGACAATATTGCTGTAAGTCCTTCTCTAACATCATTGCCATCCAATGCAGGATCCTTGTCTTTCAACTGCTTTCTTTTTCGGGCTGCATTATTGATTGTCCTCGTTAAAGCTGTCTTTAATCCTGATAAATGTGTACCGCCCTCTCTAGTAGCAATATTGTTTGTAAACGTGTGTATATTTTCTCTAAAAGCTGTAGTCCATTGTAAAGCTGCGTCTACTTGTATCTGGTCTTTTTCACCAGATACAAATAAAGGTTTATTCATTAATGAAGTTTTACCCTCATTGAGATAAGTGACGTATTCTGAGATACCTCCTGCATATTGAAATGTTTCTGATTCACCGCCTTCTTCAGATATCGTAATTGTTATTCCTGCATTTAGATATGCTAATTCTCTCAAACGATAGCGTAATGTTGAGAAATCAAACTGAATTGTTTCAAAGATACTGGAATCTGGCATGAAACGAACTGTAGTTCCATGGTCATCACTATCTCCTATCCTCTCGAGCTTACTGTCAAGATTTCCGATTTTATACTTTTGTGTGTAAATTCCTCCATCTCTGTGAATTTCAACTGTAGCCCAAGTTGACAATGCATTAACTACAGAAACACCAACGCCGTGAAGACCGCCTGAGACCTTGTATGTATCACTATCAAATTTACCACCTGCATGCAATTTAGTCATTACAATCTCAACTGCTGGAACATTGTATTGAGGGTGATCATCAATCGGTATTCCACGACCATTATCTTTAACCGAACAGGAACCATCTGAATGTAACATAACATTTATTGTATCACAATGACCATTCATTGCTTCATCAACGGAATTATCAACGACCTCATAGACTAAATGGTGAAGGCCTGCTTCACCTGTTGAACCTATGTACATTGCTGGTCTCTTTCTTACAGCTTCAAGACCTTCTAATACCTGTATTTGGTCTGCTTTATAGTCTTCTTTTTCTGGCGCCATAATGCTATCTTAGATACAAGAAGAATAGGGGTTTTAAGTATACCCTATAAAACTAAATTTATCGTCAATTAAATATCGTGATTAAAGGGTCCTACGGCCTGGTCTCCATCCTGCCGGACATGCTTTCCCTGTTTGTAAAGCTTGAAGTGTTCTAACTGTCTCATCTACACTGCGCCCCACCCATGCCGGATTGATGGTCATTGAAAGAAGAATCCCTTCATCATTTATTATGAAAGTTCCTCGTGACGCTTGTCCAAGTTCACTTTGGAGTACTCCATATGAATTAGAAATCTTAAGGGACGGGTCCGCCAATAAAGGATATGATAATTTGTCAATTCCTCCCTTTGTTCGAGGCTTTTCCATCCATGCTTTGTGACTATATGTTGAATCAGTAGAACAACCAATTAACACAGCATTTGCCTTTTCAAAATCTTTGAAACGACGATTAAAAGAATGGATTTCTGTAGGACATAGACTAGAAAAATCTCTTGGATAAAAAAATAAAACTGTCCATTGATTATCTTCAATAATATTTACAAGAGATATTTTATCAT
>JAKURQ010000061.1 GCA_022449785.1 Candidatus Poseidoniia archaeon
CAACTTTACCTCCTTTAGGAAGTTGACCATTTGAACTATAACCTTCTTCAAATTGAATTTCTAAACCGTATTCATCGACTATTAACTCATAATCAATTTCTGCAGTCCATTTATTTCCATAAATATCCTTGATAGATAATTTGATAGTATAAAAATCTGTAACTATGTTAGAATCCTCTTGATACCACCTGGTACCCTGGATATACAATGCATAGGAGTGTTTTTCTTTAGAAGTAACTGAATTCTTGAAAGTGCCTCCTCCTGATACGCCTTCAATTTCTATTGATGCACTATTTGAATCTAAATTCTCTGCACCAAGTGCGTTTGTTACATTTACCTTTATTAGAAGAGAATCACCATTCATTTCATCGACGCGATTATTGTCAAAGTATCCTAAATATTCATCAGCAATATCTACATGTCTAAAATTAAGTGTCAAATAAGAATCAAATTCCGGTGTATTTGATTTTATCCAAGCTGTGTTATTGTCTGTGTCTGGAGCCCAACGAATTTTAGTTTCAAGAATTACTCCAAGAGTAGTATATGCTGGGACTCCATCCGGAAATTGACTTTTATCCAATGCAGAATTTTCTAATTCAATTGTATAATTTTCACTTAGTATCTGACCAAAAGTTGCGGATTTGACAACTTCATCAATAGATATGTTGGTCATTTTTGTTTGTGCTGGATCAACTGAATAATCTATCCAAGTTATGAATAGTGTAGTCCTGAGACTTATCTCTTGAACATTTGTGGATTCAACCCATATTACATAACTATAGGAATCACCTAATTCCATAGGGCCTCCCATATTCATTTCCCATGTTGACAAAGAATAATATTCATTTTGAACAGGAGGGTCATTTTGTGCTACCCAGTATTTAGGCCTACTATCTGTTGGTTCATCGATAGCAAATTTACAATTTTCACCTATACATTCCCTTGAAAGATGAAAATCAACGTCTGCAAATTCACCACTTTCAGCTTGCGAAGACGTTGCTAAGAATAACACTGCAAACAACGCCAGAATTAGAATTGTGAAATTAAAGGCGAGGTACGAAAATGCACTCCGTGTTCTTTCCATTATTATGTTACCGGATTCGTTACAGTATTAAAGTTTCGTTGATAGACCAAATCAATCTAAAAAAGATTCTGGCCGCCCCCTTCTTGTCTAATTTCTCCACTCTCTGCAATTAATTCTCCCCTACGATAAACCTGTGATGGGAAGATTGCAGGCCAATCTTCAAAAGGTGTCCAATTAGATTTGGAATGTAGCTTATCTAAATCAATAGGTTTAGAATTCTTCATATCTATCATAATCAAATCTGCAGGCATTCCTTCTGATATTCTACCTCTATCTAATCCTAATCTTTCTGCTGGTGCTTCAGACATTGCATTTACTAATCTACTTAATTCTAAACGCCCTTCAGAAACTTCATTCAACATTAAAGGAATCATTGTCTCAACACCAGGGAGGCCTGAAGGAGGGTTATCTGATCTCTTCTCATCTATAGTGTGTGGTGCATGATCACTTGAGAGAATAGGTATTTTTCCTTCTCTAAATGCATCATAAAGGCCTGAATTATCTTTCTTTGTACGAAGTGGTGGATCGACTTTGCAGTCAAGTGAATGACAATTATCAAGATTCAAAAGTAAGTGATGTGGACAAACTTCAGATGAAGCTAATTTTGGCATACGATTTAGACCCTCTAACGTAGATAAATGTGCGACATGCAAATATGGGGATGAGGGCATAGATGCTAAGCATTCTGGTTCTGCAATAAGTCTATTCTGTGTGTGATCTGACAACTCATTAAGAGGTTCATTATGCATGTGATCAGGATGTTCACCATGGATTACTAACGGTTTACTAGTTTTGTCTAAAACTTCTTTGGCATAGGAAAAATATTCTGCTGAACTAATTCCATATGGATAAAGTTTCCAAAATGCTGCAGGAATTGTATCAAACCAAGTTTGCTCAGTTAGATCTTTTTCAACATTCACTCCAACACCAAAGTCTACAACTGATTTCGAAGAAGCTGTTGAAACCTTGTCATTAAATGTTTCTAAGTCAGATGTAAAAGGGTTCGTATTTGGCATATCAACGACAGCTGTAACCCCGCCTGCGGCTGCACATTCTGAACCTGTTTTCCAATCTTCTTTGTGCGGATACCCTGGATCTCTAAAATGAACGTGCATATCGAAAGCACTTGGCAAAATTATGCCCTCAAATTTAGTATGGTTATCGCCTTTCAGAATTTTCTTAACTGCTGTAATTTTACCTTCATCAATACCTATACAAGTATTGACCAAACCTTGTCCTGAAATCCATGATTTACCTTCAAAAACGTCCATTAATTATCTTCCTCTGTGACTAAAACAAAGGTTCTTGTATAAACACGTTCGGTTCTACTTTTTACAGTTAGATCAACGCTCTGCTTTCCAATCACAGGATCTTCAGTCGGTATGAATTCTATAGTTAGATTTGCATATGATCCAGAGGTAAGGTTCAAAGTTAAATTATCTTCTGAGGCATCCCAGTAAACGTAGTCACTAAATTCCTCGAAACTTGAATTAAATTGGCCTAGAGAACTGACATTGACATAGTTTACTTCTAATTTAATGGTATAATTATCAAGATTTTCTACATTTAGTGTAAGATTATCCCACCCATCTGATTTACCTGTATTAGTTATTACAATATATGTGCTATTTGATTCGCCAAATATTGGATTAAAATTATTCTGATCTTCTACTATATCTAAGTCGAATTGAGATTCTCCAAATACTAAAGGTGAAGGGATAAATGTCAATATTAGAATTAGACCTGTAGCTATTCCAACAGCCATTCTAGAATTTCCAAGACTTGACAATTCTTCAGAGGGAGGAGGATGTGAAGTTCCCAAGAAGAAAATCAAAACTGCATATACTGCCCATCCAAGATATGGTGGAGCAAAACCAGGAATTCCATAAAATGCCATAAATACCAAAAGAACAATAACTGTTAGTGAAATACCATTGGCTTTAGGTCCTAAGACTGCTCTAGCAATATGCCCTCCATCTAACTGACCTGCTGGCATGAGATTCAATGCTGTGACAAAGAAACCAGCCCATCCTGCTAAAACTACAGGGTGAGAAAGATAATCTCCTGAAGGTGTTAAAAATGTACTAAATTGAATATATAGAAATTCCCAGAAAAATGATGAACCCAGATACATTGAGGAACCGGAATCAATAGGTACTGGAACTGCACTTTTCTCAGTTAACCAGAAACCAAGAAGTGTTACTGGAATCGCTACAAAAAGACCTGCAATTGGACCACTAGCACCGACATCCAATAATGCCTTACGATTTGGTATAGGCTCTCTTATTGATATGAAAGCTCCCATTGTTCCAAGTATAAACAAAATAGGAGGCATAGGAAGAAAAAAAGGCAAAGATGCATCTAAATTGTGCTTTCTTGCGTAATAATAGTGACCCATTTCATGAGCGCCTAATATTGCCATTAGTGGCAATGAATAAGTCAAAAAGCCCATCAATAAAACATCAGGTGTTATCAGAACACGTAACCAAACGTAGCTAGAATCAAGAACGGATGAATCTGCATAAGAAGCCCACCAAAGTGCACCTGCCCAAGTGGTAGAAAATATTGTAGCAAAAAGTAGATACAAATTAGTTTTATTCTGTACATAATCAAAAGAGGGTTGAGGAATTACAACTAGTACTAATTCATCACCGGCTCTCCTTAGCATTGGAAAAACGCGCTCGGTTCCCATATCACTGACTTTTTTGAAAGCAAGACGTAAATCTTCGAACTTTTCTTCGAGATTATCAGGTTCTTCAACATTGAAAATATGGGCATTACCATCCCAAGAATCATTAGTTATTTTCCAACCTAGTTTCTCTATGAATCTCTTAGTTGTATTTGACATTTAGATACCAAGAACGGTTTCGGAAACTTTTGCTATCTCTTTTCTCATCTCTGAAGGGCCATAAACTCTACACCTCCAATGATCAAATTGTGCCTCATACAAGCCTGAAACAAGTCTTGATAGATTACGTGCCAATTCAATTTGTCCATCATTTTTGAGGATTTTAGCCTTAAGACCTGGAAGAACAGAAAAAGAAGGAATATCTACATATATTTCCGATGGAGAGATGTCTAGTTTTGATGCTATTGAAGCCTCATATTCTTTTCTACCTGATTTTTCAAGGCCTGAGGATTCTGCTTGTTCTTTTGTTATACTTACAGCCCGTTTAGCAATATTCCTATTTTCAAAATCTTTTACAATCTTTTTAGATAAGCCTCCTGATTTATCTAATTCTGAAAGAAGTTTGTGATCTGTAAACGTAGTAAAATCATCAATCTCTATTTTATTGGAGGAAATAGCATGATTGGTGGCGCGTGCTAACATCAACTCAGCACCTCTTGCAAAAGGATGGAAATACACTGTAGGATACATCGTTGATCTTGCTGTAAGGAGTGTTTCAACTGCAGGGAGGCCACTTTCTTTAATGACTACTTGAGAATCTGACATTGTCATTGTAGTGATTAATCTGCCCATATCAACACCAGTACTAACTCCTGTATAATGTGCATCCCCAACTAAATAATCTAATCTATCGCCATCTAAATCGCCTGAAACTAATGGCCCTAATTCATGATCTCCAGTAATTATCTGATTAACTGTCTTAGAATCTATACCTTCTTCCGAAAGAATATCTGATATTTCAGTTTGTGAAATTAATTGAGTCGTTCTAATAACATGATCTTCCACGCCTATAATCTCATCTCCCAAATGTGAAAATGCAGTGTGGCCCAAATCATGTAGTAATCCAGCCACACTAGC
>JAKURQ010000062.1 GCA_022449785.1 Candidatus Poseidoniia archaeon
AGTTCTTCAAGATACTAGGTGGCAATTTTACAGAGTTGGTTTGTTCAATGCAATACGCGTAGTTGTGCTTAGTATAATTGGCTGCTCAATAATAGGCGTAATTGTTGGAGTATCACGTTTATCACGAAATAGATTGTTATCAGGATTAGCTGAATCCTATGTAGAGTTTTTCAGAAATATGCCTTTGGTAGTTCAATTATTTTTCTTGTACACAGTTGTTTTGGGTGCAAATCTACCCATTTTCCAAGATGTTCAAGAAAATACATTCTTTGATTGGGTTTACTGGAGTAATAGAGGGATTGTAGGTCCGGGCGCCGGTATAGAGAATATGTCTTATTTCTTAGCAGCGTTTGCAATCTATCTTGGAGCAAGAACCTACATTCGTTTTTCAGAAAGAATAGAGCACACAACCCCTGTCGATATTCCAAGATCAAACATCAGAATTAACGCCAATTCTAAATTTTCATTAGCAGTAGATATTCTTTTCTCACTATCAATATTGATTGTGATTTACGGTCTCTTTAATGCAGTTCAATGGAATTATCAAATGTCAATGATAGAGGGCATCCTAGCGAATGAACCACTATCTATGTTTAAATTAGGGATAATTATGTTGATTCTAAGTTCTTTACTCCGTTTTAAATTAGATGATTTAGGATTGAATAATTTTACGGCAGATGATTCTGAAGAGGGTCAAAGAAAACGATTGATTTTATGGGGAGGTACGATTTCTTCTATGTTTGTTTTCTTCTATCTTGCAATTTGGATGGAACAACCGGTTTTAATAACAGAAGAAAATGGAGAACCACTTGCTTGGGGCAGATGGGATTGGAAAGAGGGTACAACCAATGAAATATCTTCCGTATTCCTTAGTTTATGGATTGGTTTAACACTCTACACTGCTGCACAAATAGCGGAAATTGTTAGAGGTAGCATCCAATCATTACCACGCGGCCAAGTTGAAGCCGCAATTTCGTTAGGTTTATCTCCTTATCAACGCCTTAATTTGGTAATTCTTCCGCAAGCTTTGCGCAGTATGATTCCTTCTATGACAAATCAATATCTTAATTGTTGGAAAAATTCTAGTCTTGCCTTTGTTGTAGGTTTTAGTGACTTTTACGCAGTTTTCAGTACAATTGTAAACAATGCAGGACAAGCAGTTCCAGTATTCATGATGATTCTTGCGACTTATCAGGCAGGTAGCTTGACTATATCTGCAATTATGAATTATATTAACAGTAATGTAACGAAGGTGAAGATTTGAGTTTTAATTCTATATTTTTGCTATGGTTTTTATTTGTATTAACTCCGATTATAGTTAAAAATCAAAAATGGGATCCAAATAATTATTATCCTGATTTCAGTAAACTTCTTAATTATATTTTTGGTAAAGTCCCAAAAATTAAATCTGAAATTGAGCACATTGTATTCAGATTAGCTTTATCGTTTGCAGTATTTTTACTATACTTATCGCTAAAGTTAGAAGATTCAGACGTTTATTCAGATACATTTCTTCCAACTTTTGTACATCTTTTGTGTTTAGCTAATTTTGCATACATTGCACATTTGATGTCAGATGAATTATTCGATACAGCTTGGAATTCTACAATTTCGTTATTTTCATTTTTCTTTGTTTTTACATTAACTTCAGGAATAATACATTTTGTTCTCATTGAAACGGATTGGACAATTATATGGATGAATAGACGTACACTTCTTGTTGGTCCTAATTTCATTTCACAATTTGGAGATGAAATATGGAGACTTTGGCCACCATTTTATTTCTTGATGATTCTCATTGGTGCAGGGTACGGGACTTTAGGAGAAGATAAAAAGAAATTCATAGTTCCTTATGCTATTTTCTCGCTAGTAATTTTAGCCTCTCTTAACTATAATGCTCCTTACGATTCAGAATCAAAAAGTGGAGCAATAGTTAGTGGCCCAGATTCAACTTGGGGTACTACATACAAATACAATATTTTCGATGATACATCTGATTTCCCAGAAGGTTGGGAAGAGCGAACATTTGACGATAGTTCTTGGCTTTCTGGCAAAACCCCATTTGGGAATAATAATTTGGTAAGTGAAGAAAAAGGAAAGACAATAAACAAGAGAACGACTTGGGAGTCTAATAGCACAGATGGCAGTGGAGATTATCTTATTATAAGAAAGAATTTTACTATTGAAGATAAATCAAAGATTTTGGGCGCTACTTTGAGATTTACTTATCCTAATTATTATGCTGCATATTTGAACGATCAAAAGATTGGAGATTGTCTTGACGCAAAAAGTTCTTGCAATCACAATAACCCTGATTATTGGAATAAAGAAGTAGATATCGAATGGTCTTGGCTAGATGAAGGCCCTAATACTCTTATTTTAGTAGGTCAAGATGATTTAACAGAAGGTCATGATAACATAACCTGGTTAGATACTGAACTTAGATTAAAGATTAGCAATAGAGGTTTTGATGCTTCTAAAGCTCTTGTTTATCTTTCAGGTGGATTTATTTTAGGCCTTGTAGCCTTTTTGGGAGTTCATAACTATTGTAAGGATGCAGAAGAATACATAATCAATTATCTTCAAACAATTTTAGTTAATTTAGGAGTTATAAGTTTCATAGTAATGATAATACTTTTAGATCCGCCCGGAGAATATGAGGATGATTATTTTTGGAATTCTGATGATTTATTAGGTACTGGAGTTAAACCTGCAGCCTGGGGTGGTTTAGTTCTCAATCTTATCTTTGCCGCCGCCGCCTTAGTTGTTGGTTTTGGAATTGGAATAGCTTTAGCATTTGGAAGGCGTAGTAATTTACCTGTTTTTTGGATTCCAAGTGTAGGCGTTATTGAATTAATTCGATCTGGTCCTCTAGTAGCTTGGCTTTTCTTTGCTCAAATTTTAGTTCCTGATTTGTTGGATCCAGTTTGGGAAGCAGATATTGCTTCTCGTGTTATTCTAGTTCTTTCTTTATTCTTTGGATGTTATCTTGCAGAAGTGCTCAGAGGAGGCCTACAAGCAGTACCTCATGGCCAATATGAAGCGGCCACGGCGCTTGGTTTAAGCCCAGTCCAAACAAAGATGCAGATAGAGCTACCTCAAGCAATACGAACTACCTTACCGGCAATTGTTAGCATGATGATAGGTATGCTGAAGGACACATCACTTGTTTTCTTCTTTGGTATCTATGATGCTTTCAGAGTTGCTAAGGACTTACCAGCCCAATGGGATTTCATTGGCCAACATGAACAATCATTACTATTTGTTGGCATGATTTTCTGGGGATTATCTTTCTACCTTTCAAAAGTATCAAGACGAATTGAAAAGAATCTTGGTTTGACACACGAAGGTGGAGGCGATGTAACATGAGTAAAGACATTATAGTGACAGAAGGCGTAACCGTCAGTTTCGGCGATTTCCAAGCGTTGAAAGGTATAGACGTAAGAATTAAACAAGGAGAAATTATTGTGGTATTAGGACCATCAGGTTCTGGTAAATCAACTTTTATCCGTACATTAAATCGTCTTCAACCTCATGACGGAGGGCGTGTAGAGGTAGACGGTGTAGAAATAAGTGAAGATACCACAGTTTCTGACTTGAAACGTATACGGTCTGAAATTGGTTTTGTGTTCCAAAGTTTCAATTTGTTTCCACATTTAACTGTACTTGAGAATGTTGCACTGGCACCACAGAAAGTTAAAGGAATGAAAAAGAGCGAAGCTGAAGAGTTGGCAGTAGGTTTACTAGAAAAGGTAGGCATTCCTGAACAGAAAAACAAGTATGCTTCAGCCCTATCAGGAGGACAACAACAAAGAGTAGCCATTGCACGTGCTTTGGCAATGGATCCAAAAATTATGCTTTTTGATGAGCCGACATCTGCATTAGATCCTGAAATGATTAAGGAAGTTTTGGATGTTATGATTGATCTTGCAAAAGAAGATGTGACGATGATTGTCGTTACGCACGAGATGGGTTTCGCAAAAGAAGTAGGCGATCGTATAATGTTCTTTGATGAAGGCCATTTGGTCGAAGAATCGACACCCGATGTTTTCTTTGAGAATCCAAAAGAAGAAAGAAGTAAATTGTTCCTAGAACAAATTCTTTAGATTACAATTCTCTCGGAATAAGCAATTGCTCTAAATTCCAATTTCCAGATTCTTTCCACGATTTAGAATTGTCTTTTAGAGTAAGTAGTGCAGTTGCAGCAGTAGGCATTCGATGCCATTCTCCACATAAGTGTTCAAGAAAGTCTGCACATCCTGGATTGTGTCCAAGAATCATTATAGTATTGTAATTTAATTCATCAGGTATGTTCTTCATAATCTTCTTTGGTTTACTGTGGTAAAATTTACGCGAATACTCAACTTCAATATCTTTAATATATTTGTTCATTTTTTTCCAAGTTTCTCTGGTTCTCTCAGAATCGCTGGAATACAATTTATCAGGAATCCAGTTCAATTTGATTAATTCTTTGGCAATTTTAACTGATGCTTTTCTTCCTCTTTTTTTCAAAGGTCTTTCGTGATCAGATAGATCAGGATATTTCCATGATCTTTTGTCGTGTCTCATCAAGATTAGTCGCGATATCATCTATTTTCCTTTTTTGCAGAATAATTTATCGTAGCTTCAGATATATCGGTTGAATACGCAATTGTTCTCATAATTGCATCCATCGCTATTGAGAATTCAAGAGGATGTTCCATTTCTTTTTTGTATTTATTTTCAAAGTAAGTTTGTGCTTTTTGCATAGTTTTCTTTCCTTTATCGATTATAACTGTAGCTTTTCTTGGATCATTATTG
>JAKURQ010000063.1 GCA_022449785.1 Candidatus Poseidoniia archaeon
TACACTTTACGACAGATATTTTCTTGCGTAAATTAGTTTGATTAGGATCAATTGTTATGGTACTATTGGGTAGTTCAGTAAGTCGAACTTCTGAACCTGCTTTTAGCTTATTTTCGGTAATCCATTTTTTCGGCAATGAAACTATTAAAGTTGAGCCACCGGTTTTTTGTAATTTTCTACTTTCAGACATATATCTTCGTTTTCCGTGCTTAGAAATATATATAGTCTATATATAATACTTACTATATATTTATTTATATGCAATTTGAGGTGCGTATATGTTTGGATTAGATTTGATGATATTCCTTGCAATTTTGATTGCAGGATATATGGCTTGGAACATCGGAGCAAACGATGTTGCCAATGCTATGGGTACAAGTGTCGGTAGTGGCGCTTTAACTTTTAGAAATGCGATAATTGCAGCAGCTATTTTTGAATTTTTAGGGGCGTTCTTCGCAGGAGATGCAGTAACAGATACAGTAAGAAAAGGAATCTTAAATTTTGAAGAAGCCGACTTAGAAACTTACTCAACTGAATTAAAATATGGATTTATTGCAGCTATGTTTGCGGCAGCTTTGTGGCTTACAGTCGCAACAAAATACGGTTTACCAGTATCTACTACTCACAGTATAGTCGGGGGAATCCTTGGTATTGGAATATATGTTGCACCAGACCATGTAGATTGGGAAGTAGTAACTAAAATTGTAATGAGTTGGGTAGCATCACCTTTACTTGGAGGAATCTTAGCATATACAACATTTGTAATTGTTAAGAAAGTAATTATGGATGCAGAAGATCCCATTGAAAGATCGAGGATAATGGCGCCTATTCTAGCCTTGCCAACATTCTTTGTTCTTGGTTTAGCTCTTCAGTATAAAGCAATGAAGGGCCTAATCAAACGTCTTGATTCTGAAGGTATCTTGAACAAAGCAGAATGGCTGCCTGCCAAAGAAGGCACCACCTTCAATATTTTTGAAGAAGGCGCTTGGTTACCATTAAATTCATTACTATTAGCTCTTTTTATTGGAATTATAGCCAGTAGTATTTTGTATTGGATATTAAGAGATTATGAATTTGAAGAGAAAGGTTATCAGGGAGTTGAAAAGATCTTCATTTGGTTACAAGTTATCACAGCTTGTTATGTTGCATTTGCACATGGAGCAAATGATAGGAGTAATGCCATCGGCCCGATGGCCGCCGTATGGCAAATACACGAACAGGATGTCCTTCAATCTGAAGCGGCAATCCCAACGTGGTTGATTCTTTTAGGAAGTGCAGGTATTACACTTGGAGTAATGACCTGGGGAGCTAGAGTAATGGTGACTGTTGGTAAGAAAATTACTCATATTACACCTACTCGTGGTTTCGCAGCTGAATTTGGAGCAGCCACAACAGTTCTAATTTTTTCAATGCCTTTCTTAGCAGTTCCAATATCTACAACACATACTTTGATAGGTTCAGTAGTCGGAGTTGGTTTGGCAGGAGGTACAGCTTCAGTGGATTTCAAGGTGTTTGGTAGAATTGCTGCAAGTTGGGTTGCAAGTATTCCGGCAGCTGCTTTCGGTGCAATTGCCTTATACATGATTTTTGGATTGAATGAAACAAGATTCATTATATCTGTTTCAATAATTTTAGCAACGATAATTTGGTTATTATACAATGCAATTAGTACGGAGCTAAAGTCTGATATAAGGTCGGAGGCTGAGGGATAAGAATGAAACTCTTCGAAAGTAGAATTGGTCCCAGCGTTTTCAAATCATACTATAATCATGCAGAAATGGTTTTTGAAACTGTTGAAAATATGAATAAGTGTGTTAAGGCAGCCTGTGAAGGTTCAGACATAAGCGATCTCATCAAGGCAACATCCGAATCAGAGTTGAAAGCAGACAAAGTAAAGAGTGAAATTCGCGATGTATTACGAGGTAGCGTCCGTTTGGCCGTAGATAAACCCGTATTCCTTGATTTAGTTTCCAGACAAGATAGAATTGCAGATTATGCTGAGAATGTAACAGAAATCTTGTCTTTTAGAAAATTGTATGAAAATAAAGAAGCTCAAGCGCTAGTTCTTCAATTAGCTGATGCAGTTACAGCTACAGTGGAAGAATATCGTAAAACAGTAGAACGATTCGAGTATCTTTTAGAATCCGCATTTTCGAATAAAGAAAAAGACATAATGCATAAGCATATTGGAAAAGTAAATGACTTAGAGCACGAAGCAGATTTGGTAGAGGCTAAAGCAGCAGCATTTGTCTTCTCCAATGGCGACGATCAACCTCTAGCTGCTTCTCACATGTATCGTTTGATTCAGAGACTTGATGATGTTGCTAATGCGGCAGAAACAGCAGCCAATAGCCTTCTTCCAATAATTTCAAAGTAGGAAATATTATTTGGCCACCTCTTAGTGGTTTTTTGTGAATCTAGACGTTCCATTGTATACTCAGTCCATGGATTTCAGTTGTGGCCCAGCTTGCGTTGCAATGGCTCTAAAATATTTCAATTTTGTTAGTAATATGGATAGAGATCTTGAAGTAGAATTGTGGAGAGAAACAAATGCAGTTGAGATGAAAGGAGCTGGAAGATATGGTATTTGCGCCCCTCTCGCAGTAAGAGGTCTTCATCCTCACATAATTACAGATACTGCAGGATTAGGTTTGATAGAACGAGCTAAAAAATATGTTAAGGCTAGTAATGGCAATGAGCATTATTTAGAATTCTTTCACGACATGCAAAAACGAGTATGCGCTATGAACGGAACAACTGAAGAAGTACGTAAACCAACGCTACAAGATATCCGTGAGGCTCTTCAGGCAGATAGAATATGTATTGCTTTAGTTTCAACAATTATTTTCGAGGAAGAAGATGAAGACATTCCGCACTGGATTGTTATTACTGGTGAAGATAATGAAATTCTTACAGTCAATAATCCAATTGATGATGATTCTTCAAAATCGCATAGACCAATTTATTTTGATGATTTGTACACAAATGTTGAGATGTACAAGGAGACAGTACTAATCACGGTTGGAAAAAAACCCCTTGATAAAGAGTTAGTTCCTGAACCTGCATTATCTACTAAATATTTAGAATACGTTCGTTGAAAGGTAGTAATACATTAGATAGATACCAACAATTATCATAATCACTCCACCAGTCATTTCAATTTGGCGTGTAGAAGCTTTCAATTTATCTACAATAGTAGTTTCAGATGCAGCAACCATCATTGTGAAAGCAACCATTAACGTTCCAGCAGTAATTGAAAAAATCGAGAAAACTAATAATCCAGTTATGATTCCTTGACTAATACTTGCAGTCAATAATCCAATAACAACAGGAGCAACGCAACCAGCTGCAGCAGATCCATAAGCTACACCATACCAGAATAATCCCACTCTTGTCCCATCAGAATTATCAGAGAAGCTGAACTCGTTTCCAGTTGTTGCCCTTATTCCTTTTTCTATTCCACCTTTTACAGCAATTGCAGGAGCTGAATTACCGATTTGAGACATTAATTCACGGAAAGGCCTTACAATTTTTTCGGAATCATATTCCATTACCATTACTATTCCTAATCCTGTAAGCACTAATCCAATTAATAGTTCAAGATGTCCTAAGTATCCACCAATAATACTAACAAAAGGAATTAGTAAAATTCCAATAAGTAATAGAACACCAGCTAAGCCAGCGGCAGCAGCTAAACCATCAGGCAGCGTTTCTCTTGCAGCAGCTTCATCAAATTTCCCAGTCCGCTGTTTTTTGTTAGCTAAATAGAAAGACATGTAACCAGGCAGCATAGGGAATGAACAAGGTGAAAAGAAAACCATTACACCAGCACCAACTGCAAATAGATAAATTGAAGATTGTTTAAGATTTACAACACCTCCTTGACCTGTCATAGCCTTTTCAACTTCATTGCTAAGTTCTTCTTCAGAAATAGGCCCAATGTGAGAATAGGTAATTTCTCCCTTTTTATCGATGATAAATATTTTTGGAGTTCCAACAACATCATATGCTATTTCAATATCACCATTTTGATCACCTAGAGCGTGTCTCCATTCATGATCTTCAGCGTAATTTTTCAACTTTGTTTCATCATCATTACCAAAAACACTGACAGATACAATAGCAACATCATCTTTGTCCATTTTGCCAGAATAAGGGCCTAGCGCTTCCTTTACAAATTTTTCACAAGGTGCACAAGTACTAAACATAAAATCCAGAATTACAACTTTTTCTCCTTCATAATCAGATAAGGAAAAAGTCACACCTTCAGTATCTTTTAAAGTGAAATCAGGAGCGTCGTTATCACCTCCAATCATTCCATAGAGGACTACTGCCAAGATAAGCATGACAACAGTTCCAACAGCGAATAGAACTTTGTTCTCTAGTATTGAATTATACAAATCACTTTGATTTACGTTCTCTACAAGATTATCCCAGTTGGTTTTTTGCTTTGCCACTCGGTTTCACCTAGTCTCTTCTTCGATTTAATACGATAAATAGCGCAAATAGAACTCCAATAATACCAATTCCTGGTGAATCTTGTTCACCACCAGTTCCAGTGCCTTCGAATTGTTTAGCTTCACTAGCTGCAAAACCTTGCTTTCCATCGACTAACAAAATACGATACCAAACAGGATCTCCGCTGCTAAATTCAATAGATGCAGAAGCCACGTTCATCTCATCTATTTCCATAGGCATTACTCCCCAAGAATCATCATTGTATGAGCCATTATGGAAGTTATAAATTACATAAGCAGAACCAATTCC
>JAKURQ010000064.1 GCA_022449785.1 Candidatus Poseidoniia archaeon
TCGATGCTATCCAGATGTTCTCCAGATACCTTAACTCCTTTACCACCCATCAAACCATCAAATTTTACCACATAATTTCCTGATAATGATTCAATAAATTCTTTTGCGCCACTCATACTATTAAATCGCTTGTACAAAGGAGATGAATCAATGTTGTATTTAGTCAATAAATCTCTGGTGAAGCCCTTACTCGTCTCTATTTGCGCTAGACTCCTGAGAGGGCCCACAACAGGAAAACCCTTTTTCCAGAATAAATCCGAAAAACCATGTGCCAAAGGATCTTCGGGTCCAATTACTACGCAATCAATTCTATTTTCTTTAGTAAAATCAATTATTTTATTTTCTTCACTTACGAAACTATTAACAGATAATACATTTTCAGAAAGATATATCAAACCAGGATTAGAATTTGTTATAATTGAAAAAACAGTTGCTCCTGCTTGAGACAACTTCTCACCGATTATGTGCTCTCGAGCACCGCTTCCCATAACTAAAAAATTCATCAATCCACCAAGTCTGATATTTTAATTAAACTTCTATAATCCAAATTAAAAGGAATGATCTTTTCTTCGGCTCCTTCTTCTCTATCAACAACAACCATCACTTGAACCACTTCCACACCTTCATCAACTAAAGATTTAATTGATTCAACGTTAGAACCGCCTGTTGTTGCAACATCATCAACAAGAATTGCTTTGCCTTCACTCGGCCCCTCAATACGTGAACCAGTTCCATGTTTACGTGCTGTCTTACGTATCATTGAATAAGGAAGTCCTGTTTCTAAGGAAAGTGCTACTGCTAAAGGCACAGCTCCTAATTCCATACCTGCTATGAAGTCAGCTTCATCTGTCATATTTTTAGCAAATTCTTTTGCTATAAGACCTAATATCTCTGGATCTGTCGATGCTAATTTCATATCTACATAAAACTTGGATTTCTTTCCTGATGTTAAAGTGAAATCTCCAAATTTTACTGCTTGGCAATCTAACAATTTCTGCTTTAGGATATCTAATGAAGAAGAGGCCTGCATATCTCGTTATAGAATGCCTTAAAAAATTAGTATCCCTAATTGAAAACCTTAATAGCAGATGGTAAAACCTTGATATCAAGTGGAGTTGTTCCTAAATTTTCTCCGTCAATATTTATTGAAGTCGGTGCCTCTGTCTCAATACGTAACGTCTTGAATCTATAAAATTCTACATTAGGATTCCATATGTGTGAACCTTGAGCTTTTAATTGATTAAATAACTTTAGAATCTTGAATCTACCAATATGATAAATTATGCCAAGATCCATTTTTCCATCATCAACCTGAGCATTGGGTGCTAAACGAAGCCTATCTCCGCCTGTGCAAGTATTTTGTATTAAAAGTAAAACAAAATCCGACTCAATAAGATGTTCATCAATGAAACATTTAGCTTTTCTTACTTTACCTCTTATGATACTAAGAAGGACGCCAATATCATACCTTAAGGGCCCAAGGAAACGCATTTTCTCTGCCAGAATATTAGAATCAACACCAAGCCCCCATCCTACAAGATTATGAGAATATCTTATTACTTCCTTGTCATCTTCTAGGAATCGAGTTTTAGCAATATCCATCTGCCTCACTCTACCTTTAGTAATCCTCTCGACTGCATCCATGTAATCTGATATTTCCATATCATTAGCTTGACTATTTCCAGTTCCTGCAGGAACAAGGCCTAATGGAATATTGGAAGACTCCTTTGTACGACTCATAAAACCAGATATTACTTCACAAAAAGTTCCATCACCTCCAACAGTGACTATTGTATCACCTTCATGCAATTCTATAGTTCGAGCGATTTCTATTGCATGCTCAGGCCTTTCAGTAACATACAGTTCAACTTCTATTTTGGAATTATTTAATTCCTCTTTAACAAAATTGCCAACTGTAACTCCTTTTTTCTTTCCTGAATATGGATTAACAATAACATGTGCTTTAGTTACGTTATAGTGCTCTTTGAATTGTAAATTAGAAAAATGGGGGGCTTTCTTAGGAGGAGAAAAATATTTTCTACCAAAGAACCCACTCTGTAACTCAGGTTCATCAAATATTACTTTCTCAGGACCTTTAACCATTACAAAACTATTGTATTAACCTTTATAAGGTAGCTTCTGTCGAGACAATCACGGGAATGTGGCGAAAGCTGAACCCTAGAAGTGAGGAATCGCGATGAGTAAATCATTATACAACTACGTAAGGGACCAATGGAAGTCTCCATCTGGTGATGTAAAAAAATTACATAAAACAAGATTAGTACAGTATCGTAGAGACGACGCTACTACTAAAATTGAAAGACCAACCAGAATAGATAGAGCAAGAGCCTTAGGTTACAGAGCAAAACAAGGATATGTTTTAGCACGTACCAGAATAAGAAGAGGAGGTATGCGAAAGCATGCTATAACTTCTGGCCGTAGAGCAAAACGTGCCGGTATATCTAAGATAACAATGGGCAAAAATCTGCAAATGATTGCAGAAGAAAGAACTTCTAAAAAATATCCAAACTTGGAAATATTGAATTCATATTGGGTTGCTGAAGATGGTCGCTACAAATGGTATGAGGTAATTATGGTCGATCCAAATCATCCAGTTATAATGGCTGATGAAAAAATAAACTGGATTTGTAATAGAGCACAAAAAGGCAGAGTTCACAGAGCCTTAACATCTGCTGGTAAAAAATCTAGAGGATTGATGAATAAAGGTAAGGGTGCTGAAAAATTAAGACCAAGTCGCCGTAAACACATGGTTAGAACAAAACAAAGCCGCACACCTCATCCTCCAAGAAAAACTTAAGGAAGTTGATAAAATAACCTACAATCGTAAAAATCCATTCATGGCCACTGTAGTGGATGCACACTGCATATCTGAAGGTTCATACAAAGAAACAAACCACTATGCTGTGTCCATTAGAGGTAGTGGAATCAGGTATAAGCCTGGAGATTCTATGGGTTTTTATCCAACTAATGATGAGGATTTAGCAAAACATACACTAAGAGCTATTGGCGCAAAAAAGAACGTCGTTGTTGAAACTAAGGAAACTGGGAAAATAGAACTATTTGATGCATTATTGAATAGATTCACCATTCATAGAGCGGGAAAGAAATTTTTGAGCGCAGTCGTGTCTAAAATGAAAAAAGGAAAAGACAAAGACGAATTAAAAGAGATACTAGAGGATCGAGATAAAACAGACAAGTATTTGTTCACTAGAGATTGTATTGATATACTAAATGAACACCCTGTTCACTTTGAACCTCAAGAATTCATAGATACTTTATCTCCTATAACTCCAAGATTGTATTCAATTAGTTCTTCACCTAAAGTACATCCCGGAGAAATACACTTAACAATTGCAATAGTAAAATACAATAATTTTGATAGAGATAGATTCGGTTTAGCAACTGGTCACTTAGCAAAAGAGGTAGAAGTAAATAAAACAAAAATTCCCGTCTATGTACAACCAACAAAAGAATTTATTCTTCCAAAGGATAAATCGAAAGATATTATCATGGTTGGACCTGGAACAGGTATTGCGCCATTTAGGGCATTCATTGAACACCGAAAAGCTACTGAAGCAACAGGAAGAAATTGGTTATTCTTTGGTGAAGTAAATCAAGATTCTACTTTCTTTTATAATGATGAATGGGCTGAATATATGAAAGGTGGAGATTTAGACAAACTAACTACCGCTTTCTCTAGAGATCAAGAAGATAAAATATACGTTCAGCATAGATTACTAAGTAATGCTAAAGAAATATGGGAATGGTTGGAGAATGGTGCGTATTTCTATGTTTGTGGTGATAAACAGTATATGGCCAAAGATGTTCACAAGGCCTTAATAGAAATCGCTGAAAAGGAAGGCAAAATGAAAAAGAAAGACGCTGAGACTTACATTAATCAAACATTAATGAAAGATGAACACAGATATCTCAGAGACGTTTACTGATTTTAATCCTTTTTCTTTCCACCCTGCTGAATTATCTCACCAGTTTGTGAATCATAAGTATTACCTGTTACTGGATCATATCTAAAACCAGATTGCTTACTTGGAATTTGGGCACT
Organism: Candidatus Poseidoniia archaeon; assembly: GCA_022449785.1. Classification (GTDB taxonomy): domain Archaea; phylum Thermoplasmatota; class Poseidoniia; order MGIII; family CG-Epi1; genus CG-Epi1. The sequence continues at coordinate 4,085 of JAKURQ010000064.1, forward strand.
TGATGATGTACCTGTATCATAATCATCGAAATAATCTCCACCATCTCCTAAGCGACTGTAAGCAAATATTCCAAGGCCTGCAACGGTTAGTACACCCAACGGAATCCAAATCAAAGGTTGATTAATTAATGAATCTTCTTCTTCCTCTTCGGCCTCTATAATTTCCACCTCTTCCTCTACTGAAACAGTAACCTCTGCAGACACTCTATTGTCCAATTCATTGAATTCGTCAATGATATTATCTGGATCAATTACGGCCTCAATATAGTAAAGGCCAGGTTCTGTGGGTTGCCAATAGAAAATCCTTACTTCCTCGCCGTTAACACGGCCCAAAGGTTTAGTTTGATATATATCAACCAGTTCACCATCAATGAAAAGAGAAATTTCCGCACCAATACATTCTTCTGAAGAATTATCAAAAGAAATACCTACAGGACATTCACAACAAATTTCAGGTCCAAAGTTTAGTGCGCTAATAGCGATTTCCAAAGTTTGATTCAAATAGATCATGCTAGGAATATTTACCATTTCCACAGACAATTGGAAATTACGTGGTTTGACCTCAATTGATAAATTTAGTTTATTATCTGTTA
>JAKURQ010000065.1 GCA_022449785.1 Candidatus Poseidoniia archaeon
TTGAGAAAACTTCTGGATTAAGAATGAATCACAATTACATTCGTCCGGGAGGTGTTGCCGCTGATCTTCCTGATAATTGGCAGAAAGACATTAAAGAAATATTAAAAATAATTCCAGAAAAATTAAAAGACTATGATGAAATGCTTTTAGATAATCCTATATGGCAAGGAAGATTAAAAAATGTTGGAATCTTAACAACAGAAGAATGTTTCGCGTATGGCATTACAGGACCTAGCCTTAGGGCATCAGGATTTTCTTGGGATTTAAGAAAGACTCAACCTTATTCAGGAATTGAAAATTATGAATTTGAAGTTCCTTTATTGACGGACAGTGATGTTTTTTCAAGATGGAGAATAAAAGTTCTTGAGATATTTGAAAGTTTAAAAATTGTTGAGCAAGTTATGGATACAATCCCTAAAGGAGCTTACAGAATTCAAGACAAGAAAGTAACTCCGCCTCCTAGACAAAGATTGGATGAGTCTATGGAAGCTTTAATTCATCACTTCAAAATCTATACAGAAGGTTTCAAGGTTCCTCCCGGAAAGGCTTATGTAGCAGTTGAATCTCCAAGAGGAGAGCTCGGCTGCTACATAGTTTCAGACGGATCTTCGAAACCATACAGAATGCATGTCAGAGGACCATCTTTTTGTAATCTTCAAGCTTTACCTGTCATTATGGCTGATAGCCCAATAGCAGATGCTGTTGCTGCTATAGCTTCTTTAGATCCTGTAATAGGAGATGTAGATAGATGAGTTGGGATAGTAAATTGATAGATAGAGCTAAAGAAATAATTGAATTATATCCACAAAAAAGGTCTGCTCTGGGGCCACTTCTTTATTTAGCACAAGAAAAAGAGGGTTATATTGACGATGATTCAGTTGTTGAAATTAGTAAGTTAATTGGCATTACTGAAGTTCAGGTTCGATCTGTTGCCTCATTTTATACGATGTATAAGCAAGAACCTTCAGGAAAGTATCTATTAAGTGTGTGTAAATCTATATCCTGTGAAATAAATAATTCAAGAGAAGTAATAGACAATATTAAAGAATTTACAGGGTTAGCAAATAATGAAACTGATATAGAAAGTACTTTTACTTTTGAAGAAGTTGAATGTATTGGTGCATGTGGAGGAGCCCCTGCTGTACAAGTTAATTATGAAACAGTTGAAGGCGTAACGCCCCCCAAGGCTTTAGAGCTATGCAAGTATCTTAAAGAAGAAGTACCAGAAGTTATAGTAGCTGATGACCTTCAAGACAAATTCGGTGGGATTAAATCATTTGATTGGGCAATAGAAGATAATTCAGGGACGTCAAGCACTGCTCCCGGTTTTCAAATTATTGGAACATCGGAGGAAAAGTAGTTATGAAAGAAACATTATTGCTAACAAAACACATGAGAGAAAATCCTGAAAATAGTCATTTGATAGATGTTTATGAGAAGAACAATGGATATAGTGCAGCAAGAAAAGTATTAAAAGATAATAATCCAGGTGATGTAATTGAAGAAATTAAAACCTCGAATATTAGAGGGAGGGGTGGTGCTGGATTTCCTACTGGTGTTAAATGGGGATTTTTGGCAGAAGACCAAGAAAGATATTTAGTTATTAATGCAGATGAATCAGAACCAGGAACTTTTAAAGATAGAATTTTACTTGAAAGAGATCCGCACCAATTAATTGAAGGAATAATAGTTACTTCTTTTGCTTCCAATATTTCAAAAGCCTTTATTTATATTAGGGGTGAGTATGCGAAACCTGCACGGAGGGTACAAGATGCTGTTGAACAAGCTTATGAAAAAGGTTATCTAGGAAAAAACATCTTTGATTCAGGAAAAGACTTAGATGTAGTGGTTCATCTTGGTGCCGGTGCATATATTTGTGGTGAGGAAACAGCTTTGTTAAATTCATTAGAAGGCAGGAGAGGAGAGCCAAGATTAAAACCCCCTTACTTCCCAGCAGTAAAGGGTCTTTACAATAAACCAACCTTAGTAAATAATGTCGAAACAATATCTTCTGTTCCTTGGATTATAAACAATTCCGGAAAAGACTATGCAAAATTAGGTGTTGAGGGTTCAACAGGCACAAGAATATTTAGTTTGTCTGGACATGTAAATAATCCTGGAAACTTTGAAATTGAAATGGGATGTTCATTCGGTGAATTTATTGACACTTTTGGAAACGGCATAAAAGAAAACAAGGCTGTTAAAGCATATATCCCTGGAGGAGCTTCAGCGCCTTGGTTTACTGGGGATCAGTTAGATATAAAAATGACAATTGACGATGTAGCCAATGCTGGATCGATGTTAGGTTCCGGAGCAGTAGTAGTCATGGATGAGGATACAAATCTTGTTTTAGCTGCAAAAAGCATTGTTAGTTTTTTTGCTCACGAATCTTGCGGTCAATGTACGCCGTGTAGAGAAGGAACCACTTGGTTGGAAATGATATTAGATAGAATAGCAAGCGGCAGAGGTAGAACCTCAGATATAGACTTGCTTCTTGATGTATGTGACAATATATCTCCTGGATTAACCTGGCCTCCTCAAATGACCACGATTTGTCCACTGGGACCATCTGCTGTATCTCCAATTACCTCATTAATGGGAAGCTTTCGTGAAGAAGTAGAAAGCTTACTTCCAAAGAAAGTATTAATTAATAATGAGTGAAAATATAAAAATTACTGTAAATGGGAATGAGCTTGAAGCAAAATCAGGGGAGTTGCTGATAGAAGCTTGTGAAAAGTCTGGAATACATATACCAAGATTTTGTTGGCACAAAAGACTAGATCCAGTTGGTATGTGTAGGATGTGTCTTGTTGAAGTAGAGACACCAAGAGGTAAAGCCTTAGTTCCTTCATGTACAACTGAAATAACAGAAGACCTTGTAGTTGAAACAGAATCTGAAGTAGTCACTAAAGCACAAGAAGGTATTTTAGAATTTTTATTGATTAACCACCCTCTTGATTGCCCTGTTTGTGATAAAGCAGGCGAATGCCCTCTCCAGGATCAAACAATGGCATATGGTCCAGGAGAATCAAGATTTGTAGAAGAGAAGAGACATTTTGAAAAGCCAATCCCAATTTCTGAGATAATTCTTCTTGACAGAGAGAGATGTATTCTCTGTGCAAGATGCACAAGGTTCTCAGATGAAATTTCAGGAGATCCACTAATTGAATTTATACAACGAGGTAATAAAACTGAAGTTAATACCTTTCCAGACGAACCCTTTAGGTCATATTTCTCAGGCAACACTGTCCAAATTTGTCCCGTAGGAGCTTTGACCTCAACTTCTTATAGATTTAAAGCTAGACCATGGGATTTGAAAAAAGTTTCCTCAACATGTAACTGTTGTTCTGTAGGATGTTCTATTGAATTAAATACTTCTCAGAATAAAATGTTAAGAATATTAGGTGAAGATAATGAATTTACGAATCAAGGATGGCTATCAGATAAAGGTAGATATAACTTTGATTATCTTCATTCTGAAAATAGGTTATTAAATATTCTTAGTAAGAGTGAAGATTCTTTCAATGAAATATCCATATCTGAAGCCACAAAGAAGATTAAAAACAAGATAGATGAGTTAGATAATCCAAACGTTAAATTTTTAGTTGGTTCTAGTAGCACCAATGAAGAATATTTTATAATTAATGAAATAGCTAATTATCTAAATAAGGATAAATTTTTAAGCAAAGATAGTTCTAATATTTATTTCGGAGATGACCTTTTATTTAAGGGTTATTTTGAAGATGAATATTCTCAAGCAAAACTTGAAGACCTAGATAGTTCGGAAACGATAGTGATTTGGGCCGAAGATATTAAAGATAATTTACCAATTCTCTATTTAAGAGTTAAAAAAGCAGTTAAGAATGGATCTAAGTTAATTGTATTTGGGCACACCAATACAGCAATAGCAGGCCTAGCTGATTTTTATTTTGGCAAGGACATAGTTTCTAATAAATTTGAATTAATTCAGAATCCAAATGAAATTGAAGATTTGAAAAATAATATTGAAGGGAAAAAAGTAACTATTATTGCTGGCAAATCTACAGTTTTCCAAAAAAAGGAATCGTTAGATAAGTTAATTAACTATTTAAATGAGAATTCTGAGTTGAAAGTCTTAAATTCTTTTAGCAAAGGTAATACTTTTGGTGCCCTACAAAACCTAGATGAAGTTAAAGGTTTAAATGAGTTTTGTAATGAATTTGATAATAATGCTAAAAATATTGTTTTTACAATTGGAGTTAATCCAGTAAATTCATCATATTTTGGTAAGAAAATTAAGGAAAATTTAATTGCTTCAGATTTTGTAATCGCTTTGGATTTATTTGTCAACGAAACGACAGAACTAGCAGACATGATACTACCAACTACTTCTTTAGGGGAAAAAGAGGGAACAGTAACAAATATGGAAATGAGAGTAATGAAACAAAACAAAATACTCCCCGCACCTGGTTCAACATTATCTGAATGGGAATACCTCACAAGTTTATTAAATGTCCTTGGAGTAGATGTTAATTACAAAAACGAAAATGAAATTAATAACTCTTTAAGCAAACAATATAAAGACCAAGAACAAATACCA
>JAKURQ010000066.1 GCA_022449785.1 Candidatus Poseidoniia archaeon
AAAGAAGTCCCATTCCAATTAATGAGGTGAGTTCTCTTTGCATTTCTTTTTCTTTATGAAAATATCTCTCAAGAACCAAGGTAAGCGATGTTGCCCATGTCCAGATTAATAGCGTTCCATCTCTTCCAGCCCACACGCCAGCCAATTTGTAACCAATAGAAAGATCTTCTGATGAGTAGTCTGAGACATATTCAAACTTTAGGTTTGTTGTCAAAAAATAATAAGCAAGCAGTATCAGCAAAAAAGTCTGATTTCCTAATATTAGATATGATAGCGAATCGAAATTGCGTTCACTATTTGGGTTCTTCTTGTCAAGATTTTGATATCCAAAATAAATTGCCGATAGGATTAGTAGTGGATTCAGATATACTAGTATCTCACCAATATTCATCTTCTACCAAGTGCTAATACAGTAATAAAAATCAGACTTAGAATAAAACTTGGTGCTGGGAGACTTGAATTATCTTCCTCTCCATCCGATTTTATGTTAACCTTAAAATAATATGAATCACCCATTTTTTCTACTTCTAATCCTTCATAATAACTATATTCACTTGCAGGAATTTTTTCTGTACTATTATCATCCTTTTCTAGTTCATATTTATACCCTGGAAAATCGTTACTTTTCACTTTATAGGTGAATTGAAATCTACCATTTATACTATCATTTCGGTCCATAGTTTCAGGTTTATAGCAAGTATGTGGTTCCTCTAAGGTACAAACATAGAATGTAATTGCTTTTACATCTTCCTCAGCATCAATCCATGTTGTAAATTCTTCACCCTCACTTACTTCTTTAGGAGAGTGTGACATCTCAGCAAATGCAGATGGCAATAGAAAAACGAATGCAAAAACAAGTAATCTTTTCATATCAATCCTATTCAAATCATGCCAGATAGTTTATTAACTTTTTTCATCAAGCCTTTTCCATCTAATCCAGCTTATTGAAAATCCTGAGACTGCGAAAAGGAAAAAGATAGGATACATTGCATCCATCCATACGCCTGCTACACTAATTCCCCCTAAGGTCACAGTAAGCATACAAATTAAAGATACAATCCCTATTGCCAAAAAAGGCCGATAATCTCTCTCCAAATCCATGTTATTTGTGAATTAACTAAAGGGTTATATTATAGTTGACTTGTTTGAAATGGATGCGTAGGGTGTGCATGGGCGGAACGTTTGATATTTTGCACATAGGTCATGAGGCCTTGTTAACTCAGGCATCGAATATTGGAGACAAAATTCTTGTAGGGCTTACAACCAATGAACGTGCTAAGAAAGGCCGCAATGCAGATTTCCTTAATCCTTACGAAATTCGTAAAAGAAATTTAGAAAGTCTCTTGGAATCATTAGGTTTTCTTGAAAAATTTGAGATAGTTCCATTAAATGATGATTGGGGTCCCTCTGTTGTAGATGAAGATTTTGAGGCTATTGTTGTTTCAGAAGAAACAAAAAGTACGGCCGATATGATAAACAAAGTCCGCAGTAAAGAAGGTAAAAATGAATTACAGATTGTCATAGTACCAATGATTAAAGCATTTGATGGTAAATACATAAGTAGTAGCCGGATAAGAAAAAAGGAAATTGATTCCAAGGGTAACTTAACCTAACTCTTATACATACCCCCTAGATGCGACGCCATCAAGCATTCTTGAAGGAGTATATTTATGGTCGAAGAAATGATATCCACATTGTCACAAGACATCCGAGTTTCAATTGCTGAGGATTCCTCGGTTCCACGAAATGTTCGTTCTAATGTAGTTACTGGCTTAGAAACTTATTTGATGAATGAAAAAGATGATCTTGATTTACGAATATATTCTACGATTTCAGTTCTTGAAGAGCAGATAAATGATACAAATATCCCACAACATGCACGAACTAGATTGTTTGAATTTATTAGAGATTTAGAAGGTATAGTGCGCAAGTGGGAAAACAAGGCTAAATAATCATTTTTTATTATATTTTAAGCATTTTTTGTGAGGGGATACCTATTTATGACCTTTTATTGGTCAATCTAGTGTGAACCGACGTCAAGCCCTATCAGTGACTTTGTCGATGCTGCTTCTTGGAGTTATGTTTTTCTGGACTCCAGTTGTTGCTGAAGAAGTTACAGGTCAAGAGCAAGATGTATCCCTTTATCTCTATAGTGAAAATGGTATCGGTAAGTTGCATACTCGAGAAACAGGAGGTCATGGTGATACCGACGAAGTTCAGATTCAACCAGGAGGTAATGTCTTCTTCGCATTGAATTATAGTCTTCAGGATGATTTATTGGCTAAATCATACCGTAGTGATATTGGTTTTCACATTTATCTTTATGCAAATTCTGCAGATTGGAATGCAGCACATTTGAACATCTTTGTTAGGGATGGAACAACAATGACAAATGGTGAATTGATTGCCTCCGGAGACATAAATATTCCTACGGCTCTCCAATCATCTAATGAGGTTCATGTAGACATACCATGGGAAGATGGTTATGGTCCAGAATACACTTTCAATATGGATCATTTTATCGTTCTTGAATTAGAAAATGATGGAACAAATGCAGTTAATTTGGAATTAGATACTGGGAAAAGTGGTGATTCACCATCAAGGTTGATAACCTCAACAAATCCAGTAACTGACATTGAAGTCATTACAGAATCGTATAATCTAGAAACATCAGATATAGAAGATAAATTAGTCACAACAAATTTCGATCCAAATTTGCCTTCTGATTTGTCAAAGATGTTTGTTTCGGGTGAGGCTCTCAATGCTTTTGGAACTTATGACATAACTAAGTTCCAAGTAACAGTTTTTGATTCGGATGAAAATGAGATTTTCACGGGTGAAAAGGAAATTGAAGAACCAGACCAGAGTACAGGTACTAATATTTTTGATGATATAGTCTGGAATTACAATGATCCAACTGATCCAGATAGCAATCATGATGGAAAGGGCATTTACACCATTCAAGTTGCAGCTATAGATCAACAAGGTAATGAATTTTCATTAGACAAGCAAATTCAAATGGATGCATATGGTGTTTATTTGTCTACACCAGAACCAGAACAAAGTGTTGCAGTTGGTGGAGAGGTTGAATATCAGATTTTTGTTTTGAATTCAGGAGATGAAATGGATTCCTTTACAGTTGAGCCTAGTGAAACTTCTGATAATTGGGTTGTTAGTCCTGAAACTTGGACAAGTAATTCTTTGGGCCCTGGTGATGAGCAGGTCGTTACTTTCACTATATCTGCAGCAGATTCCACCGAGATGGTTGGTAAGAATACAGTCGTTGTTTTCACAGCCCAATCTCAAAATTCTGTTACTCCAACCAATTTTGATTTAGAAACAAAGACTTCAGTTGGAGCAGAGTATGAGTTATCACTATATTTCGACGACCCAGACTCAGGTCAAGCAGTTTCAACACTTAATACTAAGGGCGTAGCAGGTGAATGGAATCAGTACTCCTTGAGTATAGCCAATCAAGGGCAGGATACAGATTCAGCACAATTAATTGCCCAAAGTGTTCCTCCAGATTGGGAAATTAGATTTGAATATGGTGATTTGTATGACGGTTCAATAATAGTAGATGGCATCCCTCGCCAAGGCGAAGGCTCGAATGTTGTTAATGTGACTGTATGGGCTAAACCTGCACAAGGTGGAGAAACGGAGACTGCTAATATTCAATTAATCGGAATTTCACAAGGAAATACTACAAAAAGTGATACGGCGTTTTTGTCTCTTACACGAACCTTTGGATTAGTTCTTAGTGTAGTTCCACAGGGCTCTTCAGGCATATTTGTTAACAAACAAGCAGGGGAATCCTTCAATATAGATATGCTTCTTGAATCATCAGTTGAAGATGAGCATACAATTCGATTAGATGTTGAGGATTTTCCTTCAGGTTGGTCTTATAATTACAAGGATGAAAATGGAGCTACAGTAACGGAAGTGACTTTAGCAGGTGGCGAATCCAAAGGCCTAGATTTACAGGTCACAGTTGGAAGTCAGGCATCCTACAATGAGGCAGGCTATCCATTCAAGGCCGTCGCTTCAGCCATTACAGATTCTAATCTTGCTGGAAGACAACCTATTGAGGTATTCCTTAAGCTGACAGAAGGTTTCACGTTCTCCTCTCTCAAGTATAAACAAGAAATGGGTCCAGGAGATAGTTATACTTTCCAATTAAACATAGTAAACAATGCAAATGGAGATGATACTTTCACAGTATCAGCACCATCAGTTCCCTCTGGTTGGAGAGTAGTCTTTCCTGAAGGAGCCACGGTGGAGGTTCCAGCAGGTAGTTCCCGAACTATTCCGATACAGATTACAGCTTCAGATGATTCAAGAGATGGAGACACAGAAACCATAGAGGTCTCTATTCGTAGTGAATTAACAAATCAAGTTAAGAAACAAAATTTTGTAGTTGAAGTTCAGCAGGGTTTTACAGATAAATTAGT
>JAKURQ010000067.1 GCA_022449785.1 Candidatus Poseidoniia archaeon
ACGACTTGACAAACAAACCAGATCATTAGAGTAAATAAGCTTGCAAATGCTAGTGTGTTCCAAAGCATTTCTGGATGTTTCATTTCATTTTGTGCTAAGTTTAGATATGTCCAAATTAAAACTAAGGTATTCGTTATTCCAAAAAATAAAACTGGGTCTCTAAGAGGTTGACCTCTGTAAAATTCTGCTGTCAGTGCACTTGCACAAAGAACCAACAAAGCCCATGAAGAAGGGTGTAACCATTCTCCGGGAGCAAAATACCACCATAAACCATAACCAAGGATTGCTAACGAAACTAGTCCTAAGCCCTTGACCAATGGAGGTGAAGATATTCGTGTCGCCCAAACCCCTACTGCAATTACAAATAATCCATAAATTACGAGAGCTCCGTAAACTAATGGTGAAATGAAGAAATATTGAAGAGGAGGTTCAAACATTTCTGCATCTTCCAATACTCTAACCACACCACCAAGAATTAACAAAGGTACTGATGCGAAAACGAACCTATCATTCAATTCTATTTTCCAATCGATTAATAATTCATGTATAAACATAAACAATAGAAAGAAACAGAAACCGTACGCTATTGTGTTGTAAATATTGTATTTGGCGCCAGCTTCGCCTTTAGAATCTGCCATTATAGGGTCAACAAAATGATCTGCCCAAAAATCAGCAACTTGTGGAATGAATTGGATGGCTAAAAGGAGGACGATTGCTGCCCAAAGTATGTTTGGATTTTTTGTTATTTTTTCCATTAATTTTGTGCTTCTTGCTCTCTCTTTATTCTTGCTAGTCTAAAAGAAATGATACTTCCAATTAAATTTTCTCCACAAAGAAACACCATTGCTATTCTAGCTATTGTTGGCCTACTTAGATCCGTTCCGTCAACAATCCAACTAATAAAATCTGGAATTCCTTGAAGACCGCCTAAAGTACCGATTAATGCAAACATCGCTCCTGCGTGCATCGCATGTTTTTTGTTGTGAGGAGCTACAATCGTAATTATTCCTGGAATCATTAAACCTAAACCCATAACTGCTGGAATAAGGGCTGTAACTGATTGCTTGTCCTCGGGAAACAAATAGAAATAGACTCCCATGACAACCAATAGAAATCCTGAACTTGCCATAGTATATGGCAAAAAAGTAGAAAGAAGTTCGGATAATTCCACTGGTTTTTCTTTATCTTCCATATTTGAGCATTTTAGGAGGGGCGTTAAAGCATATTTGTTGAGTTATAGCTAAATAGTGTGTAACTTTATCGTGAATATGGACTGGTTAAACCTAATAGGTAAAGGACTTTTTTCTGGAGCCGTGATAGTGACTGCCAGTGAGATTGCCAAGAAATCGACCATATTTGGTGCATTAATTATCTCACTACCTCTCGCAAGTATAATGTCAATGACTTGGTTGTATAACGACACTAAAGATACCTCGCAGGTGGCTGACTTTGCTGAGAGTATTCTCTGGTTAGTTATCCCATCATTGGTACTATTTGTTGCCCTACCTTTCCTCCTAAGAAGGGGTTGGGAATTTGAGCATGCAATGGGTATTGGAATTCTATTGACAATCGTCGCCTACGCGGCTGGTGTGACTCTCGCTAAATCATTCGGAACTGTCTCGTAAGATACATCTGCTTATTTGCCGAGTTATAGCTAAATAGTGTCCATTTGTCCATACAATATGGACTTATTGGCAGATGAGGAAATTGCAAGTCGAATAAGAATGGTGGGGCCTTGGGAACATGATTCTGAAGAGAAGATGTTGATTCGGGAAACGATGTTCAAGGATTTCATGGAAGCTATGGGCTTTCTAAACAAATTAGCTGAAGCTGCAGAGAAATTGAATCATCACCCAGACATGACTCTTTGTGAATATAATCGCGTGATTGTTACAACTACTACTCATGATGCTGGTGGCATTACAGATAATGATATTCGTTTGGCTCAAGGTTTTGAAGAAATCTTAGAAGGATACGACTAAGGCTGCAAATGGCCGAAAGAAGGAAAATCGGCCCTATTTCCTTCACCTTAAGATTTATTCTTGGATTTGTATGGTTGGGATTCTGGTCTCTTTTTTGTATGTGTTTGATGGTTTTGGCCCTTCCTTTTCGTACTTTAAGAGTCAGGATTGGTAATTTTTGCGGTAAAGTAATTGGACCTGTAGTGAGTTGGCTTGTTGGTGCCAGAATCACAAATCCGGATTCTGAAAAATTGAATTCTTCAAAGCCTGCAATTTTTGTTACCAATCATGCATCTGCTCTAGATGTGTTCATTGGCATGGCTTTGTGTCCCTATGGTGGTTGTGGTGTCGGTAAAAAAGAGATTTTGAAGATTCCTTTCTTTGGTTTAGCTTACTGGCTAGCTGGACATTTGTTAATTGATCGTGGAAATAATGCCAAAGCTGTTGCTTCTATGAAAAAACTATCTGATTTTGTGAAAACAAAGGGTTTGAGTATTTGGATCTGGCCGGAAGGAACCAGAAGTTTAGATGGAAAGCTAATTCCATTCAAGAAAGGATTCGTGCATCTCGCATTAGCAACTGGATTGCCTGTTGTTCCCGTTATAGTTCATGGTGCTCACAAAGTATGGCCTGCAAAAACCATGCAGTTTTATCCTGGTGAAGTTAAAATTGAGGTTTTAGATCCAATTAAAACTGATGATTGGAACAGAGAAACTGTTGATAAACACGTTGAAGAAGTTAGAAGCTTTATGGCTAAGGCTCTCTAAGATATATTCATCTCTTTCAACTTTTCAGGAAGATAGGTGTTCGTAACGAAATCGAGACCGTATTTGGCCAAGGCCTGCTGTTCTGATTTTTTACCTATTTCTAACTGTAATTCTATCTCTCCTCTCCAGTATTTACTTTTGAATCTTGGATCGCTTTGAATGGATTTTAGAGCACTGATATCTCTATCTGTTAAATCATCTGCAGGGAGCTCATAATTGATAATATCAGAAGGAGTAACTCCCAGGTATCTTGCACTTGGCGTTGCTAGAATATGGGAAATATGGGCGGTCTTAATTGCCCCATAGGCTACCGAACTGTAAATTCTGTAAGACCATGGATCTGCATCTGTAAACAACAATAATGGAAGTCCTGATGTCCTATGCATTCTTTGTAAAAAACGACGTGTGGAACGGGCAGGTTGGCCTTTGATATGAACTAATATGACATCATGGGTTTCATCGAACCCATTTTCTACTAAACGATCAAACATACCTCCTGTTTCTATTGCAATAATACATTTTGAATTTCCAAAATCATTAAATGTGATTTTGTTGTCTTCTACATTGTAAGGAATGTTGTATCCTGTATCTCCAACATCATTACGGCAATTGATACGCATTGGATTTCCTTTACGATTTATTTCCGTTATAGTTACATCTCCTAAAACTTTAGCGCCGTCGTCTTCAGGCCTAATTTTGAAATCTTCTCTTTGAAATTTTGTAATTATTTCTAAATCCTCGATTAATTTGTTTGATTCATCTTGTGCATGGAATTTACCCAAATCCCAAGCTTCTGAGATGTAATACAATTCTCTTAGTGTTGATGATTTACTCTGACTTGACATCTCTCGAATAAAATCTAGTAAATATGTTGTTCTAAGAAGCATGTAAGCTCCATCTAGTTTTTTGGCTGTTCTAGTTGTTTGTGCTTTCCCGTATTTCCATACTTTTGATTTTTCATCGAAGATAATATTATTTTTACTTCTAGTTGGGATTGACATTTCCGGTACCTTACCGGTATTCAGCTGCTTGTAAATTTGTTCAGCTATCTGTTCTAATTCATGTACGGCGGTCGCCATATGTCCCTATTGAAAAGGGGTTTTAGATTGAATGGGGGCTTGAAACCACAACCTATTTTTGCTATATGGTGAATAATTGAATATGGAAATCTTAGAAATCATCCTATCTTTGAGTTTAGGGCTGGGGTTGGCAGCGGCTTGTGGTTTCCGTATATTCATACCTCCTTTGATGATGGGAGTAGGTAGCCGATTTGATTTGTATGACTTAGAAGGTTCATTTATTTGGGTGGGAGAAGATTGGGCCATTGCAGTATTTGCTATTGCAACACTCTTAGAAATTGGTGGTTACTATGTTCCATGGATTGATAATTTGCTCGATACTGTGGCTACGCCTGCTGCAGTCAATGGGGGCATCTTTGTAACTTCACCAAGTCATGAACGTGTTGTTGATCCGTCGCTTCAATGGATTTTGGCAACTATAGCTGGCGGAAGTACTGCTGGAGTTATCCAACTTGGAACTGTAGCTACTAGGGCTGTATCGACTGGAGTGACAGGAGGGTTGGCGAATCCTGTTGTTTCAACGTTAGAAGCCCTTGCATCAATTCTAGCATTTTCGCTGAGACTGCTTTAGTGGCTGCTATAGGAAATGATTTTCCTAAAAATATTCTTGAAAAAATTA
>JAKURQ010000068.1 GCA_022449785.1 Candidatus Poseidoniia archaeon
TAGTTGCAGAGCCAGTAGCTGCAGAGTCAGTAGTTGCCACTCCAGTAGCTGCAGAGCCCGTAGTTGCAGAGCCAGTAGTTGCAGAGCCAGTAGTGGCCCAAGTAGTAACTGCAGAACCAGTTCAAGAAGACGAGTAATAAATTATATATACTACTACTAAACTATAGGTTTACAACTTAAGGTTGTATAGTGAGGTAAAAGATGGATAGGAAAAGAAAAGACAGTATAGATGATTGGTTCCGGAGTGGAGACTGGAATATAGAGGACATATTCAATAATTTAGACAGCGAATTTCAAAAAATGAGAAAGCAAATGGACGGTTTAATGAGAGATGCAGTTGAAGGAACAATTCCAGACAATGCCAACAAAAATCCTTTTGTTTTTGGTTTTTCAGTTAAAACAGGGCCCGATGGTTTTCCAATTTTTGAGGAGTTTGGAAACACTAGAATTAGACCCTTCCGAAGTAAAGGAGAAGAACCAGTAGTAGATACTAGTAGAGAACCATTAACTGACATCAATGAGTCAGATGATCAGATTGCAATAACTGTAGAGCTTCCTGGCGTTAACAAAGAAGATATAGATATTAATGTCATGGAAGATAAAGTTGAAGTAAACGTGAAAACAGAATCAAGAAAATACTTTAAGAGTATCGATTTGAAATCAATTGTTGAAACAGAATCTTCTAAAGCAACATATACTAACGGAATTTTGGATTTAGTCTTAACAAAAAAAGAATCCGAAAAACCTAAAGGTACTAAGGTCAAAGTAGACTAAAAAATAGGAGGGAGGGGGCCCGCACTATGATAAAGTCTTCAATCGTTCAGTACCATCTATACGATGGATTATTTCAACAATCTGACTTGGAATTGCCGATTCCCAATCATCGCCCTCCTTCATCGCCAGACGGATGGCAGAACCCTCCCAGACCGCGCGGTTAATCATTTTTAATTTTATAATTTCATAACCTGCATTTCCAAATAGTCTTTGAACTAGAGGATTACCACTGTAAACACAATCAAAGGCCGGTACAAATGTTTCTAGATGTGAAACATATAAGTCATAATTGTTAATATCTGGTATTTCAAATATATTATATTTACAATTCAAATTTTTCATTACAACATCAATCATTTCCTTTCTTTCCTCGGCTGTGAAAGGGTTTTCACCAGTATGTGAATGTTGAGCAGATCCAATACAAATTAAAGGTTCTATTTCCTCCTTTACCATTTCTTTAATTAATTCTAAATGCCCAAAATGGAAGGGTTGAAAACGCCCTAAAACAAGTCCCCTTTTCATTGTGGTTCAATTTTTTCTTGGTTATTCATCCATTTACGTAATGCTTTTGGTATGATTATACTGCCATCAGTTTGTTGATTGTTCTCGAGTATTGCTGCTAATGCCCTCGTAGTGGCTATCGCAGTAGCATTCAATGTATGTGGATATTCAGTCCCATCTGGAGTCCTATATCTCATATTTAATCTTACACTTTGGTATGATTTACAATTACTAGCGCTAACAATTTCTTTCCATTGCTGTGAAGCTGGCATCCAAGCTTCCAAGTCATATTTTCTTGCAGCCACAGTCCCTATGTCTCCGGTACAGATGTCAACAATTCGGAATGGTATCTCTAATCCTTTAAACAATTCAATAGCGTTGTTTAATATTTCTTGATGCATCTTCTTTGAGTCTTCTGGTTTACAAATTATAACTTGTTCAACTTTTGCAAATTGATGTACCCTCCAAATTCCTCTATCACTTAATCCATGTGCACCTACTTCTTTTCTAAAATTGGTAGAGATTCCCGCATATTTGAGAGGCTGTTCTTTTATTTCTAATATTTCGTCTTTGAATCTTGCAGTCAGTGGATGCTCAGATGTTGCAATTAGATAGAAGTCCTGTTCGTCAATTTTATACATGACCTCTTCAAAGTCATTTAAATCGACAACGCCTTCATAGGCTTCTCTGTTCATGAAAAAAGGAGGGATTGTAAGAGTGTATTGATTTTGGCAGAGATAATCAACAGCGTAATTAATTAGAGCCATTTCAAGCCTTGCCAAATCTCCCGTTAAGAAGTAAAATCTTCTTCCAGAAATCTTTGCAGCACGTTTGAGATCTGCCCCCCCAATATTCTCTATTATTTCTTGGTGAGGTTTTGGATTTGTAATGCTTCTTTTTGACCCATGTGAACCTATTTCTTTGTTTCCTTCATCATTCTCGCCAACAGGAACATCAGTTTCTAATATGTTAGGAACACGCATCCTCGTTTGATCTCGCAAATTCAACATTTCTTTAGTTTCTTTTTCATTTTGAGACAGTTTATCCTTAATTCCAGACATTTTCTCCAATACTGCTTTTGCATCTTTACCTTGTTTTTTTAGTTCGCCAATCTCCTTAGAAATGCTATTCCTTTCAGCGCGCAGTTTATTCCCTTCTTCTATAAGCACCCTCCATTTCTTGTCCAATTTGATAACTTCTTTTACAATCTCAGCAGAAGCATTTCTGCGTTTAAGGTCATCAAAGATTGAATCGGGATTTTCCCGAAAGACTTTCATTTCAAGCATTAGTTGTCAGATAACCGATGTCTTTATGAAGTTGCCCTATTGCAAACCATGCTTCTTTTACGTGGTGCCATAGAAGTTGTCACGCCGCCGGCCACATCATTGCCTCTTGCAGGCGAGGCCATGGACAAGATTGAAAGGCACCCTAACACAGATATTCTAATTGATGGAGATAAAATTGTAGATATTGGTAAAAATTTATCATCAGATGGTGCTGACGTTATAGATGTAAGTGGTAAAGTGATTATGCCTGGTTTTGTTGATCCACATACGCATTTGGTTTGGTCAGGTTCTCGAGAGCATGAGCTTGAGTGGAAACTCAAAGGACGTACTTACCAAGAAATATTAGCTGACGGCGGCGGCATTCTTCGTACGGTCAAAGAAACACGAAAATCAGATGAAGAGCAATTACAGCAAGAATCGTTGATTCGTTTCAAAAATGCAATTAAGCATGGAAGTACTACGATTGAGATTAAATCAGGTTATGGTCTAGAAAAAGAAACAGAAATTAAACAATTGAAAGTAGCTAATTGGTTGGGAAGTTTAGGTTTAGCTGAAACAGTTATAACCTTCATGGGTGCCCATGCCATACCAGAAGGTATAGATCGGCGTTCATATATTTTAGAAGTAATTGATATGCTATCAGACGTCAGAGAACTGGCAGATTTTTGCGATGTATTTTGTGAGGAAGGTGCTTTTACAGTCGATGAATCTAGAAAAGTTCTAGAGGCTGCGATGAAGCAGGGTTTTGGCTTAAAAATTCATGCAGATGAATTCGGCGATACAGGTGGCGGACGTCTTGCATCAGAGTTAGGAGTGATGAGCGCAGATCACTTAGCAGGTTCAACTACGGAGACAATTACAGCATTGAGAGACTCGGGTACGATTGGTGTGCTTTTACCAGGTACACCATTTGCAATACTTTCAGATCATTTTGCTCCAGCTAGAAAAATGATTGCAAATAATTTACCCATTGCTTTAGCAACAGATTGTAATCCTAATTGCTACACAGAATCAATGCAATTAGTTCAGCAATTGGCCGTTTTTAGAATGAATATGACTCCAGCTGAAGCTCTGGTTGCATCTACCATAAATTCTGCATTTGCCATAGGCAAAACAGATAGAGGTTGTATTGCGAAAGGCTGGCGTGCAGATTTGATTATTTGTGACATTCCTGATTATCGTCATTTAACGTATCATTTTGGTAAAAACCATGTTGATTCAGTTATTATTGGGGGTAGGATTATAGATGCCTGAACCTATCAAAAAAGTAGGTAAGGCAATCTGGAATGTTTCATTATACACACTCTCAATCCCTGAAAGATATTTACGTGGTTTAACAGCTTTAACTGGAGGGATGTTGAAAGAAACAACAGATATCGTGGTTCCAGATTTTGTGCAAGACACTACTAGTTACAATCTCTTCGTCGGAAATCTTTTGCGTTTTGCAGTTGAGAATGTAGGAGGTGTAGAGGGGTTATATGATGAAGAGCAACTTGAGGGCGAATATGCAACACGTAAAGTAATCGGTAATGCTATCGAAGGAGTTGGTATTGCCACAGTACATGCTTCACCATTGTGGATTTTTGCTTTTTTTGCAGATACTGTAAAAGGTGGCCAAGCTTATCTCGATAGATTAAATGATGAGCTAGTTGAGAAAGGTTATATTGAATCTGAAAAGACATCAAAATCGTTGAAAGACCTTCTTGAAGGTCTGGAAAGAACAACAACAAGTTTCGCTCAAAATATAGATACACCGCCTCTCTCTAAGGAAGAAATAGTTGGGAATATTAATGAAATTCAGGAATCATTTAATGAGTTATGGACTAGTACTGGTAAAGCTGCATCAGATATAA
>JAKURQ010000069.1 GCA_022449785.1 Candidatus Poseidoniia archaeon
AGAAGAATCAAGGGGGATGGAATCCAAGGCACGAATGGATCTTTTATCTCGTGTTTCAGAGGATTTACGTAAGTCAGTAGATGAAGTAGAATCTGAACGACGTAGTTTGATGGCATTAATGGGTGAATTAAATAGAGAAATTACTTCTACAGCCCAGATGGCCGAATGCGATTACCAAGAAAGAAGATTATTACATCATATCCTTCATAACAAAGATTATACTATAGAAGGAGCAGCAGCTGCATTAGGTCTTCGTGAAGCTGAAGTAAGATTGATACTCGAAAGCTTACAAAATCGAGGCCTAACGAGATAAGCACGTATTCTTTAAATAGAATACTAAAATCTCTTTCTAAGTTCATATGTATGCACTAAGAAATAGTCTGATTTTGGTCCTTGCAATTTGCATGTTTTTACCTTTATCACAGGCAGAAGATAATGTATATCGTGTTGAAGGCTTACCAGATGACTTACATTATAAAACAGGTAAAGCATACCAGATAGATTTAACTGCAAATGATTACGAAGCTATTTCTTCAGTAAATATTACAATAAGTAATGGAACTTTAAGTCAAACAGAAGAATTCTCTCCCGATGTTCATAATTTAGTATTAGAGAGTAGTGATTCAGGTTGGACATTTTATTGGCAAGCTCCATCCGAATCATTTGAGTTAGGTTCAGGTCAAGCAGTTTTATCTATAATTTTTGAAGAAGAAGATGGGACTATCTGGTCTACTTTTGATTCAGTTTTACGTCCTCCAGAAATACATGCAGCCGACGAATCAGCAGTTCCTGATTGGGCAATGTCGCTAGCATGGATTGGCGTTAGCGTCACAGTAATTCTTACAGTATTAGGTGCGCTAGTTTTACGCCGCGACCGTTTAACGTAAGGTATATATGCTATCTCAGAGGTAAGAAGTTAGACTTCGGTCAGAGGATTGATTCATGAAACGCAGAATTGTTAACGATGAGGAAGCCGTATCACCGGTTATTGCAGTTATTTTGATGGTAGCTATTACAGTAGTTATGGCTGCAGTTCTTTACGCTTGGGTATCTGGATGGGGATTACAACCAAAGAATTCACCAACAGGTAGTATGATGGCTAGTGAAGATGGCGCTGGTATCTGGGATGTTCAGATAATAAAGATGAATCCTCAAGCATCCATTAATTCTGTACACTGGTACTTGATGGATATTCAAGGATTAACTAAAGATGAAGGAGTAGTTACAGATATTTACGGTTACAAACAAGGCGAGGGTAAGTCTGTAATTTACATTGATAATGATTACAATGCTAAAGTAAGTCCAGGAGACATCTTCAGATTTTATCCAGGTGAAGGAGATACTTTGGCAGATTTGTCATCATTGGATGATTTTTCATTCCGTATAAAATTCGATCCAACCGGTGACACAATCGGTTACGACGTTGATTTTAGCAGTTAAACAAGTAAAAATTGACGTAAGGTATATATGCTATCCCAGTAGTCCCATAGTCTGACTTAGGTCAGAGGACACAACAATGAAACGAAGAATAGTAAACGATGAGCAGGCAGTTTCACCTGTAATTGCTGTTATTTTAATGGTAGCTATTACAGTCGTTCTGGCTGCAGTATTGTACGTTTGGGCTAGCAGTTTCCTTGGTGGTACAACCAAGAACGCTCCAACCGGCAGTATGATAGCAAGCGAAGACGGAAGTGGCGACTGGACAATTCAGATTGTCAAGATCAACCCACAAGTTTCCGTAAACTCAGTACACTGGTATTTACTGAATGAAGAAGGAAACACTAAGACTGATGGCTTAGTCTCTGATGTCTACGGTTATTACGAAGGACAAGGTAAGGCTGTAATATTCATTGACAACGACTTCAATGGTAAACTAAGCCCAGGTGACAAATTTGAAGTTCACCCAGGTGAAGAAGGATCGGATTTATCAGCAGTTAGTGATGTCACTGACTACTCGTTCCGTTTGAAGTTCGAGCCTAATGGTGACGTAATCGGTTACGATATAAGTCTACAAGCATAGATTTAGTCACCGAAAATAGAGTGGGGACATTATGTCCCCTCTCGAAGGTAATCTGGGGGTTTCGGCCCCCGTTTACCCACTATTTTTTTATTATAATTTCAATCTAACCAGGGAACTCTCTGTACGGGTTGTGCCCCATCAATTAGTCCCGAATGAATTTCTGCATCAGGAAGTAATTCTTGTATAATTCCATCAATTCTTGAATGTCTTGGAGGCTTTCCAATTTCCAGTCTGTCACCACTTAATGAAGCGTCAGGATATTTTTGTAAGAAGTCTAAAGCCCCATCATCCCAAGGGGCTGGGCCCTTATGTGGAACAATTTCAGGTAATTCGATAGTTGCAGTTTCAAACACTAGGAAGCATTTTTCCCCCAAATTTGCATTCCAAGCAATAGGTTCAAAATCAGATATTGCATTGTAAATTTTTCTCCCCTGTTTCTGTAACCAAGGAAGTACAGTTTCATCACTTGCACCCGAATGAGGCAATGTAACAGTAGTAACAATACCTTTAGCCTTCCTGATTTTGTTTTTAGGAAAGAAGAAATCGATTGTAGGTTTATTCAAAAAAGCTTTCGAAGCCAATATTGCAGCACCTAATCCTTTTAGTGTTACACCAGCAGATACATTTCTCCTTTCGTCAACAGGATCTTTTAGCATCATTGCAGCTTCTGGTGCCCCTTCTACATTTTGTATTACTACAGGAGGTTTCCATTGTGATATTTCTTTGATTAAATTTGTGAAGCTTTCGTACCTTATAATTAGTATTTCTACCAGATATCCTGAAAAACCTCCAACAGCAGCATTAGCTCCATATGCCCCAGCTCCCGTCAGAAATTGTTTTGCTAGCCTTACTTCATCTTCTTTTCCTTGAATGTTGTCATTAACCCATTTGGTATGGAATGGCGTTCTATCAACTGCAGAAATTGAATTTGATGAATCTTCGATAATATAGCACGGCACAACATCTAAACCAATTCCTTCTATTTCACCTCTAAGGTATGGATGTTGAGCATACAATTCTTTTCCAGCAGGAAGAATTTTCCGAGCAACCTCCAAACCTCTCTCTTTAAGATTCACATCTTTGTTAAATTTGATGAATAAATCAATATCGGCCCCTTTGAGATTAGTTCCTTTTGCAACAGACCCCACAATCAAGGGTTCAACATTTTCTCTAACTACCTTATCCTTAAGTTTCTGAGAAATATCTGCTATCTTTTCTATTTCTTTTTTGTCTGGACGTATTTTTTCTAGGACGTCATTGAATATTTTGTTCACTCTTCCTCATCAGCACGGTCGAATTTACCTTTACGCCATGCCTTTGTTCTCTCCTTTTCAGCTCTTTTCATAAGAGTTTCAATGTCATCCCTTACAGGTAAAAATATAGGAACAATAAAAACAATAAGTCCAAACACTAAAGATATTACTCCCCATTTCAAATAATCTTGTTGATAGGTTACAGTCTCTATGAAAAAGCTAATTGAAATTAAAGAAACGATAGTACTAATCCAGATTATTCTCCTATAGCTAATTTCACTGAAATAATATTTGTCTCCTTCATCAGGAATTTCAACAGAGAATTTAGCATCAGGAATTTCTAGTTCACCTTCATCAATTCTAGGTCTTTCCAACTTTCGTTTTCTCAAATAAAGATGTGCGAAAATACCTCCTGCCAAAAATGCTACTTGCCCATATCCTGGATCACCAGCTGCAGTAGCAGCCCATATAGCATATAGAACACATAGCCATATTGCTACAATAATAGAATTATACAAATCCATGTCAGTGTATTCTAAACTCTACTTTCCATAGTGATTGCTTCAACTGGACAAGCAAACGCACATAGCGTACATCCAGTACAAGTATCTTCAAGAATCAAGGCTTTTTTCGATTCAAATTGTGAAGTTCTAGCTTGTAAATCCCATGAAATCATATCAATTGAAGCAAAATTACAGAAATAAACACACTGTGTACATCCAATACATTTTTCATTGTCTACCAAGGCAATGTAATCTTTACCTCTTGGTAAAGAATCTAAAGTTTGTTTCCTTAAATCTTTAAACATATCTTTAGCTTTCTCTATACCTGTTGTCGGCAGTTCTTCTTTGGCCAATACATCTTTTGCTCTACCTAACCATTTGTTCGGTTTGTGGAAGAATAAAGACGTTTCACCAGTAGCCATTACTGGTTCTTGAGTAGCTTCTGCAGGTGTAGCAGGCGTTTCTTCACTTTCTTCAACTACTTCAGATGTTCCAGTATCAGTTCCAATATCTGCTGGATCTGTAATCAAAACTGCAACTACAGGGCAAACTTCCTCACATGCTCTGCAGATAATACAGTCTGGTTCACGAGCCATTATTGCTTTCT
>JAKURQ010000007.1 GCA_022449785.1 Candidatus Poseidoniia archaeon
ATATTTTGGAGCGGTTCCGTGTGTTGCCTCAAACAAGGCATGTCCTGTATCATAATTTATGTTAGCCCCTGGAGCAATTCCTATTCCACCAACTTGAGCGGCCAAAGCATCAGAAATGTAATCTCCATTTAAATTAAGAGTTGCAATTACATCATACTCTGAAGGTCGAGTCAATATCTGCTGAAGCATTGCGTCTGCGATTACGTCTTTAACAATTATTTGTTCACCCGTATCTGGATTTGAATATTAATGCCAAGGTCCGCCATCAAGTGGTTCAGCTCCAAACTCATCTCTAGCTAATTCATAACCCCAATCTCTGAAACCACCTTCTGTGAATTTCATAATATTTCCTTTATGAACTAAAGTAACTGATTTTTTATTATTCGAAATTGCATATCTAAATGCAGCCCTTATCAAACGTTTTGAGCCCTCACTAGAGACTGGCTTAACTCCAAGTGAACTGGTGTCTGGAAAACGAATCTGTGATACACCCATTTCATTTTTCAAGAATTCAACAACTTTTTTGACTTCCGAAGTTCCAGATTGCCATTCTATACCTGCGTAGATATCCTCTGTATTCTCTCTGAAGATGGCCATATCTACTTTTTCAGGCTCTTTAACAGGACTTGGGACGCCTTCGAACCAACGGACTGGACGCACACAAGCAAAAAGATCTAAGCGCTGTCGTAAGGTTACATTTAAACTTCTGAAACCCCCTCCAACTGGTGTTGTCAATGGTCCTTTTATTGCAACTAAATGTTCTCTAATCGCATCTAAAGTTTCTTCTGGTAACCATTCATTGACTTCATTGAATGCTTCTTCACCTGCCAAAACTTTCTTCCATGATATTTTTCTATCATTTCCATAAGCTTTGTGGACTGCAGCATCAAGTACTTTCATTGCTACAGGAGTAACATCTTGACCTATCCCATCCCCTACTATAACGGGAATAATTGGATTGCTTGGAACGTCTAATTTTCCATCACTGCATGTAATCGAAGCTGGAGTCATAATTGGTGCTAAGCAAGGCTGTATAAATCGACCACGGAGTTATATAATAACCACAGTTTTGTGGGGGTATTCAATGGGAATTCTAAACTCACTAGTTGTAGGAAGTGCCCCTCTTATGCCAAAATTTATGATTGGTAAAATTGCTTCAGTTTATGTTGCAGGAGATAAACTTGAAGATGGCTTGAAGTTGGCTAAAAAGCTAAATTCAAAGGGATTCTCCGCTACACTTGATCTTTTGGGTGAAGAAGTGACAAATAGGAAACAAACTAATCTTGTCAGAAATTCTTATTGTGATTTGTTTGATGGTATCGCTAATTGGGGTATTGATTGTAATGTTTCTCTAAAACTGACTGCATTAGGGTTGAAAATTGATGAAGAACTATGTTGGGATAATCTAAGTGTGGTACTTGACAAAGCAAAGGAATACAATAATTTTATTAGATTGGATATGGAAAACTCTGAGGTGACGGATTCCACAATTGAAATGTGTAAAAGAGCGCAAAAATATTATCCAAAATGTGGAACTGTATTACAAGCATATATGAAGCGAACTTTGGATGATATTGATCTTCTTAAGTCTCATAATACAAATATAAGATTATGCAAAGGTGCATACAAAGAAAGTGAAGATATCGCTTATCAGGACTATCAGGAAATAAGAAATAATTATATGGAAAGTGCAGAAAAAATGATGGATAATGGAATCTACATTGGTCTAGCAACACATGACAACTGGTTAATTGAAGAATTAGAAAAATTGATTGAAAAAAAAGCTTACAAGAAAAATATGTATGAATTTCAAGCGCTCTCTGGAGTACCAATTGACAAGATACTAGAGAAGTTAATCAATGAAGGGCATAAAGTTCGATATTACATCCCTTATGGGCCTGAATGGTATGCTTACTCACTAAGAAGAATGAGGGAAAATCCAGATATTTGGAAAGATACTCTGAAGGCTTTCTTTTTCCGCTCTAAACACCGAAAATGAATAACGTCAGCTTTTTGTAAAGCACTCGAGTAGCAAAAACATGGCGAGAAGAGCAAATAGAAGAAAAAAAGCTCCCAGTGCAGCAATTCCTACTTACAGAGAAGATAGTAAGACGGCATCGGGCCCAGATCCAAAACTCGCAATAATTGCTCTTTTACTAGTAGTTCTTCTGATTGGTAGTGGTCTTTATCTTACTTCAATAGTAGAAGAAGCACCTGAAGTTTCACACGGTGTTGAAGCAAGCCTGTTGACGGACAATCACAAAACTCAACCTGGCTATGATACAGACTTCGTTATTATTATTCAAAATACAGGCTCCATTACAGATACCTTCGATATAAGTGTAAAATCAAATGATGGGGGATTCACAATAGATATTGAGGATAATTTTGAATCTGTTGTTATAGCTAGTGGAAAGAAAAAGCCCGTAATAGTCAATGTCGACACCTCCGAGTCATCCACTGGATTATTATATGCATATATAGAAATTAAATCTAGAGGTGATTCTTCACAAATTTCTGATGTTAAACTAAATGTTGATACAGATTACACATTTGGAAATCAAACATCTATAGGAAATTCAGTTAGCGTACACTATGCCGGAATTTTAGCATCAAATGCAAAATTGTTTGATTCCAGCATGGAATACATATGGGATAATTATATGCATAGAAGAGATGGTGTGACTTCACAAAATAGGCACACTGCCACATTGAATGCTAACAATATTGGATGTGATGGCCAAGGATATCCTACGGAAGACTGTGAAAGTGGCCGTGGTATGATTAAAGGATTTGATGACAAAATGGTTGGTATGTATGAAGGACAAACTTTGTCTGTTAGAATACCTGCAAAGGATGCTTATGGAGAGGCTGGAACAAGTAGTAGTGATTTAGCTGGGGAAGATCTAATCTTTACTATCGAAATGGTTAGTATAGATTAAACTGAAAAAGTTCCAAATTCACGGCAAAAAACACAAGGGCCATTTCCACCTGCTGGTTCACCACAGGAAGGGCAGGATGTGAGTTCAATTGGTGGTGGTGCATTTTCCCTTATTTTCTCCATTCCATTCACTAATGAATGACGGGTACCTGGTTGCTTATTCTCTAATTCTAAAACTAATTTTCTAAAGAAATTTCTCTGGGCTTTACCTGCATATGGGCAATCGCCATCATGAAATTTCATTCCCTTCAGAAGTGCGTAGAGATATACTTCCTGTTCAGGTAGTCTTCTCAAAGGCAATAATCTAGGGACAAAACCCTGCTGTACATATTTGTGTGGTGCCATCCTATTCATTCTTGAAACATCGCCCCTAGAATGATTCATGAGAATTGTCTGAGAAAAATCGTCCAAATTATGACCGAGGACCATACAATCAACATTTGCTGAACGTGCCATCTGATTCAACGAACGTCTACGAAGAATACCACAAGGTGAACAGGGAGAGGCCTCTGGTGGTTTGGTAACTAACAATTCACCTAAACTCATCCCTATCAATTGCTTATATGAAAATATTTCAAGAGGAATATTTAGCTCATCACATGCAAATTTTGCACAGTCAAGTGATTCAGAACGATAATTTTCTATGCCTTCATCTACAGATAATCCCAAAATTTCTGTTTCACGCTCTTTGCAATATAAATTGAGTATACGAAGAGCTACTGTTGAATCTTTACCGCCTGAAAGACCTATCCCTATTTTTTTTATATTTATTTTAGAATTTGATACTAACTGATTTATTTGTGAACGCAATTCCTTAATTGCATTCTTTTCAAAAGAGCGAAAGAAACACTTCTTACAAAGAACTTCTCCAGAATAACGTCTGCTGATTACAGGATCCTTATTGCATGATTTACAAGGCACAAATGAGCATAGATACTACTTTATATCCTTTCAACGTGACCGAAACTATGACACACTTTTGACACTTAATAATCATTTAAAATTATTTTATGACTACTTTTACGTGTCAAAAAGCATTAGGTTTATATACTAGCTTTCTATGAGTGATATATTATGGCCCCACTTGGACCTCTTACTACAAACAGATTGACTGTGCGCTTAGACCCTGAAAGAGCTGCCAGAATCGAATACTGGGCTACAGAAAATCCCTTGAAAATTAAATCTTATAATCAATTAATACAAGAAGCATTAGATGAATATCTTGATCGACACACTGTATCTCCTACACATGATAATCTCACTGTGAAAATACCTCAAAAGGTAAGAGAAAAATTAAATAATTTACAAGAAGACGGTTATGGTAATATTGACCATATTGTCTCTGAAGCGCTATTGCAACATTCTACAGCAAAATACAGAGAAGAAAAGGATTACCAATTCCTCCGCAATGAAGTCAACACAATTGCTAACAGAAAGAAAATGTTATTCTCAGATTATGGAGGTGATTAATATGATGGATCGATTAGAGAGTTTTGATACCAGTGATTTAATGGAATTTATAACACCCCCAAAAATAAAGTTAATTGGAAGTGGAGGTGCTGGAAACAATATTCTAAACAGAATATATAGTACAAGAATAGAGGGTGTAGAAACAATTGCATTGAATACAGATGCAAATCATCTAAATCAATGTAAAGCACATTCAAGAAAAGTTCTAGGTGCTAAGATTACACAAGGCAGAGGAACTGGTGGTGATCCACACTTGGGTGCTCGTTGTGCTAGGGATGATGAAGACACTCTAAGAGAAAAAATAGATGGTGCAGATATGGTATTTGTAATTGCTGGAATGGGTGGTGGTACTGGAACTGGTAGTGCTCCCGTAATAGCAAAATATGCAATGGATACTGAGGCTCTAGTCGTTGGTGTTGCTGTATTGCCCTTTAAAGAAGAAGGAATTGTTAAAAGAGAAATTGCTCTGCATGGATTATCAAAACTAAAAAAGAATTGTCACTGTGTAATCGAATTAGATAACGAAAATCTTAACGAATTAACGCATGGAGACATTCCAATGAAAAAAGCCTTGGATATAATGTCTGATTTAGTAGCAAGAACTGTAGGTTCTTTATCTGAAGTTATAACTGAACCATCCACAATAAACGTAGACTTTGCAGACTTAAGAAAAGTTATAGAGACTGGAGGTCAAGCAAAAGTATTGTATGGTGAATCTGATAATTCCGATCCTGGAAGTGTGTTAGATTCTTTATTAGGCAATCCTTTGCTTGGATCACACTATCAGGGTGCAGAGGCCGTCCTATTACATATAACTGCAAAGGATGAATTTACACTAAATAATTGTCATGAAGTACTAGCTGCACTCAAGTTAGAACTTTCTGAAGATGTTAATCTAATTTGGGGACATAGAACTGACAACAGTATGGATGCAAAGGTGAAAGTTGTAATGCTTGTTGCAGGAATACCTGAAAGTAATCTGGACTTGGAAAAAAAAAGTGACCTAAGTGAGTCACTTCTTGGCGATAAAGTCCAAATGATTGATTAAAGTTCATCACACCTTCGCTGCAAGCTTTGCTTAATAGCAAGGCTTGTGGCAACCTATATTTCCTCAGTGCTGCAGCTAAGACTTAAACGCGCATTGCAAGAGGAAGATTTCTCTCCCTCCTCAATGACATTTTCTTAGACTTATTCTTCTTCTTTACGTCTTAGAGACATACCGACAGCAGCCAAAAGACCGCTAATTGCTATGCTCAACATAGACAATGCGAAAGAAGGTACTGTGTTGACTTCCTTTACCGCAGTTATGGTAATTGGAACACGGTTGTTATTCTCATTAGATTCAGATACTGAGTCCTCAGTATCTACTGCTAAGTAGAATGTGTAAGCACTGCTTGTATCGTCACCAGGACCTGCAGACATACCCAATTCCCCTGCTGTTGCTTGGAAATACAAGTATTTCTTATTGCCTTCAGCAACTATGTTAGCACCTGTTGCTGTTGTCTTAGTTCCGTCAATTTCCCAACCGCTGCTAGTCCAATGTAGTCCGACTTGAACACCTAGTGGGTTACCTTCAAAGTCCAATAAACCAACCTTGAATGATCCTACTGTTTCAGTACCTGAATTAATAACTTCAAACATGAAACTGAAGTATGGGTCATCATCTCCACCAGTTTTCTTGACCCAACCAACACCAGATTCTCCGAAACCTGTAGCGTGTGAGATATATCTAACATCACTACCAATTGAAAGATCTGGCTTAGCAATGATCATAGTTGCCTGTCCATCAGAATCTCCACTTGTGAAAGTGTTATCGTAGTCAGACCAAGAACGTGCATCTGCCTGGATACTGTATGTACCTGGAGGTGCCCATGCTGCAAAACCAATCTTGACATCAACAGATACAGTCATGACTGAACCTGGATCTGCAAAGTTGCTTGCACTTGGTTCCATTGGCTTGTTTGCAACAGCATCCCAACTAGACTTAGTTGGATTACTGATTGCCCAACCTGTCTGGTCTAAGGATTGCTCTGTTATTCCACTTGGCCATGCAATAAGTCCATCTTCACCGATGTAAGCTGTTTGGTCTCCACCACTTGTGTCATCACGACCACTTCCCCATGAACCGCTAATTGGTTTAATTGCGACATATGTGAAGCGTCCTTTCTGAAGGATAGAGTCCATAATTGCTTTAGTTCCATCTGCCAAAGTAATGAATGAGTTGTCAGGAGCTGTGATGACGAAATCAACAACGCCTGAATCTGAAGCAGCTCCATAATTGTTAACTTTGACTGTATAAGTCCTTACAACTTCATCCCCAGTTGTTGAAGAAGGTTCACCATTTTGGGTTGTTGGTGATATTTCTTTAACATCTACTGAGAAGTCATCTAAACCAAATACTGCAGGATAGAAAGCAGTGAAATGACCACCATCTCCTGAACCAGTATTAGTTCCTGTCAAACGAATTTGCATCGAATTACGGATATATTGGTCTTGTAAATTACCTGAACCATCGCCTAATTGTTCAACTGTACCCAAATCTGCAAAGAAAGTTTGAGTTGTTGAATTATCGTAGCTACTACTTCCAGTCCAGCTGTCTGGTAACTGTGTATAGTTTGCTCCTGGTATAGAGTAAAGAGTTGACAATTGGTCTGCAGCTCTCCACTTGATATTATACCAAGCACCACTTGAACCAGCTCTAACTTGAGCCTTGACATGTGCATCAGTTAAGTCGTATTCAGCTTCTACAACCAAGAATGGTCTGCTGTTCCATACTTCAAAGGATTCAGAGGTTAATGAACCATCATCCTCTCCGTCCCATACATATGAGCCTGAGGACCATCCATCACCCATGTTCCACTGATCTCCTGTCAATAACATAGCTCCAAGAACTAGTGTTACTGTTTTGACATTATTTGCTGGATTCTCATCAGGAACTTGAATTTCATCAGGTCTCCATGCAGAAATCTTCAGATTGTAAATACCTGGAGCAAAACCTGCACCCCATGTCCAATCATCTCCTGCTGTAGAAGGATCTACTGTGAAAGTCTGACCCTTCTCAAGTCCAGTAATTCCATTATCATCTGGATCGAAGTCTGATGGAATTTCAAAGAAGTTGAATGATCTGTCAGTTGGCCATACACGTATACCATTTGAATCAGTAATCTGTGCATAAACTGTCACACCTTCTTGAGCTTCAAGACCAATTCCTTTGACTGTAATAGATAAGTCGTGATCTCCTCCTGAAGCTGCATATCTGTCAGTCACGACATCAACAATATCGAAATTGTTTCTGTATTCGTTACCAATAACAAATATATCATCAAGCTGAACACCTTTACCGCCACCATTCTGGGTGACGACTCTGAAATCAATCCATGTTTGGAAACCTTCGAAAGCATCTAACTCTAATTCCTCAACAACCCATTGTTCATCATCTGAACTAGACCATGCACAACCACAATTTCCTTCATAGGTTTTTATGACTGTCCAAGTTCCAGATGCTAACTTCTGATCACTATCAAAATCTGTAGCTGCTCTAACTTCAAGCCTGTCTCCAGCTGCAAAGTCCCATTTGATAGCAAATGAAAGTATAGGCTTGAAAGCGGCTCTAAGATCTACATTCAAATCAGTTTGGAATCTATCACCTTCACCATCACGATCAAAAGTATCTTGAGTAATCAAACTATCATCTGATCCTGCTGCCGTTGTTGGGTTAGCCTTGGAATAACCTGATTCTTTAGCATACTGCCAAATCATCTGTCCAGAGTATGCATCATTACCTGCATCTCTAACCTTCCAACTATTCTGTGTTGTAGATAATCTATCTACTGTAGTGTACGCGTAGACAGAAGACCTATCAGAAGGTGAATCGACATCGTCAAAGAAGAAAGTATCGAATACACGGAATGTAACTGTTAAAGAATTATTCCATGGGAAGAAATCCTTACCTGCCGGCACTAACACCTCAACAGTTGCATAATATGTATTCGCACCTGGACACATGAATAATGAGAATAATTCTTTTTGATCCTCATTACCACCACCTGGTGTTATATCTCCATATATCGAATTTCCTGCAAGATTTGGAATTGATGGTTGTGTTGTATCCAAGAATTCAGTCAAATCTTCGCCTTGTAAGTTGCTAATAGAGAACTTTACTGGTAAATCTGTCCATGAAGCTTCACCTGCATTAATTACAGTTGCATTAACTTCTCTCCACAAACTGTTTCCACCATTGTCTTTTACAGCAAAATCATTGTCGACTGTAATATCTCCAACAGCTACGTCACGAGTAATTCTCTCTGTTCCACGGAAAACGATTTCATCAATGAACCAACCTGCGTAAGGTCTGCTTCCTTCAGTATTTTGATCGCTGTCTCCATCCATTTGGATTCTCCATTGAACAGAATCTGCATCATCTGAACCATAGTAGTCACTTCCCAATACATAACCTTGATACTTAGGATTACCTCCACCCCATAGATACCATGATCCTTCACCAGGACAGAAACCACTGTAAGAAATCAAATTAGTCCATGATACACCATCTTTTGATATCTGCATACGGAAATAATCTCCTGATTCCATACAACCTGTAAATAACATACCAACTACTACTTCATCCATAGCACTCAAATCGAGTGGAGGGGATACAAAGTAATCATCCTGATATGGTTCAGGTGTGAATTTAGGACAGTCACTGTCTCCAGACGATGACCAGTCACAGCTGGCTGGATTAGCTCCAGTCTTATACCAACCATTTGTGTTGAAAGATGCTAAAGCAGATTTTCCTTCGTGGTATACTGAACCTACTGTTTTGTTCAGTGTTCCGCCATTATCTGCACAGTCCTCTGAAACTCCTTCAGCCCAGCCACAACCGTCCATATCCCAGTCATAACTTGAAGCACGGTGGTAATTGACATGATCTAAACTGTTAGCACCATTATCATCGGTGTCTCCAAACGTAATAGAAGGTCCGATTTCATCCTCTGGTGCTTCACCATTTTCAATCCATTTACCTACACCTACATCCGCTTGAACATAGTTGTTAGGCATGCCTTGATCACCTGTATGCTTAACCTCTGCTGAAAGTCTATCCATTCCAGCACTCGTAAACATAACGTGTCTTGCTTTATTTTCATCTAAACCATCATAAATACGCTGATATCTGTCATTTGTTTTATTGAAAGTAAATACGATACTATCACCATTTTGAATAGAATCCGAGACGTGCATAGGGTGGCCTTCAGGGAAAGCTCGTGTATCGAATGTGCTATCGAATAAAACTTGACCAAATTGGTTTTTCAATTTTAGATGAACTGCTGTGCTACTCTGTGGAAGCATACCATAATTGGTTACTGTAATTCTAATATCAACAGGAACCATAGATTCAACTGATCTCCAATATTGAACATGGTTAGGAATATCTACTCCACCAATACCAATATCAACATTTTGTGTTTGTTCTTTAGTTACTTCCATCCATGAAAGAACTGTTCCAATGAAATCTGCTCTATCTGATCTCTTGTTGAAAACTCCAATTTCATCTGCGAACATGAAAGCTTTGTGGGTTTGAGGACCTACATAACCATCAACTGGGAACTGAACTGCATGATACTCATGTCCATCTGCTGCACCCTTACGGGCA
Source organism: Candidatus Poseidoniia archaeon (assembly GCA_022449785.1). GTDB lineage: Archaea > Thermoplasmatota > Poseidoniia > MGIII > CG-Epi1 > CG-Epi1. The sequence continues at coordinate 10,062 of JAKURQ010000007.1, forward strand.
TCCATCCAGAATGCTCCAGTAGCTGTGTTATCGTATGGTTTGTTACCACAAGGCCTGTCTAGGTAATGTACACCTGCTGTATCTGTTGCGTACTCCTTACCTTCCATAATAGAACCACTGACACCTTTCATTGGGTTAGAGGTTCCACCAACAACAATGTATGAAGAATAATATGTATCTGAGTGCATGTAATTATTTTGGAAATTACCTGCGTTTGCGTCAAACCAATCACTCATTTGTGTTGATACGAACATATTTCTGTTACTAGTACAGAAACCATCCTCACTACCACAATCTCCATCCAAATAACTTGAAAGAACACTCTGTTCAGAATTGGATAAAATTTGTGTATTCCAACCACTGTACCAAATAATAACTTCATAGTCATCTACAATAGATAAACCTGTGTCGCCTGATGGAAGTTCCTTAGCTACTCCACCCCATCTTCCTGCACGGAAAACGTCGTATGAATAACCACCATCGTTCAAAGCAGTCGCAATATGAGATGCTTCGAGCCATGGACCTGACATCCAATTTTCGGCGTCATCATCCACAACTAATACTTTGGCAGCTCCTGCTTCCTGCTTTGCAGGAGAGAATTTACCGTCAGCCATTGTTGTAGACCATGGTACGTCTTGGCCTGGTAGAATGGTATTGAGTTCACTAATGGCCTCAACATGTCCTTCTGACTCAGACATTAATGCTTCACCAAGGTAAATACCCTCGGTGACTTCGCTATCTTGCTCATCGGCAGATCCTGCTGGAACTAACAGTGTAAGACTGCTAAATACAAACAGGGCTGCGACAAGAATTGCCATCAACTTTCCTGTGCGGGAAGTTGACTCTGTTACGTTTGCGTTCATTTTTTGCACACCTTCGCGTTTTGTCCTATTACCGTATCTAAGAATATTAGAACGGTCTACCATCACTGACAAGGTCTTAATAAAAGGAATCCCAGTTTTTGATAAACTAATATAAAAACTTACTGGTTTGTCTTTTGGACATTAGAATCAGACTTAGATATATCAAAAACCATCAAAGAACTCTGTGGAGAGTAGGGATGAACTTGCCTTTCAAAAGCACAGGTAAAATCTGGACCCAAGTGCTCCTCAACATTGAAGAACTCATCTTTTTCAACAATTTTGTAGAAATGAATTAAACCTCCAGATTTCAATTTTTTACTTAATTCTTGCAAGTAAGGCAGAGAATTTGTAGGATTATTCATGATTATTTTATCAAAAAGGGGTAAGTCTGGTAAAATATCTTCTATCTTAGAACAGAAAAAATTATAATTTAATTTAGACACATTATTCAATTTAAAATTATTATGTGACCATTGTTCTGCAGCAGGATTTGAATCAACTGCAGTCACTTTGCAACCCTTCGCAGCTAGGCCAACAGAGAAAGGTGAAGCACCAGCAAAAGCATCCAAAACTGTTTCTTCTGATTTAGTAATATCATATATTCGTTTTCTTTCCATAGCTAAACGTGGAGAAAAATAAACTTTAGAAATATCAAGAGTAAATTCAAAACCATTTTCTCGATGACTTGATACAAAATCAGATTTTCCTTTCAACATCTCTAAACGCCTGATTCTATAATCTCCCTTTACACCCAAATCCAAAGCAACCTTACTAATATTCTTATGACTATCCAGCAACGCTTGAGATATTGTTTCAGAATACTCCATTAATTCCTCTGGCAATTTGACAATTGCAATGTCTCCAAATATGTCAAATGCCCTAGGAGCTAGATTTTGAATTTCTGAGGGTAATCTAAGTCTATAATCCCTAGATATTCTAGTAGCTTTTATCCCTTCACATTCTACTATTTCTCCGTCAACTTCAAAATTCAAGGGCCACAAAATATGACCCTCCTTTTTTATGGGTAAAAATGAATCATTTAGTGCCTGTAATTTTTCAAGAAAAGATTTAGCTTCCTGTGCCTTATTTTCAGGTACCCTAAGATGCTTAATCAATTATTTCTCTATAAGAATCAGAATCCAATAAATTTTCTAATTTTTCAGTTGGTTCGATTACAACCATCCAACCAAAATCATATGGAGATTCATTAATTAACTCGGGTGACTCCTCAAGTTTTGTATTTACTGAAACTATTTTTCCAGAAACAGGAGCATAGATATCGCTTGCAGCTTTAACTGATTCAGCAACGGCCATAGAGTCTCCTTTCGAAAACTCTGAACCTATATCTGGTAATTCAACAAAAACAACATCGGAAAGTGCGTCCTGAGCATGATCAGTGATTCCCACTTTGGCACTGCCATCGTCCTGTAAATTGACCCATTCATGCTCCTTAGTATACGATAGATTATCTGGTACTTCACTCATAGGAATGGCATTCGCACCACGTGCCCATTTAAGTGATTACCGCGTACTTCAACCGTTACAGGTTCACCAATATCTAAATCAAGATATGCCATACCAATCCCTTTCCTAATTGAAGGTGACAGGGTGCCACTAGTAAGAGAAGAAACTTTTTCACCTTGATAAAATACAGAATTGCCTGGCCTAATAATTCCCCTATCCTCTATCAAAATACCTTTTAACTTAGAATAATTACGCTTTTTAATCTCCAATAGAGAAGTTTTACCAATAAAATCATGATCCCAATCGATAACCCAGGAATAACCAGTCTCAACGGTCGTTTGACTTCCATCAAAATCTTGGCCTGACAATAAGTATCCTTTCTCTAGGCGAAGAGTGTCTCGTGCTCCTAAACCAATAGGTACTGCACCCATTTCTACTAATGCTTCCCAGTGATCTATAACTTCACTAAGTGGACCTATAATTTCACAGCCCTTTTCGCCAGTATAACCAGTTCCACTAACAATAGTTTCACCAAAAATTACTAATTGAAATGAACCCACTGTTGTATTAAGGTGCTGACCTAAGAGCCTTGGAGCCTCTGGGCCTTGTAAAGCTAAGCAAAAATAATCGTTTGAACGATTCTCAAGAGAGACATCGAAACCACTTTTATTAGACAAAAGCCAATCATATATCTTATCTACTCTTGAAGCATTAGGAACCAACATATAGTCAGAATCTGACAAAGTATAGACAATAGTATCATCAATAATTGTACCGTCTTTATTCAAAATATGACAATATCTACAATCTCCCTTCTTCTGTCTCTTCATATCCCAAGTAGTAACATACGAAAGGAAATCGACTGTATCTTTACCCTGTACAAATATCTGACCCATATGAGAAACATCAAATATGCCTACATTTTCTCTAACCGATTTGTGCTCAGAAAGAATACTTGTGTATTGTATTGGCATTTCCCAACCTGCAAAATCAACTATTTTCGCCCCGCTTTCTTTGTGATGATTGAAAAGCGGAGTTTGTCTGAGACTCATCATTAATGATATGGAAAGGGTGCCATAAGGACTCGGGCGACAATCTTATATGGGAACTGATTAGAACGCGAATGTGACCTCGTCAGAAGATGAACAAGTGCAAGAGACTTCCGAAGAAGAGGAAGTGAAAGAGGAAAAAGTAGAAAATAAAAAACCAAAGAAAGGCCAGAATCAAGGAAATGAAGAAAATTTAAGAGTTACACTACCTTACAAACCAAAAGGGGAAATGTTTGCAGTCGCTGAAACTTTCCAAGGCGGATCAAGGTTACAATTAATCTGTGAGGATGGTGAAAGAAGAATGGGCCGTATACCTGGTAAGTTAAGAAGAAGAATGTGGGTTAGGGAAAACGATCTTTTGATAGTAGTTCCATGGTCGTTTCAGGACAGTAAAGCTGATGTGAAATTTAGATATACACCTACTCAAACATCAAACTTGAAACGTAGGGGTAAAATTCCTGAAATATTAGACATCTATTAATGAAAACCAATATAGAAACCTTGGATTGGAATTTAGGAAACATTAATGCTTCTAAGGACAAGGATGGAAGAAAAACTTTAGATGATGTTTTTGATGAATCTACACTAAAAAATATTCAACAACTTTTCAGTAGAGGAATTATTTCTACTCTAGAAAATATTATAGCAACTGGAAAAGAAGCAAACGTTTTTCGTGCAAAAACTATTGATGGACGAAATCGAGCTGTGAAGATTTACCGATTGAATACTGCTACTTTCCGTAAGCTAGAGAAATATATTGATGGAGATCCCCGATTCAAGAACAGTGGAAATAATCCAAGAGAAAGAGTCTTTACTTGGGCTCAAAAAGAATATAAGAATCTGCATTCCATGTGGGCTAGTGGAGCTAAAGTTCCTAAGCCATATTATGTTCATAAAAATATTGTAGTAATGCAATATCTTGGTTGGAGATACAGACCATATCCAATACTCAAAGATTTAATTCCTGTCAAACCTGAAGAATTTCTAAGTTATCTGTTAGAAACAATAAGAGCATATCGTTCAATGAATCTAAGCCATGGAGACTTAAGCGAATATAATATACTCAATGTAAGGGAAAAACCACACATAATTGATGTCGGTCAGGCAGTTCCAAAAGAGCATCCAATGCATGAAGAACTACATAATAGAGATATGAAAAATGTGCACAGATTCTGGAAAAAATATATCAGAGGATTAAAACTGGAGGACTTGAAATAATGGACTATGTCAAAATTCCTCTCTCAAGAGTGGGAGCTATAATTGGACCAAAAGGTGAAACTAGAAAAAAGATTGAGGAAATGAGCGGATGTAAAATTAGTATTGATTCTGAAGAAGGTATAATAGAAATAAAATCTAAAAACAATGATGATCCTCTTAAGAATCTTCAGTTGATTAGCACTGCAAAAGCGATTGGGAGAGGATTTACTCCTGAAAAAGCAATGCAACTTCTAGAAATGGATTATTATTTGGAAGTTGTTGATATCAGAGATTATGTTGGAAGATCAAAGAAAAGATTAGCAACTATAAGAGGTCGAATAATTGGAAAGGCTGGAAAGACGAGAAAAATTATTGAAGATATGACTGGTGCGGATTTAGCAATTCAGGGACATACTGTTTCAGTAATATCTGATTTAGAAGGATTAGAAGCAGCAAAAGTTGCAATATCTATGGTTTTAGCTGGTTCTGAGCACGGTGCCGTGTACAAGTATTTAGAAAGCTTTAGAAGACGAATCAGATGAAATTTTTTTCAAAGCATTTCATAAAGGTTACTGCTTAATTTTATATATTTGGGGTGTGTGTAAAGAATACCAATTCATGCAAATTTTACGATTTGCAGTTCTTGTAAGGTGAAAAATAATGAAAATGAACAACGTTTTGAATGATGTAAAAGAAGTAAGCATTATGCAAAGTAACTTGAGTGAGAGGTTAGACTCATGAAAGTTACTTTTTTAGGAGTTGGCGAAGCCTTTGACGAAGACTACACACACACTTGTATCTTAGTAGAGGCTGCCGGAAGAAGAATGCTAGTTGATTGTGGTGCAACTGCTCCACCATCAGTATGGCATCAATCAAAAAGGCCAGATTATCTTGACGGAATATTTATTTCACATTTTCACGCAGACCATGTTTTTGGATTACCTGCTTTGATGAAAAGAATGGAAGAAGATGGAAGAACTAGACCATTCTATTTGTTTGGGCCTGTTGGTACACAAAGAAATGTTGAACGTTTAATGGAAGTTGCCTACCCTGGTATGGTTGCTCATCTCCCATTCACTTTAAGATTTAGAGAATTACAGCGTTCACACAGATGGGACGATTGGAATCTAAGAGTAGTGAACACTAGACATACCGTTCAAAATCTTGGATTACGATTAGAAGCTGGAAGCCCTACCAAAGTCTTCTGTTATTCTGGAGACGGAATGTTCACTCCAACTGCATCAAAACTTTACACAAATTCTGATCTGTTAGTACATGATGCATACACTATGGATGGAACTGTACTAAATCCAAGAGGTGAAACAATAAACATTGGGACAAAAACCCACTGTTCAGTGCAGCAATTAGAAAGATTAGATGACATGGCAAGACCAAAAAAGATGGCATTAATACATCTTAATCGAACTTTACGAAAAGATAAAGCAGATATTCTAAAAAAATACAAGCAAAGAAGATGGATTATCCCGGAACCTAGGGATGTAATCGAACTTTAGATGCATAGATTAGTACAAACTATAAGATTTGAATCTGCACGTAAATTAACAAAAGTCCCAGAAGGGCATCCATGTAGTAATTTGTATGGATTAGCCTTCAAACTAGAAATACATTTAGAAGGTGAAATGGATAATTCAACTGGTTTTGTTACAGATTTCAATAATATTGAAAAAGAATTTGAACCAATTAGAAAGCAAATAGATCATAATTACCTAAATGACATCAAAGGTTTAGATAATCCAACAAGTGAAATTTTGATTGAATGGATATGGAATGAACTAAAACCAAAATTAGAAGGACTTGTCAAACTTGTACTATGGGAAAATGAAGTTTCGAGAGTTGAATTTAAAGGAAATTAAGATCTACGCCAAATTGAGATTAAAGCCACAACTGAAATTATAGATACTAAATTCATGGCTGGAAGTATTGGTGATTCAGCAGATTGTTCACTAACTAATAATACAGTTATCTCCACTGAAACTGTGTCTGTACCTCCATTAGAATCCGAAACTATAAGTGTTATCAAATGAACGCCATCGCTCAAGAAACTTTCAGCAAAAAAGCTAGGCGTTGTAAAAAGCTCTCCGTCCAAATTACTTGACCAAGTAAAAAGCAAATCATCATCATCCATGTCAATGGAACCTTGAGATGAAAATTGAATGATTTGGTCACTATCAAATGTACTGCCTGTTTGAGGAGAATTAATAACTGCTACAGGATTATTATTCACTGGCTTATCAATAATTTTTATGGTTAAACTATCTGCTGAGGAGGATCTAACACCTTCATCATCTTCTACATACAGTTCTACTGTATATTCACCAGGCTCCTCATAGTAATACTCTATCCAAGACTGTGCAATCCAATCTGTCTCTTTTGAATCACCAAAATTAAATTGATATTTAGTAACTTGCGAATCATCAGTAGATGTATTACCTGAGAAAATTAATTTTTCATTTACATATCTTTCGTCATAGTTCGACTTCAACGAAGCTGTAGGTCTTCGATTAGCACCATCATTAGTGACTTCTACTTCAACTGTGTATATTGATGAATAGTTAAGTCCATCAAAAGAACGAGCCTCAATTGTGTAACGTCCGTTAAGTTCTGCACTGGTATTCCATGCCCATGCCCAATTCTGAAAACCATTGGCCCTTTGCCAATCATTTGGTGCTATTCTTACTTCTACTTTTTCAATATTATTATTATCACTAGCAGTACCCTTAACAACAACTAAGTCAGAAACGACCTCATTTTGATATGGTTCTGTTATAAAAACAATTGGAAGCTGAGAATCTATAAAACTGCCAACCTGAACTTGAACCTGAGATTCATGATTTGATTCATCCTCATCCTGCGGACTAATCTCAGTAATTTTTACACCTATTTCATGAAGGCCTTCTTCAGCAATCCATTTGGACTGAACATTAACTGCTTCATTTGAATCCAACTTTTCCGAAGAAGAAATTGTTTGATAAATTTCATCATCATTATAAAATTCAACATTAAACTTCTTAGCAGGACCTGGTCCTTGATTAACTATTCTTGCAGTCACTGACACTTCTTGACCTTCAGATATTGAAGTGGGCAATAATATTTCCTCGATAAATAAGTCTGGGAGATCAGTAAAGGAAGAAACTGTGATTTCTTGGGATTGCGCTTGCATATCATTTAGGAAATAATCTACACTTACATCTATAGTATCATCAAAATTAGGTGCTTCAATATCAAATTTAAATTCTGGAAAACTAGTTACAATCGTTCCTGAACTTAATTGTGCACTATAGTTGAAACTTGCTTCAATGACCCATTGACCATCTATCTCTGAGACTAATTTTAATCCTGTATCTGCCTCTACACCACTTCCTTCATTTGCATCAACAGAAAACTTTGATGGTTTTGGCCAAGAACTTGAATATTTTGCAACAATCCTAATTTCATCAGGTATTTGGCTTCCTGTGACAAAATTCTGAATAGTCCCACCATCCTTTCCCCTGTTTGTGTACTCAGTCATTGTGTATTCCATTGAAGCTGTAAATGTTTCATTTGTTTGTGTTTGGATACCTAAAACTCCCTCTAATTCAGTAGAGGATAAGTCTTGAGAACGTGAAACTGCACCAACCAATTCTACTGTTCCCCAACCGTAACAATTGTTAGGTGTGTATAATTCTCCACAGTCTACGTCTAGAGGGATTTTATGATCACTAGTTTCTCTTAGAATTTGCTTAACATAATCTGTGTCTGAAGTAGGGGCAACATCTGGATTTGCCTGAATCATTAATGCGGCAACGCCTGCAACATGAGGTGTAGCCATTGATGTTCCAGAATAGGAAACATAACCATCACCGGAACCTGCACGTGCTGACATTATAGCCCCTCCTGGAGCCATGACATCTGGTTTTAGCCTTCCATCACCTGTAGGTCCTCTAGAGGAGTAAATCTCTCTATTATGATCATCATTGACTGAACCTACTGTTATTGCCTTAACACTGTCACCAGGATATGATGCAGATGCAGGATGCGCTGCAATACCTAGGTTACCATTACCAATAGCGACTACAGTGACTATACCAGCCTCAACAGCAACATCAAGTGCTTGTGAAATTGATGAATCTCCATTGTTTGTAGCGCCTGGAATTACAATTGGACCTCCTAAAGAGAGGGACATTACATCTATAGAGAATCTTTCTTTGTTTGCTATAGTCCAATCAACAGCCCTTAGCAAATCTCCTTCATCTCCTGAACCCCCATCTAAAGCAATAACACCAACCAAATTTGCTTGAGGTGCAACACCTGCATAATTTCCACTAGGACCACCAGTGCCTGCTGCAATCCCTGCACAATGTGTTCCATGACTTCCTGAATCATGGGGCTGTTCATCTGGATATTCTTTATCTGTATTAGCGTTATAAAATGCCAACATACCGTCTGAATCAACGGCAATCTTTGGATCATCTGTATCGGGATTATCATCTAAATCATCTAATGATTCATGATTGAAATCAACTCCAGTATCTAATATTGCAATAGTAGTATCTTCACCCCTAAAACCAAACTGATTCCAAATCACATCTGTCCCTATTGAATCAATACTATTATCCAATGATGGATAAAACAAAACATCTGCTTCTAGCCAAGTTAACTCTGGTAAATATGTTACCTCAGGAACTTTCTCTATGGAAATAACAAAACACACCGTATTGAATCTAGGAAAACTCGAAGTTATTTCACCTCCTAATTGTTGAATAAAATAGTGGTGGTTGTCATTCAAAGCTTCAACTTGGGCTACTAAATTTATTTTTCCTTCCTCAGCAGGTGCTAAACCTAATTCATCAGCTCTTTCAGGATTTTGATATACTAATTGCAGTCTTATATCAACTAAATGTATGTTTTCTAAAGGTATAATCTCGGGCTCTTCTGCTGTTTGGACAAGTGGACTAAATATTGTTGTCAAGAAAATTGCAGATATCAAATAGTAGAGGGGACGAGTCACAACTTCTCACTGCGGTTGCATTAAAAGAATATGGCGCCCAGACCGGGATTCGAACCCGGGTTTGAAGCTCCGCAGGCTTCTGTGATTCCAAGCTACACCATCCGGGCGCAACTGCGCACTAACGGCCTCTCTTAAAGACTGACATAACAGTAGAATTTCTTATACGGGCTTCTTTTCCGAACCATGGCACAAGTAGTTATTGTAATGGGGTCTGCAACAGATAGGCCCACTGCACAGAAAGCTGAAAAGATATTGGAAAAATTCAATATAACATACGAGACATTTGTAGCGTCTGCACATCGGACGCCCGATAGAGTAGTGGAAATTGTTAGAAATTCTGGAGCTGATGTCTTTATTGCATTAGCAGGGCTTTCAGCTGCTTTACCTGGTGTAGTAGCTGCACATACCTTGAAACCAGTAATAGGTGTTCCATGTGCTTCTAGTAGTTCACCAGCAAATTTAGATTCTTTACTGTCCGTTGTCCAAATGCCACCTGGTGTACCTGTGGGTGGTGTCGGAATAGGAAGAGGAGAGAATGCAGCCTTACTAACTGCAAGAATAATAGGCGTCTCTAATGAAGCAATTGCCAATTCATTAGAGGATTATAGAAAAGAATTAGAACAAAAGACACTAGATTCAAACTAACTTTTTTGATTCTCAAACTTATGTCTAGAAATTGATCCGCAAGTCAAACAGGTAATCGTTTTCCACCCTTTTGAAGAAATACGATTCTTCGAATTCTCAGAATCAAAAAAAGAATTGCATTTCCTACAAATTTGTAACCGTTGCTCTTTTGTTAATCTCTGATTATATCTTTTACTTATTAGTAAAGCTAATTCAACAAATCTCTTAGATTGTTCATGTTCTTTATCATGTGAACTTTTTCTCGCTAAATTCAGCAACTTGTCAATCCTGTCTCTTGCAATTTTTTCTTGACTCTTGGTCCTGCGTCCAGTTCTTCTTGGCACAATAGGGCCATTAGTTGCTTTTTTTAACACCCTCCTCTGCCAACGTATTAGCATGTTAAGTGACCACTTCACGTGGGGAACGCCTTGGGAATTATATTTCCACATACTAATTTTCATACCAATTCTACAGAGACTTATATTTTTAGGAGAACCTGCTTTAAAGGCAATACAAATCCATGGACACCATCTAAAATGGCTGTTTGAAAGGCTAAAAGAAATTCCAAAAGGGTACTCAATCGCAGCAAAATTTACAGTAGGACTATTGGTACCTGCAACAATTGCATTGATGCGCTTCGTAATTTTTGAGCCAGTAGATGGAGTTGTTGAAGTTTTTGGACAAACACTAAGGCCACCAGACTGGGATAAAACTCCTCAATGGCAAATCATTGCAATAGTTGTATTTTTTGTAGGTCATACATACTTAGACTGGAGACGTGTATGGGACACAAGAAATTTAGCAATAAAGATGATAAAAATTGATGTAGGAAGATACAGGCCAATGGTTGATAGGATGCTGCAAATGGGTGATTGGCTCAAAGGTAATGAAGAAAAAGGAAAAGACGCTCTACCGCATGAAAGAGTGGCAAGATTCGTAGGCTTCTTTGCAGGAAAACTTAGGGACACAACAAATACTGTTGTAGATAAAGTAATGGAAATGCCAAATAATTTTGCAGGAAGATGGATGGTCATAAACGTAGCTTTTGGGATGGCATTCCATTTGCTACCAATTGCATTTATGTTCTTCCTGACTGCAACTTATAATTATAATTTCTAACTACAAATTATCAATAATTTTTCTTATTTTATTCTTAAGTTCTGATAAAGAACCACTGTTATCAATATGATAGTCTGCTTCATTGATTGTTGCAAATATTTGCTGCTTATTTGGGTCAGAACTACGTTCCTCCAATTTTTCTTGGGCTAAAAATTCTTCCCATGATGAACTGTCACCTGCACGATTTCTTTGCTTCAAACGTTCATATCGTATTTCAGGCCTGGCATCAACTGAAATTAAACTGAAATTGTGATTCTCATATTCTCTTCTAAGTGATTTAACTTCTAGAGGATTACGTATAGAATCAACAATGTGATTTTCAAGTGAAGTAAGATTAGAAATCATCAAATCGGCCAGAATACCTGGACCACCTTCCTCTCTAAGGCTATTACCAATCATTATCAAATTATCACGACTTTCCTCTAAATTTCTCCTTTTAAGTTCATCTCTTAATGTGTCGGAAAGAGAGTGGTAAACAAATGATGACTCCTTCAGAAATGAAGCAACTGTTCCCTTGCCAGATGCATTTCGACCAGTTAATCCTATTATATGATATGTCAAGATTATATCCTCAGAAATCAGAGCCTTCTCGATACTCACCAAAGACACCACGTAATACATCACACATTTCACCCAAAGTTGCTTTGGCTTTGGCAGCTTCAATGAAATGTGGCATTAGATTATCGTCACCTTCTGCAGCCTTTTCAATTGCACTAAGAGCTGCTGAATGTTTAGCAGCATCACGATTCTTACGCAGATTTTTCAATCTCTCACACTGCCTTTCAAATCCTTTTGGATCCATTTCTAGGATAGGAATCTCAACATTTTCATCTGAAGTATACTGATTAACTCCTACCACTACCCTTTCGTTGTTATCTATCTCCTGCTGATAACGATAAGATGCAGCAGCTATCTCTTTTTGGAAAAATCCTTTCTCAATGGCTGGAACTACTCCACCTAAAGAATCAATACGATCGAAATAATCTCTAGCTTGTCTTTCCATATCGTCAGTAAGCCATTCTAAGTAGTAACTACCACCTAAAGGATCTATGACATTAGCCACACCAGATTCATGAGCTATGACCTGCTGTGTCCTCAAGGCAATTTGAACAGCCTTTTCAGAAGGAAGGGCCAAAGCCTCGTCCATTGAATCTGTATGAAGTGACTGAGTACCTCCCAAAACACCAGCCATCGCTTGAATTGCAACTCTTACTATATTGATTTCAGGTTGTTGAGCTGTTAAACTACAGCCTGCTGTTTGTGTATGGAAACGAAGAGTCCAACTTCTTGGATCTTTAGCTCCATACTTATCTTTCATATCTCTAGCCCAAATTCTTCTTGCTGCACGGTATTTGGCTATTTCTTCGAAGAAATCATTATGTGCATTAAAGAAGAAACTAAACCTAGGAGCAAATTGATCAATATTCAAGCCCCTCTCAATTGCCCAGTCAGCATATGCATAACCATCTGCAAGAGTAAAAGCCAACTCTTGAACTGCTGTTGAACCTGCTTCTCTTATATGATAACCAGAAATAGAAATTGTATTCCATTTAGGCATATATTTAGTACCATATTCAACTGTGTCTGTAACTAGTCTCATTGAGGGAAGAGGTGGAAAAATATATTCTTTCTGAGCAATATATTCCTTAAGAATATCATTCTGTATTGTTCCTCCTAAATTGGCTTTAGGAATACCGCGATTTTCTGCATTTGCAATATACATTGCCCAAGTCATAGCTGCCGGTGAATTAATTGTCATAGAAGTTGTGACTTTATCCAAAGGAATTTTATCAAACAGAATTGACATATCTTCTAAACTACTAACACCTACACCACATTCTCCAAATTCTCCTGCTGCCATTGGTGAATCGCTATCATAACCATATAGTGTTGGTAAATCAAATGCAGTGCTAAGGCCTGTCTGACCCTGCTCAAGAAGATACTTGAAACGCGCATTAGTTTCTTCAGCCGAACCAAAACCTGCAAACATTCGCATTGTCCAAAGTCTTCCTCTGTACATTGTTGAATGAATTCCTCGCGTATATGGAAATTCACCTGGATAGGAAATATCTCTTTGAAAATCTATATGGGAAGTATCTAAGGGAGTATACAATCTATCTACTTTCTGACTAGAAGTTGTAATGAATTCTTTCATTCTCTCAGGATTCTTTTCCAGAGATGGTTTCAGAACTTCTTCCTTCCACTTATCATATGCTTTTTGATAATCTGTAGTCTTATGAAAATCTGATTTATTGATATCTTTTGTATCGTTACCTTCGTTAGGCATTGATTGCGAACATTACCTGTAAATAAGGATTTACCACAACCGTGAACTATATATTCTATGTAAAAATAATTGATTAGTCAGGAGATGGAGGGCGACCGACGGTCTTAGGCTGAGGAAAGTCCCCTCTCCATGAGCAAAGCAGCCGCAAGGGGCCCGAGAGGGTCGGCACTGAAACAGAAACGACACAGCCCCATCATATGGAATGATCGTCTAGGACGTGACGTCGATGGAGGATTTGGTGAAACGAACATCCCTGCTGGAGCAATTCCAAGTAACCGCATCGACCTGCTCGGGAGCGGTAGGTAGGAAGCATAGCTAAATGTCGCCAACCGTTTTTCGGTTAACAGAAAGGGGCTTACTCCCATCACCTGACAAATATATATTTTCCCGAGGATAGCTATATAAAGAGGCCTTACTCCGCGGCGAACATAATGGCAGCAGACTATTCTGAAGAACCAAAATGCACGCAAAAAGGGACTGGATGGGTCACGTTTGACACTAGTCCTAGACCTCGAAAAAAGAAAATGATAAGAAAAGTAATTCGCAAAATGAAACTTTAGATTACAGTTTACCCTGCTTCATAAGATTCAAATCATCAAGGTCGTAGCTGTCAAAATTATTTGGTGGTTCTCCATCAATCTGATTAGCTATATCTTGACTTTCAATAGCCCAATACATAACTGATTCTTCATTGTTCGAATGGTGAGGGTGCTGAGGATCCTCATGATCATGAGGTGATTGATATCCATTGTTTACTAACCCTAGTAAATGACCAAATTCATGAACAATTACTGATTTTTCAATATCTTTGGCTGAAATAAGTAAAAAAGCAGCATCTTCGATTTTTTCTTTAAACATAACAAATGAAGTGCCTGAATAAGCTAAACCCAAAGTTTGATCGTTATCTTTGTACTCTCCATTGAGGTACAAAATATGAATAACAAAAGTGTTGCCACTCTTAAAACGAGAACGTTCCTCATTCTCTATTTCTAATATCTCTTCAAGTGTGTAACTATTTTGAGTGCTGCCAAAACTATTCTGGCTAACAGTAACTGTTGATTTATCTGTGACTTCTTTTATTCTTTGTTTTAGAAGGTTTAATGCATCTGAATCAGGTGAATTACCAGTTACATAATTAATCTCAAGGTGAATCGTTGAATATTCATTTGCTCTTAATATTTCATATCTGCATTGACCAGTGATATTATCACAACTAACGAGGTCATCCTTTAGGCTATCCAAACATCCGGGTGTGGCCAAAACCAGCATAATAGTGATGACCAATAATTTCTGCATATTTGTATACAAAATGGCTTAATTAAAAAGTTACCAGCACCATACTCAATAAAGAGGACCTAAAATTAATCTTGGATCTGGATAACTCTGTAATGCCTGTAACCTGTCTTCAGAAGAAACAACACCTGGTAAATCATGTGTTTCCGGTTCTATCAAGGACAATTGAAAATGAAGATGTGGTTCCCAACCTCCATTCTCAGCTTCAGGACCAAACCAAGCGATAGTCTCACCCCTCTGAATTTTTTGGCCTATTGATTTATCAACTATAGACTCTGAACTTAAGTGTCCATATAATGCCCAAATATTAATTCCAGATATCTTATGGGCAGTAATTACTACATAGCCATAATCTCCAGGCTCTGGATTATAGCCAAAATGTGTGATTTTCCCGTCTGTGAAAGCCATACAAGGTGTTCCAATAGGTCCATTAATATCAATTCCAACATGAATATTTCGAATTCCCTCAAAAATAGGTGTTGTGTACATTCCAGGTCTAACTTCATCATATCTCCCTATGCTAAACTCAGTTTTCGAAGGAACCCAAGGATTTACACTGAGATCTAAAACATCATAGCTATCTGGTAATTCAACAACTGGATGATAATCATTGTTTTTCCAATCCAAAATTGATTCAATATCTTTCAAGATGCACCTCTTCTGAATACAAATTCAATTCTTTATCATTTGATTCAACAACCAAAGAACCATCCAAAGCGATAGATTTTACAATGCCAGATGAACCTTCCCAAAAAACTTCCTTATCGATTAGACAGTCATATTCAATGAAATTTTCTATTATCTCTTCTGAGGTCAAAGATGACTTCATATCGAAATTATACAAAAATGATGCCAAAAAGAAAGATTTATCAATTGATATATTATTAGAAATAAGATTTGTGGAATTATCAATATCTGGCTTATTTTCAAAGTTAATGCCAATTCCAATAATGCTAAAGTCTCCAAAATCCTCACATAGTATTCCTCCTAATTTCTTCCCTTGTAAAATAATGTCATTGGGCCATTTAAGATTCAAACCTTTGCAGTCTTTCTCTAAGACATTCATTATACTTATTCCCACTATAAATGGTAAAAGTTTATGATTAGAAGAAACTGTTGAAAGATAAAACCCTCCTATCTGAGACTCCCAAGTATTACCACGACGTCCTTTTCCTTTTGACTGCTTTATTGCTATGATAGTATCATCTACTTCAGAATAATACTTTGCTAACCAATCATTAGTTGAAGATATATTATCTACAATGTGTATCAAAGAAATGCTCCAAGATCCATTTGCTTAATCTGCTCATTTTCAAGTGTATCTTCTATTGATTTGAATGCTAATTCAAGTCTTTGCTTGATAAATGGTCTGGAACCATAGCGTTCTGATATTTCAGTTGCAATTTTCCTATATTTAGCTACAGATGCAGGTGATATATTAAGCTGTAATTTACCTCCACAAGAGCATGTGTCTCTAAGTGGAGGGCGTCTGAATTTAGTATTACATTTCTTACATCTTACGCCCTGTGTAGAAAAAGATCGAAGATTTCCAATTATGTCTCTGATAAAATGCTTCTCAATTGTTTGCTCTGCAACATAAGTGGCGTTTGAAGCCCGTGTCCTAGACGCCAACTCAAGTGATGCCAATGCTTTGTCTGCCATTGAATCTAAAGTGACATATTTTGATTCTACAGGACCCATGTTTATACTCGAAGAAGCATGCGTAAAATTATAATTTTCATACTGTTCTGGACTATCTAATCTATTTGATACCATATCTAATAATTCTGAAACTGAATTCGAAACAACCTTCTTCTCAGAACCTTCATAGAATTCAATAGGATAATGACTATTCAATTCTACATTATGTGCCTCACTATCTATTTCAATAGGATCAATACGCGTTGACAAGACTCTAGGAATATCCATAGTACCGCCTCGTGTAGTTGGTACAAAACTATCTGAATAATTTAGCAATCCATCAAGAAGAAGCATTATCGAATCTTCATCACCATCACAATTTCTTCTTTTTGCTGCATGCAAAAATGGATGGCCGTATTGAGCCTTAGCAGAAGTAAAACCAATCAAACGTGTCAGAACTCCAGCAGAAGTATGTGGGCTCAAACAAATCAATAGATTACCTATTAATTCCTCAGGCCGTGAATTAGGCTTTAAATTGTAAAAAGATTTCATTCCATACAATTTTGACAATTCATCATCAACAAAGTTCGAAACCTTAACTAACCAATTTCCAGCCCTCTCAGAAACAATTAAGTCTTGTACTTTTAGCTCCAATAATTGATCTGTAGATACTAAATCATTTCCATCTACATCTTTTGTATAACCTAACTCCTTGGCTTTCTCTAAACTTAGTCCAATTTCTCTTGGATAAAAATGTGTTAAAGGCAAGTCTATCATATCATAACGCAGAGTTCCATCTTTGTATACTCTAAGATCTCTTTTAGCTCTTAAAATTCCCTTCTCTAAACATTCTGGAATTTTGTATTTAGACATAAGGCCCTTAACTCCTTTGATTTTTGGAAGAATACCTGTTTTTGTGTTGTTCATTGCCTTTGTTATTAATTCTGTTACATCTACTAAACGACGTTTAGGGTCCTCTTTAGGCATCGTTTGGGATTCACAACAACGTACTGAAACAGTTTCACTCTGACATTCTTTGCAATAGCGTAATTGTGCCTCGATTTCTATACGGCCTGCGCGACCTTGAGAAAAGCCTCTATTCGATGAAGAAACTTTTAGAGCGCTATTAACCAATCTTTGACTTCCTCCTGCTTCACCCAAAGGAAAAAGAACATTTGGTGGAGGTTTCATACGACGCTCATTGGCCTTTTCCGGGCGTCCCATACTAGCTCCCACTCTTGTAGGAGCTCTATCCTTCACTTCAAAACCTGAAAGATGAGATATTAAGACCAAAGAATCATCAGTCTCAATAGTATCTGAAACTGAAACAATAGAATTATCTTTGATTTGTAACCCTAATTGATTGAGTAAAGGACTAATTCCATCACTTAAACTCATCACATGATTTTCTGTTTTATAAAAGATTCCAAGCTTTAGAAGAATTTCCTTGTAAATCAGTTTGAATTTATTATCCAAGACATTAGTAGTATCTTTAATCAATTGATTTCTAAAATCATTTATCTCTTGGACATCTAAATCTGCCCAAAAATAAGTAAATTTGGGATGTAGAGGGATTTGGTTTTCCTTACTAAATTTAGATAATGATTCAAAATCGTAATCACCTTGGTATTTCTCAATATTATGACTTGCAATAATTGCTTGCCACCATTCATCACACCATCCAGATGGTTCTAAACGATGATTATTCTCAATAAATTCGCCAACTGGTATTAGTATTTCACCCAAATCTACAATTTGTTCTACCTGATTTACTACCTTTTTAGCATCTTCGTAATCATCTAATCTTGTGAAAGTACCATTCTTCAGAAGAACTGAAGGGCCTTCTATAGAATCACAAGGGTTTGCAGCCGTGGCTTTGCCAGGAAGTTGTAGTTTAATCTGAGTACCTATTGCCGCAAAAGAATCAACTATAACCATCGTTGAGGGGTGTATAGACATTGAAGCTAATCCTGAGGACCTTGAACGGCCATAGCGTAAACGGAAGGCTCCTGGTTCGTCAGGAAATGCAAAAATTGGCCTACCTGCAATTACATCCTTTAGATATTTATGTTCTTTAGAGTCACCAGATGTACTACTTTTCTTCTTTTCAGTATAAGTTCTAAGAAAATCCCAACCACTTATTGACTGCTTATCAACATGCTTAAGAATTTTAGCAGCTTTAAGACAAAGGCCTTCTGCTATAACTAAACAAGCACCCCCTCTCAAGGAATTTGTCTCTACTCTAGGTAAATCTCTATTACCTGCAACTTCTAATTTATCTGTCCTTTCTCCAGTAATACATATTGGACATGATGTTACAATACTTTCAATTTCTTCTGAACTAGGAACATATTGAAGATTAACAGCTCTCTTGTAAAGTGGAATTTCTTCTTTGTATCTTTCTATTTCTGCTGGAGTGGGAATATAGGAATCCAGACCTAATTCACGCCTAACGACATCAGCTATCAAAACAGATAATGCTTGGGCAGTTCCACCAGCTGCACGAATGGGGCCTGCGTAATAGATTGAAGCGCAAGTGGTGTTATTATTATTCTCTAATGTACTTACCTTTACTACGCCTTCAGTGGGTGCAACAAGAACTCCCTCTGTAAGTATGGAAAGAGACGTTCTAACTGCTTGCTCAAGAGCAAATGCAACCCCTTCTTTATCCTTTAAAGAACCAGCTAACTCTTTTGCTATAATTAGTGCTGTGGACTCTCTATCATTTTCTTCAGCAACCTCTCGAATTCTAGGTGCAATCCCTTTTGGTCCTACTTGTGCCTCAACTCTTTCAGCAAGATCCTTTGCTCTTGGGATTTCAGCTTCCAAAGAGGGATCAAACCCTGCCTTTCGTGCTCTGGAAACAAGATTATAACAATCATCAGCCTTCTTTTCTAAATCACGGAAATAAGACTCCATTTCATCGGATGCAACGAGTACCACATTGTAGCATAGAATGCCTATTATTATTCTATTCGGCGGAATTAGACGCCATAACTATCGATGAAGATTGTTCTGTATGCTGAGGCTGCAGAACGAACACCTACAAGCATTATTCCAAAAGTCATAATTATGAATATGAACCCTGCAATTAATCCAATATTATGATTCACAAGCATCAGAATACCTGGAATCATCAAAGCAAAAATAGAGATGAGTGCTGAAGTTCCCATTAACATAAATTGAACTAAAATATCAGGATTACCTCGATCACTTTCATCGAAATTAGCAAATGCAGAACCTGACCAAATGCCCAATCCAGTATTACAAAAAAGTAAAATCAAAAGACATTCACCAAAAAATAACGTAACTTTCAAAGGAAATTGAGCCAAAATACAAATGGGAAGCCAGATTGCTATAAGGCCAGGAAGTGCCATCATTACCAATGCAGCTGCTTTTCCTTTCATTATCAATACAGACTCAACGGGATTTGATTTCATAATCCACAACCTCTTACCTTCTACACCTAGGATAGTTGAACCAAGCATTGTGCACTGAAGTAAAGCTCCAATAAACAAACACATTGCAAGCATTCCAGGATAATACAAAGTAATTGGAATATCACCGATTGGTTCATTTGGAATTCCGGTTTTAAACCACCAAAAAATTAAAATGAAAGCAAGCGAAAAAGTCGAAAAAGATGAACTTAGAACATCACGTTCTCTTATTGATGATATGACTTCTTTAGAACATATTGAAGATGCTCTCACACCTAATATCGAATTGAGCCAATTAAATTGTAAAATTCGAATTGGATTTTTGTGTGATGATGAATGTATCTTGTAGGCTTCTAATGCTTCAATAAATAGACCATCCATAAAGTAAAAGAAAATTGATAAAACAAATAAACATACAACGCACACTGCTATTGCAATATCAGGATATAAATGAGACTCATTTGCCACTAACATCAACACAACTAAAATAGGAGACAAAGTCATCAAAAACGTTAGCTTACGTGAAAAAGGATGTAATGCTCCCGCTATAGAAAATATATATCCACTTAGAGAAGATAGTATACTCAAAAGAAAATACAGAATTAGAAATTCATTAGTAATAACTATGCCTGATCTCATAATTATATTACCTAAAAAGAATACTGCTAATATGGAAAAAGAAAGAAGGAAATTAGGGATAAGAATAGAATAGAACATTCCAAGCATTACTTGCCTAGGAGTAATTGGTTGAACCAAATGAAGATCCATACGTTTAGATTTTATGATTTTACGATATGTAATACCTGCAGTTCTCAGAGTAAACAGTGCAAAGAATATTAACAAGAGAGTACCATAACCTTGAGTAGAACCTTCAGGAAATAATTGAGGATTGTCTATCACAAACTTGATTAAACGAATGCAAGCAAGAGAAAAGAAAGTTCCTACAAAAAAGATTACGAAGGTCCCAATAATTCTTTTTTTAAGAGCTTGAAAATTCTTACGCAATGCGGATTTTAATTCTGCCTGGAAAATAGCATACGTAACACTCATCGACCAAGGGACTCCATTGTTCTATCTTTCTTGGTTTCCTTTTTGAATATACGATAGCAATCGGAACAAAGTTGAACTTTACGATTAGAACCTTGGAGACTTAGTGCACCTACTTTTTCAACTCTCTTACGAGGAAGTGAACGCTTAGGGCTATTATTACATCCGCTAGCGCTACAAATGTCCTTATCTTCGTTTGATAAAGAGATGTCTCTATGCTTCATATTATTTGCAATAGAAATTGTATACTTAAAAACTATGAAGGTTATTTTTCAAGCGATAAGCCTTCTGAATGGGACAACATATTACCACATTTAGCACAATATTGTACATTTTGATCTTTTATGATATAACCACATGAGGGACATTTAATTTCTACTTTTGAAGAAACGTCTGTCTTGTTTCTCAGATTTACAAGATAGCCTATTGCAAGTACAATCAAAATAACTGTTTGGCTGTAACAAACTATTTCTTCAAAGTCCACGATGTGTGAGAACTGTTCCCCTATAACTATGTTACTGCAAAGTAATATCAGGCATTAAAGGACGTGCAGCAAAACCTTTGAGGGCAAAATTACTACCTTCTCCAACTCTACAAACAAATAAATCTCGATGATGTCTAATCAATCCAAACTCATCTAATGAAGATACACCACCACAAATCTCCATGGCCATTGTTAAATGATCAGAAGCCTTACGAGAGCACTCAATTTTCACTTTAGCTGCAGATTCTCTGTCTAAAGTATCATCATTATATCTATTTGTCAAATCAATTAACCAAGTCAAACCTTGTTCTAATGTAATATCCATATCAATTACTACATCCTGAACTCTCTGGAAACTACCAATGGGTACTCCAAATTGCTCTCTTTCTTGTGAATATGTTCTACATTTGTCTAATGCAAATGCCAATGAGGCCAAAGACATGCCTGCAATGAATAAACGACCGCCATTCAAAGTCTGAGCCATAACCTTGAAACCTTCATTTTCTTTTCCAAGAATGGCATCATCAGAAACTCGGACATCATCAAAGGTAATTGATCCAGTTGAAGATTGACTCCACAAATCTTTGCCTGCCATTTCCTGATATGAAACATTGGGATTATCCATTGGAACAATGAAACATGTAGTCCTGTATCCTGGCTTAGAATCTGGATCTGTCATAGCATGAACTACAACATGACTAGACCATTTTGCATTCGTAGACCAACATTTTTCACCTTTGATAACCCATTCATTACCCTCTTTCTTAGCTGTAACTTGAGGATTAGTAGCATCTGAACCTCTGCCTGGTTCTGATAATCCAAAAACAAACATTCGCTTTCCAGCTGCTAAATCAGGAAGGTGGGCTGCTTTTTGCTCTTCGGTTCCAAATAGTTGCAATGGTTTAGCTCCCAAAGACATAGCTGCACCTGGAGTTATCGCCAAAGATTGAGAATGATAACCAAGAGCTAATCCCATCAAAATCAAATCTAATTGATTACCTCCTTGTCCACCATATTCTTCAGATACTGTAACTCCAAAAAGACCCATTTGCCCCATTTCATCTATAATTTCCTGGGGAAGTAAATCATGATTTCTTTCCCAGTCAAGATAATTAGGTTCTATTCTTTCATCAGCAAAGTCACATAGTGCTTTGTAGAAAGTCATTGAATCTGGTGATACTAATCTTTCCAAATAGTGGTCTAAGCGACGTTCCATGAAGTTGTCACAAAGATATCTGTTAAAGTGGTTATCGTGACCTTCCAATTGAACCTCTAGGAGGTTCAGGCTCAAAATCTGCCAAATGTTCTGGAGCCCATTCTCTTGGACTATCATCTACACCTTGAAGGATAACATAACCTATAGCCATTACAACGAAGAGAAACCCCATAGCTGCAGGTCTACCGAGATTCAAGCCATCTACAATTAAACCCCAAGATAGAGGGCCGATGATTGTCGCAAACCTTCCAACCATACTATACAAGCCATAGAATTGTCCAATATACCTAGGAGGCGTCAGAACAAGCATGTATGGCCTGTCCGCACACCAAGTCCCTCCAAGAGCTATTCCTGCTAAGAATGGTGCGACCCAGATCATCCAAGTAGGTAAACCAAGCCAAACTGTAGAAATAAGGAGAGCGAAAGTGGAAAACCATACCCACAAGACCATATTCAATGTAATTTTAGGACCTACTATGTCTACTAAATATCCCCACAAAAACCCACTAACGATTGAACTTATGATTCCTAGAAACATATATTTCGTAATATCTGCTGTAGTCATACCAAATTCTTCACTAACATATATTGCTGCAAAAGCAGTTGCTGTGTTAGCTGCATCTGTATAGAATACTCTGCCAAGAAGAAATCTACCCAATCCTGGAAAATTATCTAGCATGGAAAGAGTTTCACGTAGCTGACTAAAAGTTCCTGAAACTGCCGTTGAAATTGATCCCTCTCTGAAAAGAGGAGTGGCTGGTGTTGTAAAGTAACCATAAAAACAAAAGATAGATGCTAAAATCAGAATTGTTGTAAGATTAAATCCAATGGAAAAATCGCTGATAAGATATATATTAAGAACTATTAAGAGTATGATTATAACCATTAAACCGGGCCAAAA
>JAKURQ010000070.1 GCA_022449785.1 Candidatus Poseidoniia archaeon
ATAAATATATTTGTAGCCTTCTTCAATGATGAATCCGCTACCACTGATAAATATGTTTTAGAAACTGCTTTTGCAATACCTCCCGAACTAAGTGTTAGTGCACCTGAAGGGTTATTGAGTGGAAATATTGAAATTGAAGGAACTGCAGTTAGTGAAAAATCAGAAATTGAAAATGTATATTATAGATGGGATAAAACAGGGTGGTTGAACTCTGGATTATCTTCATTTAATGGAGATTTTAACTTTGAACTTGATACTTCTGACTTAACCAATGGCGAACATGAACTGGATATCAAAGTTGTAGACAGAGGAGCAAGTGTAGTAGAATCTCTTAATCTTGAAATTCTAAATGATGAAAACCCTCCAACTATTGAAATAATAACACCTGAAGATGGTGATACTGTAGAAAGCATAACTATCTTAGAAATTGAGGCTGTAGATGATAACCAGCTATCAGAAGTAGAATATAGTGTAAACCAAGGTGACTGGAGAAAGATGTATTACAATGAAGGGGATTCCTATATTGCTAGTTGGAACACTCAAGAAGCCGGGGCAGGTAATGGAGATCATCAGATATCTTTTAGGGCAATAGATATGAATTCTAATGAAGTAACACACACAATAGAAATTACAGTCCTAAATGAAGAAGACATTACTTATCCATACTTAAAAATCAATGAACCTAAAGAAGAAATTTACAATAACAGGGTTAATATTAATGTGAAATCATCAGACCCAGATGGTATAGAAAAAGTCCAATATCGTATTGATAACGGTACTTGGAGAGATATACCACTGGATGGCGGAGATATATTCACTAGTACTTGGACACCAACATGGGACGGCTGGCACTGGTTAGACGTTAAAACTGTAGATAATCAAGACTATGAAACATTCCAAGGAATACGATTTGAGACAGACAGTACTCCTCCTTCACTTATTCTGGAATCATTTTCTAATGACATCACTGCAATAGCTGAATTTGATCTCCAAGTTTATGATTACAGTAGCCTTCAATCTCTAAAATACAGGATAAAACCATATGGTTCTATTTGGCAGGATTGGAATGATTTAGATAAAGATGGAGAAAAAGTAGCATTCGGTTGGGACTCAACAAAATACGAAGATGGTGAATGTCTTTTAGAAATAGAATGTACGGATCAATGGGGAGGTGTAAGCACTTTGTATCGTAATCTAGAAGTAAAGAATCAGGGATTGGTATATTCAATACCACCTGCAAATATTGAGACTAACACAGTTACAAAAATAACATCTATAGTCGATTATGAAAACCCTGTAAGCGTTAATATGATCGTAGCGAAAGTTGATGCAGACGTTCTGGCAGAAGGACAGAAAATACCAATGAAAAAGGAGGGAAATTATTACACGGGAGAATTATATTTTGAAAACTCAGGAAATTATGTTTACAGTATAGAAGTGGATACGGGACATGGGAAATTAACTTCTTATGAAAACAATATTATTGTTTCTGAAAAACAAGTAGTTACTTCATCTGGTGATAATGATAATGCCCTAGTGGGGCCAAACATACTACCTATATTGCTTATTTTAGTAATAGTAGCATTTCGTAGAAAGAAATAACTAACTTTTACCTAAAACTTTAGATATACAAATTCCCAAATCAGTAGGTAGAAAACCAGCCCCATATTCTTCATAACATAATTCGCCTGCTTTTCCTATTACATAAGCAGCTAAACGTCCAGCTTCAAATGAAGATAAGCCTTTAGCAATTAAACCACCACAAAGTCCAGATAGTAAATCACCTGTACCTCCTACAGCCATTCTAGGATGCCCTGTAGTATTTATCTTGAAATAAGTTCCATTAGTGATAAAATCTTTTTCTCCCTTCAACAATAAGGATACATTGTTAGACTTTGCAAACTCCATTAAACTAGAGCGATCATTCTGAACATTTAAACGTATTAATTCACCCGAATGTGGAGTTAGTAAAACATTACTTTGTCTAAAATTGTACATATCTATGGCATCAGCATCGAGTACCACATTTTCAAAATTATTAATTATGCCTTGAACAGCTTCGATAGACTTATTGCTTTTACCCATCCCAGGACCTATGACAATACTGTCAAATTCGTCTCCCTCTATTGAATCTAAAACTGATTTAGTAATTATGTTTCCTTCTAACTTATGTACTATGAGCTCAGGTGCAAAAGACGAAACTTGTTCATATGAAACTTCTGGGACAAAAACATGAACTAGATCCACACCACTTCTGTACGCTCCAATTGCTGCTAACGCTGCTGCTCCTGAATATTTTCCTCCTCCTATTACTGCCACTTTGCCATTTTGACCTTTGTGTTTCTTTGAATCAAATTTAGGAAATAATAATAATTCTCCAGGCCCAGTCAATTCATCAATCTCAGAAGAAAAACCTACGTCTACTACAATAATTTCTCCACAGTTATCTTGATTCATACCTATCTTCTTTTCATGGAATGTGATTGTCTGTGAAGGTTTCACAGAGATAGGAGTCCCAAACCCAGATGGAACATCAACAGATATTATATTTTCAAACTGATTAAGTTCATCTATTATTTCCTTGTATGGTGAACGTGGCTGGCCAATTACGCCTGAACCTAATAAGCAATCAACCATGATTACTGAGTCTTCAACGACGTCTGGAATCTTTTTAATTTTCCTTATATCTCCCTTAAAAGTGTCAAAGGCTCTTTTAGATGTATCTGTTTTGGGCTCTTTTACATAGTATACTTCAACATTAAATCCTTCATTTTTTAAAATTCTGGCAGCAACAAACCCATCTCCTCCATTATTTCCATGACCGCAAATAAATTTTACTGGAATTGTCTGTTCAATATTCTCACTTATGTATTTAGCTACTTGTCCACCTGCATTAGTCATCAATTCATAAAAGTCAAGACCATAATAATCTGCATTAATATCCAAAATCTGGAACTCTATTAATTTTCTCATATAAATGTTAATTGATAAATAAAGAATAAAAAGAAAGCAAACAATAATGAACCACTTAGTCTGTTTAATGGAATACGAATTAAACCAAAAGTAACTATAGTTAAGATAATCAATAACGGAAGCGTTTGATCAACTACAAAGTCTTCAACTGCTATAGGATTAATCAAAGATAATACTCCCATTACTAGAAAAATATTTGCTATATTAGACCCAATAACATTACCTACGGCTATTTCTTTATGGCCCATCCGTGCAGCAGATATAGTTCCTGCTAACTCAGGTAAACTAGTTCCTACAGCTACAACACTTAGCCCAATCACAATTTCAGGAATACCTATGGCCAGTGCAATCTCTACCGCAGAATCAACAGTTAATTGAGCTCCAATCAATAGTGCAATAAGCCCACCTATCAAGAACATATATGATGTCTTAGACTCATCGGTACTAACTTCATCTCCTTTGGTTCGCTTGTAAAGCCAGAAAATATAAATTATGTAAAGTGAGAAAAATACTGCCCCCTCTATTTGAGATATTGATTTATCTATTGCAAAAAAATACAGCATTAATACGGCTAAGAGCATCACATAACTATCGTTGTTTGCATCCTCATCTGGTAAAATATTTGTTTTAAGAACATAATAAAAAATAAATGTTGACACTGACAATACTAAACCTATATTTGAGATATTAGAACCAACAATATTGCCTAATGCCAAATCATTATAGCCTTGAATGGAAGATATTATAGAAACTAGTAATTCAGGTAAACTTGTTCCAAAAGCAACAATAGTGACACCTACAACATGTGGTGATATTCCTTTTTCCTCTGCAAAAGATGCTGAATTTTCAATAAAGTAGTCAGCTCCTTTAGTTAACAAGATAAATCCTATAATCAAAAGGAATACTGCTAAAATTAAACTCATCTGAGGCTCTCCATATGATTTATTCTCTTTTGTATTAATTCTGCTTTTCCTATATCATGCCTAGTAAATAAATTCTTACCAGACACAAATGATAAACCTCTTTCACACTTTCTCTCTGCCTCTTCAATAGATTCGCCTATAGAAACAACTGCTGCTGCCCTAGAACTTGTTGTTGTTATAATTCCATTTGAATTCTGATTCCCAGCAGCATAGTTGATATCTTAATATTCTTTATAAGATTCATCAATATTTAGAGTGGTATCTTTCGAGGGATTGCTTCCATATCCTTTTGGTACTACATATTTACAAACTGAAGCCATATTGCTAAAATCTACAGAATTCAAATTTCCCTCTA
>JAKURQ010000071.1 GCA_022449785.1 Candidatus Poseidoniia archaeon
CCATCTGCATCAAAATCCGGATTTGTGACTCCAGTACCTAACCATGAATCTGCATAGTCTGGTAAACCATCGCCATCAAAATCTGGTTCAGGAGTACCATAAAAAGTGAGAGACCAATTATTAAAAATACGATCTGAAGCGCCTTCATCAATTGTATCATTTACCTTCAATGACCATTCACCAAAACTATTCTCACCCCAATGAACCATCGAAGTAAAAATCCAATTGTGATAATGCTCACCTAAATCTTGACTATTATCTCTGACAAGTTCTGAAACAATTCCATTTGGGGATATAAGAAATACATTCACATCCCCACGGTCGCCATGTGTAATATTTACCAAAATTTCTACTGACTCAATATTGATACTATTGTGCATAAAGTAAGTAGAAGTCACACCTTCATTATTATCATCTAAAATTATTTTATTAACTTCCACTTTATCTGTAGAAGTTTTAACTTCTGATTCAACATTATTCCAATTTTTGGCTAAATTAACTGCAGTATTAGCATCTAAAAGTCCATACCCATAAGCATTATTGTAATCACGATTAACTTCTGTTTTAAACCATCCAGGATGTACAGAATCAACTTTCTTAGACGAACGAACCAATATATGTTGTACATCTCTCCAAGTCAAGTCTGAATTTGCTTCAAGCATCAAAGCAATGACGCCTGAAACCATAGGTGCTGCCGTAGAAGTCCCGCCTGTAACTACAGTGTAATTACCATCAAAATCACCACTATCTCCAACAATATCTGTAGTATAAACTCCAGCTTCTGTTATTGTTCCATTGTGAGAAGGTGCTGATGTTAATATGTTAGGTCCATGTTCAGAGTACCCTGTTTGCTTCCCTTGCCAATTTACAGCTCCAACCGCAATTGTATATCTGCTATTCGCATAGCCATCCTTGTTTGAATAGTCTTTATTCTGTAGGCCATTACCGTTAGACCATACGTAAATTGAACCTAGACCTCCTCTTCCTTCATTAACTCCTGCCTCAAAAGCTGCTAAAGTTAAAGGACCAACTCTACCAAGTGTTTGACCATCATCTTCTGGCCCCCAACTATTAGAATATATATCTATATTTTGATTTTTGTATGTTAACGCTTGTGAGACTTCTAAATCAGTGAAGGTATAATCATCCTCACTATCTTCACAAAATAATCTAATTCCTGCTAGTGTTGAATCGTATGATACGCCTGCAATTCCAATATCATTGTTTCCTTTAGCTGCTGCAATTCCTGCAATCGCAGTACCATGCCATTCAGAAGAATGTTCTGTCATGGGGTCTGTATCAGAATCACAAAAATCATAACTATAACTTCCTTCATAATTTGGTGAAATATCTGGATGGGTGTAATCTAGTCCACTATCAACTACACCAATTACAATTCCATCACCAGTATATTCGTTCCAAACACCTTTTACATTTATATCAATACCATTAGTTCCATTGTTTTGACCAGAATTATCAATGTACCATTGTTTTGTTAAATTCTCATCATTCGGTTCAAATCTCAAATTTACTTCTTTTTCGACAAGTGGATAATAAGTCCAAAGATATCCTGTATTGTATAAATCCTTAAGATACATAAATGCAATATCTCCTGTTTGGAATTCAAGAATCCATGTCCCACTTAGGATAGGAAATTCTCTAATATTTTCAACTTTTGAGGCGATAAGTGAATTCGATATGTGCTGAGTACAATAAGGTGAATTTAGAACAACAACCCAAGTTTTACTCAAATAAATCTCTGAAGGACTATATTGGTTCAAATCAGATTCTTTAACAAAAGCTGATTTAACATTTGATGAGAATGTTTGCTTTCCACATTGTAAAGAATCTGATTCTAATGTAAACTCTGTATCCTTGTATGAATCAAAATCCGTATCTACAAAATTCAACAAGATGCTGCTGAGAAGAATTGTAGCCACGATATAGGCTTTCATGAGCTTGTAGAAGAGGGGCGTTCTAAAGCTTTTCAGAACTCTAATTTTGAATATTGAGATAAACAATCTGGATTTGCCAAAGCATCTTTGTTCTTTATTTTCTTCCCAATAATAGTAGACAATACTGCTTTCTCAACTTTTTTGCCACTGATAGTATAGGGTATATCTGTAACTGAGAAAATATACTTTGGAACATGACGTGGTGTGGTCTTAGATCTTATTATCTTACGAATATTATCTTGCATTTCTGAATCAAGAGTTGCACCCTCAACTAATTTAACACATAGGACAATGTCAACATCTCCATCATTAGGTTTTCCAACTACTATAGTATCTTCAATCTCGTTCATATTTTCCACCGCTCTATATATTTCAGCTGTGCCTATCCTAACACCGCCTGGATTAAGTGTAGTATCGCTTCGTCCAAAGATTATAGCACCTCCAGTATCTGTTATTTCAACATAATCACCGTGTGTCCAGACGTTTGGAAATTCTTCAAAATAAGCTTCATGGTATTTACTTCCAGTCTCATCATTCCAAAAACTAATTGGCATAGATGGGAAAGGTTTGACACATACTAATTCACCACTCACACCAATAACTGATTCACCATCCTCATTCCATGATTGTACATCCATTCCTAATTGTGGACATTGGAGCTCTCCTCTATGTACGGGAAGTATAGGTGATCCTGCCAAGAAGCACCCAATGATATCTGTACCACCTGATATTGAAGCCAAATGAACCTCTGAACTAATGTTGTCATAGACCCAATCAAATTGTTCAGCGACTAATGGTGCTCCTGTAGAAAGAACTGAAGAAAGCTTAGACAAATCTGCGATCTGGTTGGGTAGCGTATCTGAATTTGAGCATGCACTCAAAAATTTAGGACTCGTTCCAAAATGTGTTATTCCTGTGCGTTCAGCCATATTCCATAGATTGCCCAAATTTGGATGGCCGGGACTACCATCATACAAAACAATAGTAGCTCCTGATGCTAAACCTGAGACTAACCAATTCCACATCATCCAACCACATGTAGTAAACCAAAATAATGTATCTCTTCCAGCCTGAATATCACACTGAAGTTGATGCTCTTTCAAATGTTGGATTAAAGTTCCACCTGCACTGTGTACTATCGATTTAGGAGGGCCTGTAGTACCTGAAGAATACATTATGTATAGAGGATGATCAAATGGCAATTGTACAAAATCAGGTGTTTCTTCATTATCTGATAATAAATCTTTATACTCTATAACTGAAGCATGATTGAGATTACAAGAAGTTTGTGCAAAGTCTATAGTAATTACATTTTCTATTGTATCTATTCTTTCTAAAACTCCATTTATTTTATCTTCTAAACCAAATACTTTTCCATTGTAATAATAACCATTTGCAACTATCAAAAGCGACGGCTCAACCTGCCCAAAACGGTCAATAACTCCTTGTGAACCAAAATCTGGTGAACAAGAGGTCCAAATTGCCCCAGATGCGGTTGTGGCAAGCATTAGGATTACCGCTTCAACACAATTAGGAACAAACGCTGCAACTCTAGTTCCACTCTTGACACCTAGCTTTCTAAGACCTTTCTGTGCAGAACCCACTGCAGTATTCAAATCCTTAAATGTGAAAACCTGATCTTTACGTCCTTCACCAGTTGCAATAATTGCTATTTGTTCTGATTTTCCAGATAGTAAATTTTCTGCAAAATTTAATCTAGAACCTTCAAACCAATTTGCTCCAGGCATAGTTGGATT
Source organism: Candidatus Poseidoniia archaeon (assembly GCA_022449785.1). Taxonomy (GTDB): domain Archaea; phylum Thermoplasmatota; class Poseidoniia; order MGIII; family CG-Epi1; genus CG-Epi1. The sequence goes on from JAKURQ010000071.1 coordinate 3,713, forward strand.
AGTCAAAACTGAATCATATCTTTTTGAGTAAACTATGCCTG
>JAKURQ010000072.1 GCA_022449785.1 Candidatus Poseidoniia archaeon
TGACTCGATTCCAATAAAGAACTGCAACTGTAGTTGGGAAAAGAACAGCTAAGCCTGTAAAAGCTTGTGAAACAATGTCAAAAATTGTATCAGGAGGATCATATGCAAGTGCTAAACCAATTATAGCTAATATAATAATTAGAATTCTACCAATTTGTTTTTCATTTTCTTCTTTAACTTCAGTAATTGCAGGCAGACCGTCTTTTGTTATTATTGAAGACATCGCGAGTATCTGTGAATCTGCGGTTGACATGAATGCTGCTATTGCACCTATACAAACTATAGCTCCAGCCCATAGCGGTGCATATTCGGTTAATATTAGTGGTAAAATATTATCGGATTCCGTCTTTTCATCAACAAGTGTTGGATCAAAATCAACAATATTTCCATATACTCCAATTATAACTGGAAATAAGAAAAGTATAGGCACGACAGTAGGATAAAGCCAAGCAGCAGTTCTAATGGCTTTGTCATCCTCTGCAATGTAAAATCTTGAGAATAATTGTGGAAACATTGGGACAGTTATTGGCCACAATATAGTAAAAGAGAATATTATCTCCCATGTGAAATTCCCTTCTCTAACAAATTTTTCAGGCTTGTTTTCCCAAAGTTCCTTTCCAGCCTCTCCAAAACCACTTATGTCTTCATGTAAGAAGAATCCTAAAACAAATATCATCAATATTGAAAACATCAAAACTCCCTGAAATACATCCGTCATTGCAGATGATTTCATTCCGCCTAATACTAGGTAAATAATCATCACACAAGTTAACAGGAATGCACCCGTGAAGTAAGGAATTTCTCCTCCTGAAAGTGTTTCCAATAGAATTCCAGCACCCATTGGTTGAGTTGCTAGGTAAGGTAGCGTGAAAACAACTAGAACAGTGCCATACAACCATCCCAAATATTTAGAATTTGTTTCTCCCGCAATTAATTCAGGTGGTGTCACGTATCCTTTTTCTTTTCCTAGTTTGTGAATAGGTACACCCAGCAACAGTATGGAAAGTCCAACAAGTGATGTTCCCATAGCCATTATTCCATAGAATCCCCATCCTGCACGATAACTTGCACCTGCAAATCCTAAGAAAAAGAATGCAGAGAAATTAGTTGCAGCCAATGTACAAAACAAAACCCATGGATTTATTCTTCTTGAAGCCACAAAATAATCTTCGGCCCCACCTTCTTTGCTACGGCCATAGATTCCAATGCCCACAGATATTGCGAGATAAATGGTTAGAATGATCCCAATAGTTAGTAAATCACTCATCTTTCATCCACTCCTTTGAGAATTTCCAGACAGAATATGCTAAAGCAAATTGGACTACTATTAGATAGATAATCCATATAGGAATCCAATCATTCAATCTGTTACTTGATTCCCAATTCCACCAATCAATACTGATTATAGTTAGTAAAATGAAAACAAAAGCCCAATTCCGATTATTCTGTGACTTTGGGAACCAGAATGGTAAAAGCTCCCAGGTCTTTTTGTTCAAGAGTTAAGTCTTTCAATTAGTTCAGCCTTTGTGCCTGAAACTGGTAAATCCTTTTCTTTTAATAATTCTTTTAACTCAGCTACTTTCATAGCTGAATAATCAACATCACTTGATTCTTCAGTGTTATCCTCATCTTCAGTAGTATCTTCTGATTCTTCAGTTTCTTCTACAGTAGTCTTATTATCAGCATCTTCAAGAATTTTCTCTAGTTCACTATCTTCTGGTGGGACTTCCATAAGACTTGCAGGATTCATTACACTAATTTTGGAAATTTCTACTCTTTTTGTAGGATATGTAGTCTTTAGTGTAGTAGCCACTTCTTTGTTTAAATCCCCCGAATAAATCTTCTTTAAAGCTTCCGAAAGACTCAATTTAGACAAATTATCTTCTATGTATTTGTGCGTAACTGCTCTAAGCATTTTTTCTTGAGATTTCTTTATACGCTTGTCAACCATTATAATTGGTTTGATTCTAATTTGGACATCATCTTGTAGATTCAAAACAAAGTTACAATCTATTCTACTATTTCTTCTTCTGGTTAATGCTCTTTTGTAATCCGAAGTTAATCGATGCCCGTCGAATGAAGTGAAAGCATTGTTTCCACGTGTTTCATGTACTCTAAATTTTATCATAAAGTTCTTTTGATTAAAGTCACCAGTTAGTTGTTCCAAAGGTACTTCAGTTACTCTTCCATTTACAACTTCAGCACTATCTGCAGGCGTGTGTGCCATTATTGCGTAATTGAACATAGAGGGGGCGTGTAAACGGTACCACATTTTGCCCTTCCACTTGTCCTTTACTTTAGCTCTTGCGACCTTTGCCAATTTTTTTCTCCGTCCTGAACTACAAATTCAGGGGTGCGCTCACTGGACAGGGTTAAATATACGTTGCGTCGATTGTACTTTAAGATGTTTGATAAATTATTGTTGCCAATAGACCCTTCCAAGCGACTCAGGCCTGCAAGGAATTATGCACTTGCGTTAGCGAAGCGTCTTGATGTACCTTTGATAGCAACTTACGTAAGTAATCCTTCCAAGACTGGAACGGTGACAGCTTCATCTGAAACCAGAAGAGGATTTGAAGCCTTAGGTAAGAGACAATTAGATCAATTTGTTGAGGAAAATTCAGATATCAAAATTAAATCAATAACAAAAACTGGAAAAAGGCGTAAAGTTCTTGCAAAAATGGTTGATGAGGGTGTTGCAGATACTTTAGTTTTAGGACCTTTTCGTTCATTTTTAAGTAGATTATTCACAGGTTCAGAAGTCGAACGTATTCTAGATTCAGAAGCCTCACATGCTTTTGTAGTTCGTAAAGAACATCCTTTACCAGGTTCAGGTTCTCCTGCATTGGTAGTATTCGACGGCCCTGTTTTACCAAAAGACGCTCTTCAAAAATTGGAGGATTTCTCACGTAAATTTAAATGTGATTTGGAATTATTGCATATTGGAACAGAGATTTTTGGTGGGGCTGAGGCCATAGATAAGGCAGTTGAAGAATTAAGAGAGAAATTGGGCGGTGATTTCCATGTAACTTCTACAATAGTTCCTTTAGGTTTTTTTAAATCAAGAAGAGCTATTACTAATTCAGTCATTGACTCAGAGGGCGCCCGGGTAGTAATTCTTCCAGATATTGATGATGCAGTTAGTGACATATTATTGCACAGTTTAGTCCTTAGTGCTTCTGTTCCGGTGTGTGTTCTTAGATGAGTAAAGACGATGAATTTGAGCAGATGCTAGATGGACTTGAAATTGTCGCAGAATCATTAGAAGAAGAATCCCACACAGTACTCCCTAGAGTTGATCAGCTAAAGAGGCGAAGAACATTACTCGATCTTCAAGCAGAGTTATTTGATTCTAAGGAGAGACAACATGCCCTATATCGACTTTACTTGAACTCAACTTTCAGGAAATTTTCTGCAGGTGTACTAATTGTAGCATTCATTAATTTATTATTGTATTTTTTCGCAGATGGTTTAAGCACACCTGGAAGGAATGTATTTACATTATTTCTCTTCATTATCTATCTTTGGGTGTCAGAAACTTTCCCATTGCCTGTTACTGCATTGATGGCAGGAGTTGCACTTGTTTTATTAGGAGAGAACAGAGACGATGCATTTTCTTCATATGCTTCAGATTCAGTTTTTATGATTCTTGGTTCTTTAATAATAGCTCAAGGAATAACTAAATCAGGGGCGGAAAATTTAATCATAA
>JAKURQ010000073.1 GCA_022449785.1 Candidatus Poseidoniia archaeon
AGAGGAGTATGTGCATCTCCGGATACAGCTCCAACTCTAGCTGCTACATCTTTCAGAGCATTTCTTAATTGTCCATCCAGTTCGTTTGGATATGTTTTTCCATTTTCATTAAAGAAAGTACAGACTTCCGTAGTTATTGTACAACCGGGAGGTACTGGTATTTCTAAAAGTGCCATTTCTGCTAAATTAGCTCCTTTCCCACCTAGTAGATTTTTCATATCTGCTTTGCCATCAGTCATGTCAGGACCGAAACGATAAACGTGCATTTCACCCATTATTGCTCGATGCTCTATTGAAACAGGTATTAATTCTCTTCCTCTTTATTCTATAGGGTCATGTAATTTACCAATAAGGGGCCAGCCAGGCCACATTAATCGGTTGTCCATTTCTATCATAATTTCGTAAACTTCTTCATAGCCTTCAATAATATGCTCGACGAGACATGGTTTACAATCGTCACTTAGCCACTTTCTAATAATATCGGGATTTCCAATTTCTAAAGTGTCTGCAACTCTACATAATTCCGTTAATCTATTCTCCAATTGATAGATGAAATCCTCAGATTCCTTTAGAGCCATTGTTAAGTGAGTGAATCTCAAATCTTTATCAGTTACCAATTCTTCGATACTGTTTTTTTCGGGAGCTCCTTGTTTTACTAACATTTCCATTAATTTCTTATCACCATAAATTTTACTTCCAGCAGCAAGTAAAAATCTCAAACTTTCAACTTTCTTTTCTTTATCCATATCTTTCCTTTATGTGATTTAAGACTGCCAAAATATCATTTTCTGATGCAATGGCTGTTTCTTCATCAATAGTTTCACCAATTCCAACACACATCACAGTTTCTTGAGCATAATCCTTCCATTCTTTTCCAATTTTATTCACCCGATTCAGTATGATTATTCGTTCAGTGTCTGGCGTGTTCTCATTCAAATAATTCCATAATTCAACAAAATGCTTGTCAGGTTCGTTCAGACCATTTCCAATTACAATTTGTAAATCAGCAGCTTTAAGCCAATCAATCCACACCTTTCCAGTTGCAGTTGGTGCGTCAATTTCATAAAACATATAATTGCTTAATTCACATGCATGATCCAAAAGCATATCAGGTACATTTGCAGGAGCAACAAAATTTCCACGAGGTTTTGGTAGGCTTCTCATAAATGTTGATTTACCTGCTCCCATAGGCCCAGTTACCATCACATATCTCATCTTTTCCCTACCTTTATTGCTTTGAAAATACCCATCAAATTTTCATATTCTCCTTCGTCTGGATTACCTCGAGAAATTAATCTTCTTAATGTAGTTTTTGAACGTGCTAGTTTTCTTTTAGGATAACTACTGTCCTCTAGCATTTCCATAATTCTATCAACTAGTCTTTCAAATTCCTCTTGAGAAACGGTTTTTCGTCGCTTTGGTTCTTTTACTTTTACTTCTCTATTCATTTCATACAATACAATCCCTACTGCATGGGATAGATTCAAAACAGGATAATCTGGACTTGCCGGAATCGTTATCGTCGTTTCGCATAGAGCCAATTCATCTTTGTACAATCCATAATTTTCTCTTCCAAAAACTAAGGCGGGTTTTTCTCTGGAATCTATCAATTTATTAATCTTCTTTACGTTTTGTGGAGCTCTAAACCACCTTTTATCTCCCTCAGGTTTAATCCCGCTTGTTCCAATTACTATATCACAATCAGCCAAGGCTTCTTGCATTGTTTCAAAGCGTTGTAGTTTTTCTAATATGGGTCTTCCAGATTTAGACCTTGCAAATCCTTCTCCCGTAATTTCGCATCCGTTAACTAGTGCTAAATCATCTATTCCAAAATTTGCCATAATTCTTGCAACAGCTCCTATATTTCCGGGATGTTGCGGCTCTACTAAGACAATTCTCGTCACTTCAACACTACTCAGTCTTCAATTTTTGTTGAACTTCTCTTGGAGATTCTTCTATGTCTTTCATTTCTAAAAAGGTCTGACTAGATCCTTTCAAGGTGTTCAATTTTTCTTGCGCAGGAAGTAATCTTCGGTTGTAGGAACCTACGGTTTTATTGTAAGAATTAATGCTACTTTGAAGTCCTCTTCCAATTCCTTCTACATGTCCTATAAATGTATCTATTCTATCAGCAAGATCCTCTGTTACTTCTAGTATTTTCTTTGCATTATTGTTCCTTTCTTCCTGTTGCCAACTATAGAATACAGAGCGGAGTAATGCTAAGAGAATATATGGTGATGCTAAAATCACATTTCTTTCAACAGCTTCTTCCCATAAGGTAGGCCTATGCAATAGTGCAATTTGCAGCATATGTTCACCAGGCATGAACATTATAACAAAATCTGGTGATATTTTGTTTCCACTTTCATCCTTTATGCTGTCTTGATAACTTTTCTGACCCAATGATTTTACAGTTTCCCAAACATCATCTGCAAATTGTTTCATGAATCTTTCTTGCTCATCTATATCCTCAGACTCATAGGCGTCCAATAATCTTCCTGGAGCTTTTGAATCAATTACTAATTGTCTTCCACCAGGCATATTTACAATTGCATCTGGCCTTTGTTTAGATCCATCTTTAGCTTCTATTGTTTTCTGTTCTACATAATCAACGTGTCTTAACATATTGGAGTGTTCAATAACTCTTCTAAGTTGAACTTCGCCCCAATTACCTCTCATTGAGCTATCCTTTAGTGCTGAAGATAATTTATTCGTAGAAAGTTCAAGTCCCTCATATTGTTCTCGCAAAAGTTTGACATTATCAGTTATGGAAACGTATGCGTCTCCCCGTTCTTTCCTCTCTTTTTCGACTAGTTCTTTTAGAGCTTTCAATTCTTCTCTAAGAATCTTCGCTTCAGTTTCACTTGAGAGTTTTGCTTTTTCAATGCTCTCTAAATCTAAAGTATCTCTCTCTATTATCTTTTCTTTGATTTCTACCTGAACATCTTTTATTGATTGTATATTAAAATCTTCTTTATCATCCTGATTATTAATATTGAAATAAATCATCATTGCAATAATCACAACAAGCAATCCAATGATTATTTGTTCAAGCATGTTAAGCCTAACTAACCTGACTAATTAGTCTTTTCTCTAAAGTTCCTTCATAGAAGATACTAATTCAGTCATCATTTGCTTACCATCACCGAACAGCATCATTGTTTTATCTTCATAAAACAAATCATTGTCTACACCAGCGTAACCAACTGATAACGATCTTTTTACAATTACGACAACGCCTGCTTTGTCAGCATCAATAATTGGCATTCCAGCTAATGGCCCTTCATCACTTCTAGCAGCAGGATTTACAGTATCATTTGCACCAACAACCAGTGCAACATCACATTCACCCATTTCTGAGTTTATATCATCCATTTCAATCAATTTTTCATATGGTACACTAGCTTCAGCCAATAGAACATTCATGTGTCCAGGCATTCTTCCTGCAACAGGATGAATTCCATATTTCACTTCACAACCATTTGCTTCTAGGATGTCCGCAAATTCTCTAACTTGATGCTGACATTGTGAAACGGCCATACCATAACCCGGGATAATGACACATTTTGAGATTCCATCACAAACCATTGCGACTTCCT
>JAKURQ010000074.1 GCA_022449785.1 Candidatus Poseidoniia archaeon
AGCTTCTATGCTCCAATTACATCATCATCTTATGGTGTATTTGATAGTGGTTACAAGTACATGTATGACAGATTTGCTGATACATTCCGCTATGTTCCACTCAATGGAGACATTGCTGGCACATGTGCTAGAAACGATATTAACAATTTCCCGTGGTTTTCCCCCGCAGGAACAGCAAGAGGAACTATTCTTAATGCTGTAAAACTTGCTTACAACCCATCTCAGACACAAAGAGACAAACTTTATTCAAATAGAGTTAACCCAATTATCTTCTCACCAGGAGCAGGTATTACACTCTTTGGAGACAAGACTGGATTTGGTAAAGCATCTGCGTTCGATAGAATTAACGTTCGTAGATTGTTCATCTACCTTGAAAATGCGATTTCTGCTGCTGCTAGAGATCAGATGTTTGAATTCAACGATGAGATCACAAGAACAAACTTTGTGAACATTGTTGAACCATTCCTCCGTGATGTTCAAGCAAAGAGAGGTATATTCGACTTCAGAGTTATCTGTGACCAAACAAATAACACTGCTGCGATTATAGATAACAATGAGTTTGTTGCTGACATCTTCGTCAAACCCGCAAGGACTATTAACTTCATTGGTCTAACATTTGTTGCTACACGCACAGGTGTTTCCTTCGAAGAAGTCGTCGGTACTGTTTAATTCTGCTTAATTTACATAGAGGAACAAAAAAACTATGGCAACACTTAATAGACCACCATTAAGAACGATTACTGGGTTTAAAAGCAAATTAGCGGGTGGTGGCGCAAGACCCAATCTATTTGAAGTAGAACTTGCTTTCCCTGATGCCCTTAACATTGATAACGATGTTAAGGAGAAATCAAGGTTTTTGGTTAAAGCAGCTTCTCTTCCAGCATCTAATATTGCTCCAATCGATATTAACTTTAGGGGCAGGATTCTAAAGATTGCTGGTGATAGAACATTTGATACATGGACAATCACCGTTATGAACGATGTTGATTTTGCTATCCGTAATGCTTTTGAATTATGGATGAATCAAATCAATAAATTGTCTGATAACACTGGAACAACTAATCCAGCAGAGTATCAACCTGACGCATTTGTTCACCAGTTAGATCGTGATGGATCTACATTAAGAACTTACAAGTTCCATGATGTATTCCCAACTAACATAAGTGCTCAAGATCTATCTTACGAAACGACAGATACAATTGAAGAGTTCACCGTAGAACTACAAGTTCAGTGGTGGGAAGCAATTAAAGGAGTTGGTGCAAACGTAGGTGGCGATAGCATTTCTTAATAAATAGTGCTATAATAGTAGGTAAAAAGATTATACAATGGCAAAACTCTTTGGATTCTCTATTGACGATTCGCAGAAGAAGTCGAAATCGATAGTATCCCCCGTTCCTCCTTCAAACGAGGACGGGGTTGATCATTATGTTTCTAGTGGATTCTATGGACAATATGTTGATATTGAAGGTGTTTATAGAACTGAATACGATTTAATTCGTAGATATAGAGAAATGGCATTGCATCCAGAATGTGATGCTGCTATTGAAGATGTTGTGAATGAAGCAATTGTTAGTGACCTATATGATTCACCTATAGAGATAGAACTTTCTAATGTTAATGCTAGTGATAAGTTAAAGGATAAGATTAGGGACGAATTCAAAGGCATCAAAGAAATGATGGACTTTGATAAGAAGTCCCATGAAATTCTTAGAAATTGGTATGTTGATGGAAGATTATATTATCACAAAGTAATAGATTTAAAGAGACCTCAAGACGGTATTCAAGAGATCAGATATATTGATCCAATGAAGATGAGGTTTGTAAGACAAGAGAAGAAAAATAAAAATAATAGTGGTGGAGTTGTTGTTAAAGGGCCATTAGATGCCAAGATGGGTCAAAAGGCAGCATTCCCAGAAATAGAAGAATATTATCTCTTTACACCAAAACCATCATATCCAACTGGTGGAGTATTTGATGGTGGTGGTAAGCAATCAATTAAAATTGCTAAAGATGCAATAACCTATGTAACATCTGGATTATTTGATCGTAATAAGGGTACTTGTTTATCCTATATGCACAAAGCGATTAAAGCACTTAATCAACTTAGGATGATTGAAGATAGTTTGGTTATCTACAGACTATCAAGAGCACCAGAAAGAAGAATCTTCTATATTGACGTTGGTAATTTACCAAAAGTTAAAGCAGAACAATACCTCAAAGAGGTAATGAGTCGTTATAGAAATAAGCTAGTTTACAATGCTCAAACTGGTGAAGTTCGTGATGATCGTAAATTCATGTCTATGCTAGAAGATTTCTGGTTACCTAGACGTGAAGGTGGTAGAGGAACTGAAATTACAACACTTCCAGGTGGACAAAACCTTGGAGAACTTGCTGATATTGAATATTTCCAGAAGAAACTTTATAGAGCACTAGGTGTTCCTGAATCTAGAATCGCAAATGATGGTGGTTTTAATTTAGGACGTTCATCAGAAATATTAAGAGATGAATTAAAATTCTCTAAATTTGTTGGTAGATTACGTAAGAGATTTGCTAATCTGTTTAGTGATATGCTCAGGACTCAATTAATTCTGAAGAATATTGTTGCTCCAGAAGATTGGGATTCTATTAGTGACCACATTCAATATGATTTCTTATATGATAATCAGTTTGCTGAATTAAAAGAAACTGAATTGTTAAATGAAAGACTTGGTATTCTTGCTACAATGGAACCCTATATTGGAAGGTTCTATTCTGCTGAATTTGCACGTAAGAAAGTACTTCGTCAGACAGAACAAGAAATTATTGAAATTGATCAACAGATCAAAAGGGAAATTGAAGATGGAACTATTCCTGATCCTGCAATGGTAGATCCTGTTACTGGAGAACCATTAGGTATGGAAGGTGATCCAAATACTATGGGAGAACTTCCAGCAGAACCTGAAGTAGCACCTACTCAGAAACAAATGGGTGCAGACATTAAAAAAGCAGAGATATAAATACCAATAACGCTATTGTTAAATTTTATGGAAGATCTTGTCGATTTGATTGCAACTGAAGATCCATCAGCCTCGGATGTCAGTGACAAAATTAAAGAAATTTTGTACACAAAATCCTCTGAAAGGATTGAGGGTTTAAGACCTGAAGTTGCCGCATCTATGTTTAGCGAAATAGAACCTGAAATAGAACCAGAAACAACAGAGGAACCAACTGATGGCGAGTAGAACATTAATTAAAGGTGCTCAGGCAGATTGCCCGACAGCAACAGGTAGTGCTTCCACTTTTGGAAACGCAACTGTAGTTCGTCTTTATAATTCCACTGGTACTGCCAGATTAGTTACTGTTGTTGAAGAACAAAACGGAACCGTACTTGGTACATTTACAATGCCTGGTAACACGGTTGAGTTTGTTGAGAAGAATGCTACTCATTGCATATTCGCAGCTGATTCTTCAGTTAAAGGTTCTGCCGCAGGATTTACCAATTAGGACGATGAAATTAATTACAGAAGAAGTCTCAGACATCAAATTTATCACCGAAGGAAAAGGTTCTAATAAAAATAGGTATATTGAAGGCGTATTC
>JAKURQ010000075.1 GCA_022449785.1 Candidatus Poseidoniia archaeon
TTTCCAATAAATTTGAACTCAATTCTTTTGCTTTGTGTGATTCTCCACACATTACAGGAATAATTGGAGTCTCAGATACTCCAGTATCAAATCCCATTGATTGAACTTCTTTTCTGAAATATTCTGTATTTGACCACAATTTCTCGACGTGCTCAGGTTCTGTTTCCAATACTTCTATCGAAGCTTTACAGGCCGCAATCGTAGCAGGTGGCGCAGAACCAGATAGTAACATTGTTCTTGATTTGTTGAAAGCATAGTCTACCATGTGCTTTTCACCGGCAACGAGACCACCTACAACTCCAAATGCCTTTGAGAATGATCCTGATTCCATATCAACTTCATCTTCAACTCCAAAATGTGCTCCAATTCCTCTTCCACCAGCAAGAACTCCTTCACCATGACAGTCATCAATGTATGTCATTGCACCATATTCTCTAGCCAATTTTGTTATTTGATCTAAAGGAGCAATATCTCCATCCATTGAGAAGACACCATCACTTATCACCAAAGTTTTTTCACAATTCTTAGTAGCTTCTTTCAATCTATCTTCTAATTCTCCCATATCATTATGAGCATAAATTGTTCGATTTTCTTTCTTGACACCAGATAATCTTACTCCATCTATAATCGAACCATGATTGAGTTGATCAGAAATTATTGCATCATTTTTACCTGCTAATTGAGGAATTAATCCTGAATTTACAGCAAATCCAGTTTGGTAATACAATGCAGCTTCACGATTCTTGAATCTTGCAATTGTTTCTTCTAGTTCATTGTGGATATCCATGTTACCTGCAATAGGTCTGACACTTCCACTTCCAGCTCCATGAGATTTTACTGCATCAATAGCAGCTTGTTTGACTTTAGGATGATTACTCATGCTGAGATAATTATTTGCACAAAGCATGATTCTTTCTTTACCGTCGATAACAGTTCGACCTGTTGATGGGCCACTGACTACAGGAGGTTTCCAATCAAATCCCTTTTTGACTAATTCATCGTATTCGTTTTTCATCCAGTCGGTGGGGTTACTCATTTAGTCTCCTTAGGTTTGTAATCATCTCCTCAGTCATTTTTGTTATATCAAATTTTGGTTCCCAGCCCCAATCACTTCTTGCGTCCTTGTCATCGATTGAAATCGGCCAAGTATTTGCAATATCTTGTCTGTAATCTGGCTTGTAAATACAGTTGAAATCAACGTGAGAAGAAATTTCATCAGCCAATTCTTTAGCAGAAAAGCTCATACTGGACAAATTATAGTTAGAATGGTAATTCAATGATTCAATAGGTGCATCCATCAATTGAATAGTTGCCCTTATTGCATCATCCATGAACATCATTGGCAATCGTGTATCTTCGTTTACAAAGCATACGTATTCACCCTTTTCAATTGCATCAAAGTACATTTCAACAGCATAATCTGTAGTTCCTCCACTTGGTTTATGCTTCCAACTAATTAAGCCAGGATATCTTATTCCTCGAATATCAATATTATGTTCATTGAAATAGAGATCACACAATTCTTCACCCTTAACTTTTGTTTTTCCATAAACTGTCTTAGGATTCAATTCTACATTCTGAGGAGTGTTTTCTCGAGGCACATCAGGACCAAAAACAGCAATTGAACTGGGACAGAACAATCTTTGGTTGTACTTTTTAGCAACTTTGAGTACATTCTCTAGCCCCTTTACATTCACATCATAGCATAAATCTGGATTTTTTTCACCAGCTGCTGATAGTATCGCTGCTAGATGGTATACTGTGTCAACGCCATTTTCTTTGTTTATTCTTTCATAATTTTCATTATCAAGAATATCACACTTTTCAAATTTACAATCATAATTTTCAGGCTCTTTCAAATCTGAAGCAATTATTTTGTCTTTACCATGTTTTTCTTGTAAAGCAAGGACCAATTCAGTTCCAATTTGCCCTAAAGCTCCAGTTACAAGAATCATTCTATACAGTAAGTGTATTGCTTTATATTGATTCCCAAAGCATCATTAAATGCACGTTTCATGGGATATTATGCGTGATGGCCTTCCAATCATAATTGTTAACCTCAAAACGTACGAACAAGGTTACGGTGCAGACGGTTTTGAGCTCTGTAAGATAATGGAAGAGATTTCTATAGAACATAATGTAAACTTAGCAGCTGCAGTTTCAGCTATTGATTTAGTCGATTATGCAGATAATCTGAAGATTCCTATCTTTGCTCAGCATGTTGACGGAGTAAATTACGGATCAAATACCGGTTCTATCTTGCCTGAAGCTGTCCGATATTCCGGAGCAGTTGGTACATTGGTAAATCATGCAGAGTGTCAAATGAGTTGGAAGGAGATTGAGAAGACAATCAATCGTTGCAAGGAACTTGACCTTACGACCGTCCTTTGTACTGCAGATATAGAATCATCAGAGAAAGGTTCGCATCTCAATCCAGATATGCTGGCAGTAGAACCACCTGAATTGATAGGAGGAGACATCTCAGTTTCGACTGCTAAACCTGAAATCATATCAGATACGGTTGAAGTAGTAAAGAAAATTAATTCAAAGATTTCAGTTCTTTGTGGTGCTGGTGTTAAAAATCAAGAAGATGTATCCAAAGCAATCTCTTTAGGTTCAGAAGGAATCCTTCTTGCATCTGGTGTTGTAAAATCCACAGAACCAAGAAAAGTTTTACTAGATTTAATTAAAGGATTATAATCAATTTTATATAGAGGGTGGAGTAGACAACCTCAGGTTGCCTACTGCTTGTAAATTTTACAACGTTCAGGCCAGCCTATCCTTAAACGGAGGAAAGAAGATGTCAATAGGAATTGAGCCTTTAGGAGAGATGGTTCTCATTGAGCTAGAACAAGCAGCTGAAACAACAGCTAGCGGATTTATGCTACCAGAAGCAGCAAGAGAGAAAATGAATGTTGGAACTGTTGTTGCAGCAGGTCCAGAATCAGAAAATGTGAAGACTGGAGATAAGGTAGTATACAAGAAATATGCAGGAACAGAATTAACCTGGGAAAATAAAGAATATCTATTGGTCAAATCAGAAGATCTTCAAGCAAAGGTAATGTGAGGTAAAAATGGCAAAACAGATGATTTATGGTGAGGAAGCAAGAAAGAAGTTGTTGGATGGAATAACTGCCGCAACTGATGCAATTAAGGTTACACTTGGACCTAAGGCCCGAACTGTCGTTTTAGACAAGTCTTTCGGAAGTCCAACAATTATCAATGATGGAGTTACTATTGCAAAGGACATAGAGCTACCAGACGCCTACGAAAATATGGGTGCACAATTGGTCAAGGAAGTTGCAAGCAAAGCGCAAGATAATGCAGGTGATGGAACATCCACTGCAGCAGTCTTAGCACAGTCACTTACAACATATGGTCTCAGAAATGTTTCAGCAGGAATGTCTCCTGTAAATTTGAAAAGCGGTTTTGATAAGGCAATAGACTCTGTCGTATCTGAATTGAAATCAGCTTCAAAACCAGTAAAATCTGGAGAAGTTATTGAGCAAGTTGCTTCTATTTCGGCTAATAATGATTCCGAAATTGGAAAATTAATTGCTGGAG
>JAKURQ010000076.1 GCA_022449785.1 Candidatus Poseidoniia archaeon
CTACCTATTGTGATGTTTTCAATGAAGCTGAAGAAGATGCTAAGGAAAATAAGCGTGGAATGTGGGCTTAGGTGAATAATCCACTACCGCTCATATTGTAATAGAATATCATAACAGGAACTAATAGGAATCCCATGGCATGACTTTTTCTTATTCCTAATAGAGGAGGAAGTAATCCTATGAAAGTTGCTACTAACATTACAACAACACCAATTATACCCGTAAAAATCCAAACTAAAACGAACAATGCAACAATCATAAATTTCATGGCTTTTGGTGCAAAATTTGGATCCCTTCTTCTTAGATAAATTATTGCTTCCATTGCTTTTACACCAGTGGTAGCAGTGAATACAAATCCGATTATTATAGATACTAAAACACTAATCAGTAAACAAGTCAAAACCAATGGCATTTGATCGACTTGTATCCATTCTTCTACAGTAACCATTTGATCAATAACAATAGTTGTTCCATTTCTTGGCCTTAAAATTATGAAAAGACCAGCAAGAATAGTTAAAGATGCAGCAGTATTTACTGCAGCGAGTGTCATTATCACATCTTCACTTCTTCCAGCAAAGTCATTATCTTCACTATAATCCCGTTCATCCTTGTTTCTGTAGCTGAAGAGAGTGTTTATTGAATTCTTGAAGAACATAGCAATTATTGTTCCAATACCTGCAGTTACACCAGGTAGTAACCCAGCACCAGAACCAGATATTGCACCAATTACAGAATTAGAATAATTTATCGCTTCAATTTTGTGTTCTTCACCACACTTGCACTTAGCAATTTCATTTTCATCATAATAGAGATCACATTTTCTGCATTGAAATCTAGGCACTTTTCTAATACTAAACCAACTCAGTAACCAATCTCTAAAACCTCCTAGTCTATAACCTGACAAGTCTGCATAAATTATGTTCTTCTCTAAATCTATCAGATTTTTGTATTTAGGTTTTTTAACGCCAAGATTCTGCTGACTATATTTTGGAGTAGTTGATATAGAAAACATTAGAGTGGCAATTCCAAATAATCCTGTAAATGCTGGGAAAAGAGTAGTTGCAGGAAGGTAAAAACCAAAATTATCTCTCAAAAATGGATTAAATGGAGAATCAGCCGTACCTTCTATTTGATTTAGAACAACCCAACCAAATGCACCAGATAGCAAAAATACAGTTACAACAGCGACCAATCCGAAAGCACGTCCTTGCCATCCTAAATCCATTTCACCTAATAACTTCTTTTCTTTGTCTTTAAGTCTCCAATCTACTTGACTTTCTTTAAATCCATAAAAGGAATATGTTTTTCCTTTCGAATGATATTTAAATTTCTTTAATCTTGCCCTATCTGTGAAAATTAGAATAAGAGTAACGACCAACAAAATCCACAACATGTAGTCTTTCGCAAGGTCATAACCTCTTTCTTCTGCTAGACTTTCTCTTCCAAATACTAATTTTAGAGGGATTACTAGTAATATACAGAAAATAGCAGCATATAATGATCCCACTGCAGAGTAGTATATTGCTAGATATCCTGGTGCTTTTTCTATGATATTTTCTTCTGCATTTAAGTTACTTCTTCCACATTCTGGACACTTAAAATCTTCAGCTGGATCTTTGTTTCTATGTTTCTTGGGGAAATAAATATAGTCTTTACATTTGCATTGATAGATTGGCTTCCTCATAATCATTTCATGCATTGGTAGAACTCCTAGTGCATTGTTTTCTTCAGGAGCTCCTAGTACTGTTCCAGGTATGAAATTCAAAAAAGTGTGAGAGATACTTGTTGATGCAATTGCAACTACAATTAGAATCTTAACATCGATTGTCTCTGATAAAAATCCTAGACTTTCTTCGATAGCTATTGTTAAACTGAATAATAATATTGCAATAGTATTAGCATGAATTCCAGGAACCAATCCAGTAAAACAACCTAACAGAGCCCCGACTACACTTGCAATCAGTACTAATCTCATTTGATCAGACAAGTAAAAGAAAAGAAGATACAATATTACAGGAGCTATTACATATCCTAAAGGAGCCTCAAAAAAGCTGGGTCTTTTGTATTCAGACAATTAACTAATAATCTCCACTTTGTGAGTTTCATCTTCAAGAACTAGTTGGTAAGAAAACCAGTACGTATCAAATCTCAAAGTTCCTGTTATTTCAACGTAGTCTCCAGTTATCAAAACAGGTAATTCAGTAGTTTCTTCTGTTTCAATTCTTAAATTTTCGTAAGTATCTCCAACGTTAAATGAGGTTGTATTGTATGAAGTAGTTGGACTTGATTTAACATAAGTTCTAACAGTTACAGTTTTTCCCTCATAGTAGGCAGGATCATTTGCGATATCACTAACTGCAATAGTATCCTCATTCCATTTTGATATTATTTCGACTTGGTTTGCCTGAGAAATAATTTCCCACTGACCTTTGTAGCGTGCAGATTCTCCAGTTATTTCTAGAACATCACCTGTTTTTGGAATAAAATTTAGACTATTCGCAAATAATACAATTGTTTCATTCGTACTACCATCTTCAATATCCACAATCCACGGACCTGAACTAAGATGATATGCATCAGTAACGGTAGCTTCCGCTCTAACAGTCATTCCTTCATATTGTTCTAATTCAGATAATTTAATTTCTTGTGGAGCAAATCCTCCCCATTCATTACTTGCAGAATATGCAAGAATGAATATTCCTATTATGGCAAGTACCAAAGTTACAACTTCAGGATATTGCCTGATGTTGTTATCTATTTTTGCAAAGAATGCAGAGTCATCACTCTGTGACATAAAGTGCCAAGCAGGTCAATACATTAATCGTTTTTCGCGATTTTTGGTAATCTCAAATAGCCTTGATGAAACAAAGCTCCAGATACAACAAGGAATGCTATCATACTAGCAATTATCAACATAAGATCGTGCATTCCATAATGAACATGCTCTAGTCCACTTGCATATAGATAATGTAGTATAACATAAAGAAAAGCCAATCTTCCCGATATACGAATTCCATTTTTTGGGCCATTTTCTTTTATTGCATATGCAATCCACATTCCGGCACCACCAAGAAATACAACAGAACCAAGGCCAAATAGTGTAATAAGTGTCATATCACCAGAACTCATATTTTCATATTGATTCTCAGCTATCAAAAGTTTCCAGAATTGAAGAGCCCCTCCGAAAAATAGTCCAAATCCTGCCGAATAATGAGGTGCTGCAGGTTCGTCTTTGAACGTCTTTAAATTAACACCTATAAACATAAACATCATGACGATAAATGGTGTAACTAGAATCATTGAAGCGTAGGCTAGTTCAGTATACAAATCAGCACCACTAAAGAACAAAATTACTTCAGCAATAGTTCCCATTACGACTCCAATTCCACAAGCTAAGTACAGTTTACGTTCAACTAATCTATCTTCTAGGCCATTTATCACAAAAAGAAATAGCAT
>JAKURQ010000077.1 GCA_022449785.1 Candidatus Poseidoniia archaeon
CCAATAAACTTTTTTGAGATCTGCTGCAACATACAAATCAAAATAACCTTCTTCATCCGTTATATTTTCCATTTCAGCCATTGAAATATGTGTTTGATGACTAAATACAGAACTCAAGGTTTCATTGACGCCTCCCACAAAGATTGTCAAGTTGCCCATTTTTACACGAGGTATGGAATATAGATAAAGCCAAGTTTTTTCTTCGTCAGAATCAATTTGTAAGGATACTATTGTCATACTAGGGTTTGTATCCTGACAGCCTGCGAAGGCGATGGTCAAGAGCATCAATGCTATACTAAGGGTCCGGTACACTTAGTGATTCTAGAGAAAGGGGCTAATAAGAATACCCATTCTGTTAAGGATAGTATCAATAACTAGCCTTCGTGAGGGGGATTATGCCTGCAAAAGGTTTTCAGATAATTGGAATCGAAGCTAAGAGGCACAGGAAGTCTGGGCCTCAGAAACAAGTTAGAATTGATCACAATACCAATATTGTTTCTGTAAGAAAAGTTAATGATAAAGAATTGATTGTAGAAGCAAGATATACCGTTTCATACGGCCTATTGGGAATTGTTCAATTAGATTGTGAGGTTACATATACTGAAGAAAAAAGTGATTCCATTAAAAGAGCTGATGAAAGATGGCAGAAAGAACACAAATTACCTGATAATATTGCAGAAATGATTCATAATCGTGTCTTAGGACAAGGGTCCTTTGAAGTCTTAAATATAGCAAAAAAATTAAACCTTCCACCGCCATTCAAAATAGAGATACCACAGATAAAAATTGGTAAAAAAGGGGAAGCTTCTAAAAATAATAATAGCGGACCTGAAGTAGCATAAGATGGAAAAAATTGAATTTGAATGCCCAGACTGTGGAGAGAAAAATAAAATAATCTTAATGGGGCATGATAGGGCTAAATTTGATAAGAAATGTCAAAATTGTAAAGCAGATTTAGAAATTCTGAAAAATAATGATGAAATTAGTGTTGAATCAAAAAAGATAGTTGTAGGAAAGAAAACTGCTGTGCCTCGAGACTACAAAAAATATAAACCAAAAGAGGCAAATGAGAAAACTGCTGTATTTATTGCGATTCTAATATTAACTTCATCTTTGATGGGAGTATCTACTGGTTGGAGCTTGTCAAATGCATATGATATTGATTACAATGATTATGAGAAAATAAACTTAGAAATTGTTGTCTTAAATAATACCACTAACCTAGAAAACGCAACAATTTACTTTAATAATGATGAAATCAATTATACTTATAATGAAAATGGAATCTACAATATTCTTGCAACTCCTGGTAAATATACTGTAAAAGTGACCTCTCCAGGACATAAAAATGCAACTATGATATTTTTTGTACCTCCTCAGGATTCAAATTTGCGCTTACCTGAAACAAATGAAGGAATAGAAGGAATAAACAGATTTACTTTTTTAATGAAAGAGGGTAACGGAGATATTACTTTAGAAGAAAATATATACATCAAAGTATTCACTTGGTGCCCTATTCTGGTTTATCTTTTTTCATTAATAGGAATTTGGGGGTCCTTCATTACTTACAAGCGTCAGTCCTACAAAAATGCACAAATTGGGGCATTCTTTTCTGTAATGGCAATGGGTTTCCTAGTTGTAGGTCCAATATTAGGAATTATGGCCTTATATTATCTGAAAAAACACAAAAAGATATTCACCGCTTCTTTTAAAAACTAGAAGTACGCGCCTATTTTGTGAGTTTGAAGGCTGGACTGGAAGTTCATCAGCAGCTTGATTGTGGAAAACTTTTCTGTAAATGTAGTAATTTAGAAACAGGAAATGATAATACATTTACGAGAAGATTGCATGCAACTTCAAGCGAAATGGGTACTATCGATGCTGCTGCAAAGGCTGAAGGAATAAGAAAATTTACATACTTCAATAAGAGTTGTAACTGCTTAGTTTACACTGACGAAGAACCGCCACGTGGGCCAAATAATGACGCAATAGAAATTGCGCTTCAGTTTGCAAAACTTACAGGTTCAAACATTATTGAAGAGATACATTTCATGAGGAAAGTCGTTGTAGATGGATCGAATACTAGTGGTTTTCAAAGAACGGCTTTAGTAGCTACTGGCGGCAAAATAAAATACAAAGACGGGATTATAGAACTTGATCAAATTTGTCTTGAAGAGGATTCATGTAGGCATGGTAAAAACAAAGATGAATATCTTTTAGATAGATTGGGAATTCCCTTACTAGAAATCACTACTAAACCTCAGTTAAAGACACCGAAACAAGTACAAAATGCCGCAAGAGCCTTGGGTAGACTTTTACGTGCATGTAGAGTAAAAAGAGGACTAGGTACAATCCGTCAAGATGTTAATGTCTCCATTGATGGTGGAGAGCGTGTAGAGCTCAAAGGATTTCAGGATTTATCAACTATGGCAAAAGTTGTTGAAAATGAAATCGAAAGGCAGAACAACCTAAAATCACTGAAGGGGTGCAAAGTTTCAGAAACAATCGATGTCACAAAATATATTTCCAAAGACAGAGGCTCTGCACTAGCATGTAAATTAGTGGATTGGAAGGGAAAGTTAGGAACGAAAGAATCACCTAAAGGGCACATACGAATGGGACAAGAATTATCTGATTACGCTAAAAAAGCAGGAGTCAAAGGATTAATGCATAGTGATGAATTACCTGCATATGGGATAAGTTCTGAAGAAACTAAAGAATTACATAAACAATTGAATTGTAAAAAAAACGATGCTTTTGTTTTAATATTCGGAAAACAAGATATGGCTAAGGATGCAATGAATCGAGTTATAGAACGTGCTAGTATTAATGGAGTTCCAAAAGAAGTTAGAAGAGTAACACCAGAGGGTGACACTCGATTCCTAAGACCTATGCCTGGAGCCTCAAGAATGTATCCTGAAACGGACATACCACCAATGACTCTAAGCAAAATAGATGTAGAAATTCCAAAAACATTGGACCAGAGAGAAACTGAAGTCCCATTGAATGAGGAAGAATCTAGACAGATAGTGTCAAGAAATTTAGATGCAAAATTCTATGAGTTAATTGGAATATATGACAATCCAAAAATAATATCTAGATTGTTATTGCATACATTACCCAACTTAGAAAGCGAGAAAAATGTAATAATTGGAAAGGAAGCAATCACTCAAGTATTGAAGTTAGCTAAAGATGATAAAATAGCTAAAGAGGGGATTGAAAGTGCCTTACTACAAGCTAGTAAAGGTAAAGAAATAGAACTGAAAAATGAGAATATTGAAGCTGAAGTAAGGGAATTCATAAGTAATCTAATTAATGAAAAACTAGACTTTGTGAAGGAAAGAGGAATGGGAGCTATTGGGCCTTTAATGGGACCTGTAATGTCTGAATTCAGAGGCAAAATGGATGGGTCAAAAATAAACGAACTGCTGATTAA
>JAKURQ010000078.1 GCA_022449785.1 Candidatus Poseidoniia archaeon
GGGTTATTAGTGATTTAGATGGCTATATTCCAGATATCTTGTGGGCAAGTCAAAATGGTTCAAAAATAATCATACATGCACATGGAGATAACCTTGCACGAGTTAGTTTGTATTCTAATCAAATAAATCCAGAATGTATAACTACAACATATCCTTCACCACATACCTCCTGCTGGGGAGGATTTACGGACGGAGATCGTTCTGTAATGATGTGCCTATCATTAGGTAGTAAATCTGTGAAGTTAGTCGGTTTTAATTTTGAGGAAGTGGGTACATTCACGGGTGAATATAGTCCTCGAAAGCTTGAGAAATTGCAATGGGCTAAGAAGATTATAAATGAGTGCCAACAACGTTCTTCTTCTATTATTTATTAGAAATTATGCACCTATCAATCTTATGAATGCATCTTCAAGATTTCTTACACCAGTACTGGTCTGAATTTCATTGACAGTTCCCACAGTCATTAATTTCCCCTGATCTATAATACCAATTCTGCTACATAATGTCTCAGCCATCTCAATTATATGGGTGGAAAGTAATACAGTCCTTCCATTAGCAGATAAATTCTTAATCCAATCTTTTAGAAGTTTAGTATATCTTGGATCAAGTCCACTTGCAGGTTCATCTAGTAAGATCATTTCAGGATCATGAATTAAGGTCATTGCGATAGCTAATTTTTGCCTCATACCTTTTGAATAGGTACCAACTTCATGATAAATTTGTTCCCCTAGTCCTAAAGTTTCAGCATAATACTTGACTCGCTGTTCAATCAGTTCATTTGACAATTTTCTAAGTTTGCCTATCAACTCTAGAGTCTCAGCACCTGTAAGTTTGTCATAAATTAATGGATTTTCAGGTAAGTATCCCATCAATGCTTTAGCTTTCAAAGGAGTTCTATTTAGGTCAATATCTCCAATCTTGATTAGTCCTCTTGTAGGTTTTAGAAGACCACATAGCATTTTGATAGTAGTAGATTTACCAGCTCCATTAGTACCTAATAATCCGAAGACTTCACCTTTCTGTACTTCAAAAGTAATGTCTTTTGCAGCAGGCTTACTTCCGTAATATTTGGTTAAGCCCTGAACCTTAATCATCACGGTTCAGCAGATGGCTTAACTTAAGACCCCCTGTCCGTATTATTCCATTAAATCTAATGGTTAAGAAGGGGAGACATAGCAGTCAAGAACGTTTAGAATCATTCAATAGGATATGGGATTCATTGAAAGAAATTAATGCTCCAGTTATTGTAGAAGGTAAGAGAGATACAGTAGCTCTACGAAAGTTAGGTTATAGTGGTAATTTGATAGAATTGAACGATGGTAAATCGGTACTTTCCACAGTAGAGAAGTTAGTTCGAGAATATGGTCGAGGCTCTAATTTTATTATTTTAATGGACTGGGATCGTACAGGAGAAAAATTAGCAAAACAACTCAAAGATTATGGTGAATCTTGCGATTTATCTCCTAATTTACGTGTAAGGAGAGAACTATTTGCTTTGTGTTCTAAAGACATAAGCTGTGTAGAAGAATTGCCAACTTTTGTCAATATGCTTAAACTTTCTTCCTAGTTCATAGAATAGTTTAATTAGGGCATATATTTCTTAAGAAATAATGGCAGCAAGTGCTAGTAATACCAATTCTTCTGAAACACGATTATCTAAATTAGATGACATTCGAAAGAATAGTGGAAAGGCAGATACCATAGGCCTTCATGACTCAGAGATTTCCAAATTTCTTTCTTTAGATCCCAGTTTGGTAACAGCAATAGATGAAGCACATGATTATCATCTTAAAATTCGAGAAGAATTTAGTGCAGATTTGTTGATGCAGACTGAGGCTTCATTAATCAAAGATTTGCAAAGTGGTTTTGTTAATTTCTATAAACCTGCAACTGTAAATCAGTACATTGCAATTGCAGCAAAAGGGCCATGGATTATTACTTCACATGGAGCAGTAGTACATGACAATGGTGGCTATGGTATGCTTGGTTCAGGACACGGCCCGGATTCGGTTATTGATACAATGTCAAAAAACTGGGTCATGGCTAATGTGATGACTCCCTCATTCTCACAAAAGCGTCTTGATGATAGCTTGAGACAAGAACTTGGACATACTAGAGGAAACTGTCCATTCACACATTTCATATGTATGAATAGTGGTTCCGAATCAGTAACTGTTAGTTTACGTATAGCTGATGTGAATTCTAACAATTTAACATCACCTGGAGGCCGACACGAAGGTAAAGACATTAAGCTTCTTGCAATTGAACAAGGATTTCATGGAAGAACAGATCGTCCAGCTCAAATGTCGCATTCTTGTAAGGACAGTTATGACAAAAATTTGGCTTCATTCCGAGATAGAGACAATCTTTACCTTGTTCCACCAAATGATGTCCAAGCGCTTAGAGATATTTTTACAAAAGCAGAAGAAGACAATGTTTTCATAGAATTAATGGCTATAGAGCCAGTTCAAGGAGAGGGCAATCCGGGACAATGTATTAGTCGAGAATTTTATGATGAAGCTAGGAACTTAACCAAAGCCCATGGTTCATTACTTTTGATTGATTCGATTCAAGCAGGAATTAGAGGTCAAGGTTGTCTTTCAATAATAGACTATGATGGATTCCAAGATTGCGAAGAACCAGATCTTGAAACATGGTCCAAGGCAGTTAATGCAGGACAATATCCATTTTCAGTATTAGGTATGAATTCTAGGGCATCAGATCTCTATGTTACTGGAATTTATGGCAATACCATGACAACTAATCCTCGTGCGCTTGAAACAGCAGCTGCAGTTCTTGATAATATAACTCCTGAATTACGCAAAAACATTAGGGAGCGAGGTATTGAATTCGTGGAAAAATTACATATTTTAGCAAATGAATTTCCAGAATATGTTATTAAAGTTCAGGGAACAGGTCTGTTATGTAGTATTGAACTGAAACCAGATATTTTACCAGTTATCGGTTTTGATGCTGTTGAACCTTGGTGTCGCCGTAGAGGTTTAGGGGTAATTCACGGCGGTAAGAATGCACTTCGTTTCACACCACATTTTTGGATAACGTCCGAAGAAATAGATTTGATAGTTGCAGTAGTGCGTGAAGCAATAATAGAGTTTACGAGTAACTAAGCTAGTTCGCCTAGTTTCTTCTCTACAGTTTCTAATATCTCATTAGATTTTAGTAATTCTACCATAGTGTTATGGTCTTTGTAGAGTGGTCTGTCTTCATCAAGATAATCAACATATTTCCGTATCACTTTGTGAGCAATTGACGTTCCCTTACCAAGATTTCCTTTTCTTATAT
>JAKURQ010000079.1 GCA_022449785.1 Candidatus Poseidoniia archaeon
CGAATTAGGTTGTTAATACAATTTGTTCTAATAAGAATTCAGTCTTTCTACAACAAATTTTTGTTCGATTGTTGCTAAAAAGAACCCTAATCTTGGCCCCCTTTCTTTTCCTAAAATGGTTAAGTACATGATTCGGAAATATTCCTTTGCAGGAGTGTTATATTTTTCTTGCAGTTCATAAAAAGAATCATGTATTTTTTCGGGACTCCAATTTATATTTCCCATTTGTTCTTTAAGTTCTTCGATTCTCTTCAAGTCTTCTTTACTAAAGTTAATCGATGGCGGTTTTTCTTGTATTTCAAATTTGACACTTTCTGGTGCATGATTACTTATCCATCCTTCTATGCATTTTACTCTAGATTCCAGTTTGTCTTTTTCAGTTTTATTTAATTCACTAATATCTCCCGTTCTCATCAAAGTCTTTTCTATTTCATCAGCAGATTCTTTAGATTGAGATAATGTTACTAGATGCCGATAGGGGATAGTTTGTGCTTTTTTATTAGGAATTTCTTTAATTTGACTTAGTTCAAATGCTCTAGATGAATTCTCTTCGAGATTATTATCATAGTATTCATTTTCAATTCTATCATATCTGTCCACTGAATTCAACAGTCCCAGACCTGGATCAAAGTCTACATGCCTATTAGGCTGAGGTTGCATAATTAGCCAGCGGATAACTTCAGGAGGTGCCATCTGTAACATTTCATCTGCAGAGATGGCCAATCCTGTAGAAGAATGCATAGCACCTTTGCCCTTTAGATTTATCCATTCATAGACAATGTGGTGTGGAACCTTACTTTCTAAAATATCTTTTACAATTCTCTTTCCTGTATCAAAACTTCCACCCTTTGTTGCATGATCCTTTCCAAATGCTTCAAATGTAACACCTAATATCTTCCATTTTGAGGGCCAGTCTAGTCTCCAAGGCAATTTCCCCTCTCCTTTTTCTAAATTATTTACTATTTCTTTGCCTTCTTCATTCTCAAAGTATACGTTTGGCCATTCATATCGGAGAAATTTGCCATTACAAAGTTTCCCATTTTCATCCTTAAAGGTCCAAGGGAACCAATTCTTTGGTAATTGTCTACCAGATATTTTTTCTAGTATGTTTCTAGCTTTTTCTCTATTATCGATGATAGTTTTTGTACAGTCATTGTACTTTCCATCTTTATAAAATTGGTAATTGTCTACAACTTCAGGGATGACACCAACATTTTCCAATGATTTGAAAAAAGGTTTTAGGAAGTATTGATCATAGCTTCCATTTCCATCAGGTGCAGGTATTTCAGCTAAAGGTCTCCCTACGTATTCTTTGAATTTCTTCTCATCAAGGAAAGGATATACTTTGCGTAGAGGATCTGCGTTATCTGCTACATAGATTAGTTTTGCATTTCCTCCTTTATCATTTACAGCTCTTACAATGGCATCAGCTGTCAAAATTTCTCGCATACTTCCTAAATGGATTGGACCAGAGGGGGTAATTCCAGAAGAAATCACATGTTCTGTTCCTGATTCTAATAATTTGTCAGCGACTACGTCAGCCCAATGCATTAGTTTCTTACCGGTCTTGCTCTAATAAGTGCTCTTAGAGGAATACCAGCTAAATCATCATCAGCTTTTTTATTAATTAGGACCATAACTAATTGGGGAATTCCTCCACTTTCTTTTACAAAATTAATAGCTTCCTTTGTTGTAGATCCAGTACTAATTACATCATCAACGATTATTATGTTTTTATCTTTTAGGCCTGCATAATTAGAAGCAAAATTTGTTTCAGTACCCTCTCTGCTTGGTCTAATCATACCAAAATCTACACCTAATACATCAGAAATTATCGTTGCTAAAGGTACTCCATTATTTGTAACACCAGCAATCATATCAAAATCAAATTCTCTTTTTTCTTGTTCTTCTAATATCACATCAGCCATTATCTCAGCAATTGAACTAATTCTGGAACCTGAAACACCTATAGTTCTCCATCCAACTTTAACATCAGGTGGTAATTGTCCTGTAAAATCTTTGGAAGCTTCTCTTGCCAATAGCCACTCAACTGTAGCTTCTGAAAGGTGCATTTCTTGACTTATTTCACGATTTGCATGTCCTTTCTCTCTTAATTCGTTGGCTTTTTTAGCCATTTTCTCTATTGACATACGTCTCAACCTTGGTTCTTTGTATTTAAGTTTACCTATACTTCGTGTTTAATAGGGAATATCTCAAATCTTAAATACAATCCTCTTGTCGCGCACTTCTGTAATATGGCATTATGGCAAGGTAAGTCCAAACGCAAATCTACTGGTGGCCGGTTGGCAGGTAGCAGAAGTAAGAAGAGATTTGAGATTGGTAGAGAGTTACAACAGGCAAAAATTGGTGAAATGACTAAGAAAGTTGCAAGGGCAAGAGGGGGTGGCCGAAAAGATAGACTTCTAAGAACTGAGCAAGCTTCAGTTACAGATCCAAAATCCGGTAAAAGTTTCAATTCAAAGATTTTGGAAGTTATTGAGAATACAGCCAATCCCAATTACGTTAGACAGAACATTATTACGAAAGGGTCTGTCATAGAAACAGAAAAAGGTAAAGCAAGGGTAACATCTAGACCAGGACAGCACGGTGTTGTAAATGCAGTTCTGATTACTAAATAATGTCTGATAAACCATTAGTAATCTATCCAGAATATTTTGATTTCAATTTGAAAAGATCGGAAGGTCGTAAAGTTCCTGTGAATATTTCTGTAAAGAGGCCAAATATCGATGAATTATATTCTATAACTAAAGATATTGGTAATGATGTTAAGAAGAGTTCCAAATCCCATCCAAGTAATTGGTCTGCTGAGCAAGGAAGCATAAATCTGTTTTATGAGGGCAAGAAAATGGAATTACTTCATAAAATAGGAAAAGAGCTTAAGAATTTGAGAAAAACAGATTAATTACCAAGGGTCGTTTTTGACACCGATTTTGTAACCAATAATATTCACGCCTCTATGCA
>JAKURQ010000008.1 GCA_022449785.1 Candidatus Poseidoniia archaeon
AACCGAATGCGGCAGCAATTGGGCCCACGTTACCTAGCAAATCTTTTCCAAGTGGACAAATCTCAAGAGGCAACCCTAATTTTTCCATTGCTGTATTTGCTCCTGCAATGTGATCCACATGACAGTGTGTTGCAATCAATCTAGTAATAATCATATTCTCATGGTTTGCAATTTCTAAGATTCTTTCAATTTCATCCCCTGGATCGAAAAATATAGTTTCTCTACTTTCTTCATCCATAACTAAAGTTGCATTCATAGCTAATGCACCTACTGGAATTTGAACAATTTTAAGCGTCATATTTACCTAAAAACTAATGGTCCCTTTAGGAGATATTAAACTTCGCGTTAAATCATTCTTAAATGAAACATCAGGTCCAATAATACATTCTTCTATCACACTACCATAACCGCTAACATTTGAAAGAATCACAGATTTTCTAATAACACACTTTTCCATTTCCACACCAGGCCCTATTATGGCGTCAGATCCAATAATACAGTCTTTTAATTTTGCACTTTCATGTATTAGAGCATTTCCACGTATACTTGCACCTTTGTGTGCAGCAGTTCCGTTTTTTCCTAATGACTTAAAATTTGCCTCAAGGTATGATTCTGGTGTTCCTGAGTCAATAAAATAACCTTCAAAAGGAAATCCGTACAATCCATTTCCTGCAACTTTAGGATATATTTCTCTTTCAATTGAAATTTTCTTGCCAGTAGGAATCATCTCCAATATTTCAGGTTCTAATAGATAATTTCCAGCATTGATTAAGTTTGACAATTCAGTACCCTTCTCAGGTTTCTCTTGAAATTGTGTTATCTGTCCATTCTTTAATTCAACAACACCAAATCTACTTGGATCATCTACTTCCCACAAAGCCAGTGTTCCTTTCGCTCCAGTTTTGACATGCTGCTTCATCATCTTTTCTAAATTTATTGAACTTACTACATCACCATTGAAGACTGCAGTAGTTCCTGTAATATGGTCAAAACAATTTCTCATTGCACCTCCCGTTCCTAGAGGTTCTTCCTCAGGGACTATAACTATTTTTTTTCCTATATCTTTTCCATCAAAATATTTTTCCATTTCATTTAAACCGTAGTTTACTGCCAAAATGGCAGTATCAAATGTTTCAGGTAAATTCTTAATCATTCTTTCTACCATAGGTACATTAGCTAAAGGAAGCAATGGTTTCGGTATAGTATGTGTTAATGGTCTGAGTCTGGTTCCCAATCCACCAACTAAAATTATTGCTTCCATGCAAATACATTGGGGGCTTGTAGATAAATATTAAAGTGGTATGAATTTCAGTACAATTAAGGTATCTATTATCAATCCGAGTACAAAAGTTGCTCCTGCAATTTTTACGAAATGGAAAGCCCAAGCTACATACCATAAAGGCCAAACAGGGAAAATATTTTCCATATCTTGCTCAATAACTTTTTCCTTTAGATGAGGAGGCAATGCTTCAAATGCAATATCAAATGCCTCTTTTTGTGTGTCTGGAATTGGATCATTGAATCTATTTATTACATATACTGCTCTAGGTATCGCAAGTACTACTACAGCCATTGCATAATGCCCTTCAATAACACTGAAAAGGCTTAAAATAAAGAATAGAATGATTGTAAATTGACATACTCTTGAGGCCCACTTCATTCCTATTATGACTGGTAATGTGTAGATGGGTTTGGCATAATCTGCCTCATATTTGTCCATATGTTTTCCGATACTCATTGTCATTACTGTTAATCCAAAAGGAATTGAAATTAGGAAGGCATTGTTTAGGGCTGGTGATCCAAACGATTCACCAGTTAGCGCCATGAATGTTCCACCTACCATTAAGGGTCCGTAGACCAATCCGATAGCGAGTTCGCCTAGCCCTAAGTTCTTTAATCTTATTGGTTTTGCAACATAAAATATGGAAATTCCTAATCCTGCAAAGACAAAATAGAATATTTCTACTCCGACTTTCTGATAAAAATAAATTGCAATAATCAAGTCTACTAAATTACATAAAAATATAGCTATCATAAGTCCTTTTGTAGATATTAAATTATCAATTAGAGCGTGTGGCCCATATTCAGTTCTTGGATAGCCTTTGGTATCAACCCCATGTAAAGTATCAAAGAAATCATTCAACATGTTATTGGCTGCATGAGCTAATATCAGACCAACAACAATAATTCCTCCATCATAAAACATTAAAGAATTAGGTTCTATAAACTGTAACGCTAGAAGCATCCCAATCATTCCTGCGTAAACATCCATTTCAAAGACATAAGAGCGAGTAATAAGCATCCATTTACTAACAATATCTAGGGGCGCGTCTGGTAAAGGATTAGCTGTTTGGTGTATAGTTTTCCATCTTGTCCACAGGCTAGCTTCACTCATTTGTGCGAATCCAGATGGTGATGTATTAAGGTTACACATGCTGAACTTAGCAAACTTTCTTTTCCTAAACTAATTTTTGGTATTTCTTCTAATATTTGCATTTCTTCATCAGTAGGATCCTTATCATCTCCAAGAATGAAAGTATTTGCATTTTCCATGCTATCAGTTCCATCCTCACTGAGTAAAACAGGATTAGGTAATTTTCTCAATACTTGTTCCAATCCAATCCTTTCCATGGTGATTCCAGGACTTGTTTCGACTAAACCATTTTCATTTTTATATTTGATAAGTCCATTTCTAATAAGAGCCGCAGTTGATCTTTCATCAGGGTTTAGATATCTTATTTTTTCCCCACTAAAATGAACTGTTATTGGTGCTCTTGGCGGACCATTCAGAATTAACCAGACATCTGTTTCGGTCCTTAATCCATGAGACTTCCAAAGTGCAGCAGTGACACACCTTACCAATACATCTAATCGTCCTGCACCTCCACAAATATCATCTAATTTCCAATCTGCTACTGTATGAGCCCGATGACCAATTATTACAAAATTCCTATTTGTCATTTTTTAGATTTCTTTCGGGTTTTTTTCCTTTTGGGAGATTCACCTATCATTTCAGCATCTTGTATTTCCTCTTCAAAATCCCATTCTTCTATTTTTCCAAAATCATCATTATTTGTTTGCCTTAAGCTGAGTGTAGCCATTATGAAAGCACCTAATGAGAAAATTCCAATTCCCAACCATAAAGATGGATTTTCAGTCATACCTAAGTAAATTCCTGACACGGCCATTCCAGCTAAACCAATTCCCATAATAGCTTCACCTGCGATTAGTCCTGATGCGAATAAGATTCCAGGGCCATGTAATTTTTCTTTTGCTTGTTCTAATTCAATAACCTTCTCATCTTTGAACAATTCAGGGCGATTTTTCATTAGAGGTTTCTCGAATCTTTTGTCAATATACATTTTAATCATTCCGCCAACAAAAATTGGAATTGTCATTTTAAGGCTAAGATACATTCCAACTGCTACAGCCATGATTGAGATATTCAACCCTCCCTTTTCATTAATCCACCATTGAGTTGCAGCTACCAATAAACTTCCAGTAAAGAGGAATGCAGCAATTGCTTCTTCAATAAATCCACCTATTAGGAAAAAGACATATGCAGATATTAGAATATTGACATATTCTTCAGGATGTCTAAGTGCGATGAGGCAAAATGCAATTCCAGCCCCTAGAAATACCATTGACCAATCCATCCCTCCACCAAGAATTCCATTGGTTATACTAGCCATCAAAAATGCTTGTGGTGCTTCGAGATCTCCATTGATTATTTGATCAGATAGTAAATTCAAAACAAGAGGGATTGCAACAGCACCTGCTGCAACACCTACAACTTGACCTATTTGCTGTCGCCAGGGGGTAGCTCCTAAAATATATCCAGTTTTTAAATCTTGTAAATTATCACCAGATATTGCTCCAGCACATGCAACAAATGCAGCCACACCAATTACAGCAACTTGTAATTCTGCGGTGTTTTCACCGCCATAAATTAAGCTGTTAACTAGAGCAAAAGTAGTGGCAGTTAGAATAACTACAATGATAGTAACTCCAGATAGAGGATTATTGCTACTACCAACAATACCGGCCATGTATCCAGCTACTGCAGCAAATAGGAAACCTGCGGTGAAAATAATTAGTAAAGATAGAATAGCAGGAAGTAACAAACCCGATACAATCCAAACCATGAAAAACATAGGAATTGCCATTGTAATGCTGGTTATTGCTATTGAACGTGCAGGCAAATCCTCATCTGTACGTATTTTCTTTACATTCGAAACGTTTGATTTTGTAGCATCAATCATTTCAGTTATACCTTTGATTAGAGCTTCTCTCATTACCACTAAAGTATAGAGCCCTCCAACCAGCATGGTCCCGACTCCGACCATCCTTCTTCTACCATTTATATGATTTGCATAATCACCATAATTTACAATTTCACCGTTCATTGCCGCTGTACTAATTTGTTCTATGAATGCATCTGTAGGATTTAGTAACGTACTGGCAATTGGCATTATTACAAGCGCTCCCAACAGTCCTCCAAAAAAAACGAAACTTGCGATAGCAGGACCTACTATGTAACCCACACCAAGTAGAGCTGGTGAAAATTCTGCACCCAGATAAAAAGTTGTTTTAGATTTAGCATATGCCGTAGCTTCGTTTAGCTTTCCACTCAAAGTGTAAAATCCTTGCCACCCGTGCTCCCAAAGCCCAATACTAACTTGTTTTACGGTATTATCGACAGTCACCATAAGGGATGAGCATAGTTTGTATACTGCACCGAATGCAATACCAGCAAAAATAGGCATTACTTGTGATCCTCCTTTTTCACCAGCTACTAGTACCTCCGCACAAGCGACACCTTCAGGATATGGTAACTTTTCCTTCACTATGAAAATTCTTCTTAAACTAATTGAGAATAGAACTCCAATAGTACCACCAACCAACGCAATAATTAATGTTTGAAGGTATGGAAATTCTTCCCAACCAACTTCCCCATTACTTGTTTGATTCATTACTAAAAGTGCAGGTAGAGTAAAAATCACACCAGCAGCTAGAGATTCACCTGAAGATACTGCAGTTTGAACCCAATTGTTTTCTAAGATGTTAGTACCTTTTGAAAGATTAGCTCTTTCTAAACTCCTTAGCGCAGCCATAGATATTACGGCAGCAGGAATGGAAGCACTAACTGTCATTCCAACATACAAGCCAAGGTAAACATTTGCAGACGTTAATAAGACACCTAAGATAATTGCTAATATAATTCCTTGAATAGTTATTTCAGGGAGAATTTTATTGGCTGAAACGTATGGTTTATGCGTTTCATTTGAAGACATAATAATTACCTAATTCTGAAACCAACATTAATGCTTATGCCCCTCCGTAGTTTTTAAGCTACTACTCTCTGCCGTTTTGTGAGCGAAGGACTTTCACTTAGTTTCTTTCACGATTCAGGTTTCACTAGACAGACATGTACCAAATGTAAATGTTTCTTCTGGTCTACCATTGAGCGAGAGCTCTGTGGTGATGCTCCTTGTGTAGAATATTCATTCATTGGGGAACCTCTTTTTTCAAAATCAATGAATCTTGATGAAGCGCGTGAAGCTTTTCTCAGTTTCTTTGATAAGCATGACCATACTAGAGTTGGCCGTGCTCCAGTTGTTGCACGTTGGCGCAATGATATTTATCTTTCAATAGCATCAATAGCCGTATTCCAACCTCATGTTACTAGTGGTTCTTCAAAACCACCAGCAAATCCTTTAGCTATTTCTCAACCTTGTATTCGTTTAAATGATTTGGAATCAGTAGGACGAAGTGGCCGTCATTTGACCACTTTTGAAATGATGGCACACCATGCATTTAATGATGAAAATGAAAAGATATACTGGCAAAATCGTACCGTACAACTTTGTCATGAATTTTATACAGAGTTAGGGTTAGAAGGTTCTAAAATAACATACAAAGAAAATCCTTGGGTAGGAGGAGGTAATGGGGGCGAGGCACTTGAGGTCTTAGCAGGTGGTCTTGAGTTAGCAACATTGGTTTTCATGGATCTTGAAGAAGATCCTGAGGGCGATATTGAACTTAAAGGAATAAAATTCAAAAGAATGCCTAGATCAATAGTGGATACTGGATATGGTTTAGAGAGACTAGTTTGGGCCTCTCAAGGCACTCCAACAATATACGAAGCAGTTTTTCCAGAAGCAGTTAAATATTTAACAAATAAAGCAAATTTAGAAGAAAAATTAGCTTCTTCAGGTTCGTTAATATCTGAGAATGCTAAATTATGCGGTGTTTTATCAGTAGATTATGGTTCGGATTTGACTGAACTAAGACAAATGGTCCTAAATAGATTAAATTCTTTAGGACACGATTTATCACTTTCTGAGTTTACCTCTACTATTGAACCTCTGGAGAAACTTTTTGCTATAGTAGATCATTCACGTGCATTAGCTTTCATGTTTGGAGATGGAATTGTTCCTAGTAATGTTAAGGCTGGATATTTGGCACGTATGGTCCTGAGACGTACAGTTCTTTTGTTGAAAGATATAGGCGTGCCCGAAGCATTGCCAGAGATGGTTGAGCATCATATCAATCATTTTTCTGAGACCTATCCTGAACTTCAGCAGAACAAGGCACACATTTTAGATATGGTGAATTTAGAGATTGATCGTTTCACTCAAACTCTGGAACGCGGCCGTCGTGCAGTTCAAAGAGCTATTGATTCAGGAGGAATAGATCAAAATAAATTATTGCAATTGTATGATTCACAAGGATTGCCCCCTTCTGTAGTTAGTGATTTCGCTAGTGAGCAAGGCCACACTATTGAAGTACCTGATGGTTTTCTTGCGATGGTCGCAGATCGCCATCAAGGTGAAACTAAGGCTAAAAAGAAAGTAGATTCTGAAGTAAATGTTGACGCTACGAAATTAGATTTCTATGATGATATGGAAAAACGGTCTTTTTCCTCTACGGTTATTTTCTCGGAAAAGAATAAGATAGCTCTGAAAAACACATTATTCTATCCAGAAGGTGGAGGTCAATTAGGTGATATCGGAATTATTGAATGGGATGGTAAGAAAAGTAAAGTAGTCGATGTTCAAAAAGTTGGAGATGTGGTTGTTCACCAAATTGAAGGCGATGCACCTTCTGTCGGGACTAATATTTCTGGAACTGTAGATGATGAGCACCGCACAGGATTGAGTAGACACCACACAGCTACACATTTGATTGGAGCAGCAGCTCGAGAGGTATTAGGAAATCACATTTGGCAGGCTGGAGCTTCTAAATCAGTAGATAGAGCACGATTAGATATAACACACCATAGAAGACTAAATCGTGATGTCATAGAGTCTATTGAAGCTAAAGTTAATAATCTAATTTTAGCTAATCATTTGGTTACTACTGATTTCTACACACGTGAAGATGCAGATAGGAAGTATGGCAATAAGTTGTACCAAGGTGGTGCACCAAAGTACAAGCAAGTTCGAGTCGTAGAAATACCTGATATTGATGCTCAAGCATGTGCAGGTACACATGTATCTTCAACATCAAAAGTAGAGGCCGTCAAGGTTTTGAGGACCGAGCGAATACAGGATGGTGTGGAACGTATAGAATTCTCAGCCGGACCAGATGCGATTAAGGCAGCACAGAAGGAGAGAGCTCTGTTGGAAGAGACTGCTGAAAAGTTAGGAGTTCCGGTTGATCAAGCACCAGCCGCAGCTGAGAAATTTGTGAAAGAGTGGAAAGAGTTAAGGTCTAAAATCTCATCTCTCGAGAAAGAGTTAGCTACTTTCAAATCATCTAATCTAGAATCCGAAAAAATTGGCAATATTAATTTTTATTCAAACAATATGGGCGATACGGATTTCGCAGAGATTCAAAAATTAGTACGTGAGATTACTTCTGACGGCTCTAATATAGCAGCTATAGGTTGTTCTAAAAACAGTAAAGGAACTGTAATTCTTGCAAGTTCACCTTCTGTAGAAGTTAACTGCGGTTCTATTTTGAAAGAAGCGCTGTCTTCTGTAGGAGGTAGTGGCGGAGGAAAAGAATCCTATGCACAAGGAGCTTGCTCTGAAACTGAATTAAATAATGCGTTAGAAAAAATTAAAGAATTGCTTACCTAGTTTCTACCATTATACATGCATTAATCAGGTATTTTATTCCATCTGTATTAGTCAACCAATTCTCCAATTCAGTACTTTCAGAACCTGGTTGGAACCATAGATGTTTAATCCCTAGATTAACGATATGCTGAGCGATTTTCATAGCTATAGGAGGAGGTACTACGAAATTAGCAATGTCAGGTAATTTTTCCATCATTTCTATAGAAGTGTATGCTTTATCACCTTCAATTGTATCTTCTTTGGGATTTATTGGAGTCACGTTGTACCCTTTATTTCTTAAATCTCTGTAAATCTTGTTTCCGTATTTATTCCTGTCATTTGATGCACCGATAAGGGCAATGCTTGCATTTTCTTCTTTCAATTTTTCTAAAACCATTGTGGATGTTACAAAAACTTCACTTTTTAATGTTTGAGATTGTTTCTGGGAGAAATTAAATTCTTGCATTTTTTTACATTATAAATCCGGGGGACTATAGTCCCCCGTAATTTTCTTTGTTTGGAAAAAGATATTTATTCTACCTTTTAGGCGTGTAGTCAATGGATTTGGTAATTGTTGAATCTGGTGCAAAAGCCAAAACAATTCAAAAATATTTAGGTAAAAACATCCTTGTTAAGGCATCAAATGGCCACGTTCAGGATTTACCTACAAAAGGAAAAGACGGTAGTAAAGCGCTTTGGAGTCACAAAGAAACAAATTTACCAGACCCACCATGGAGTTGGACAGAGAGATCAGAGAATCATATTAACCGTATAATTTCAGATGGCCGTAAAAAGAAGGTAGACAGAGTTCTCATTGCTACAGATCCTGACAGAGAAGGAGAATTTATAGCATGGAGATTGAGCGAGCTATTATCTGAATTTGGCGATATTCAGAGAATTACATTTAATGAAATAACTGAAAGTGCAATAAAGGATGCGTTGAAAGCAGCAGGCACAGTTGATATGAATCTTGTTGATGCAGCAAAAGTTCGAAGATTCATGGATAGATTAATTGGATACAGGGCTTCACGTTTCTCTAGATCCTGGAGTTTGAGTTCGATGGGGCGTGTACAGACTCCAACACTTGGTTTTGTCGTTAATCGTGAAAAAGAAATAGAAAATTTTGTTTCAACACCTTATTGGGCAGTTCAGGCCTTTGCATCCGGAATAGATTTTAGAGTTAGATTTCATGAAAAAGATGACCCCCAAGTTTGGAAGGATGAAAAAGGGAAAATTGATGTTCATCGTACAAATGATTCAAATTTAGCAAACAAGGCCTACGAATATCTAAATTTAGAATCACAAATAACTCCAGAAACCGTTTCTCTAAACAATTACAAAAGGCGACCTAAACCACCTTTTACCACAGATACATTGCTTCAAGCATCTGGAAGCAAATATAGTTGGAGACCTAGCAATACAATGCGTATAGCACAAGGCCTCTATGAAGCTGGACACATAACATATATGCGAACGGATTCAACACGCACTAGTAATTCTTCACGCCAAAAGGCAAAGGACTTCATTACTTCTAAATGGGGCTCCAACTTCGTAGGGAAAGGAGCTTTTGGAGGTAAACCAAAATCTGGAGTTCAAGATGCACATGAAGCTATAAGGCCAACTAATCCTCTATCTGAGTTGCCAAATGGCCTTGATGAGTCACAGAAAAAATTGTATCGTCTTATTTGGGCCAGATTCATAGCCAGTCAAATGTGTGATTCAGAATGGACTAGTATGAAAATCCAAGCAAAAATTGAAACTTTTGATAAATTTTTAGATGGAGATACAAAATGGCGTATTAGTCCTGGTTGGGAATCTGCTTTTGAAAAAATTGATAAAACACCAGCTCTTGCTCCACCCCAACCCGAGATTATTGAGGGTAAGAAGGTACCCTTGGATAAAAAAGGCGATAATCCAAAATTAATTGAAGATAAAACTAAACCTCCTGCACGTTATACACAACATGGACTTGTAGCATTAATGAAGTCAGAAGGAATAGGACGCCCTTCAACTTATGCTGCAACAATCAAAAAATTATTAGATCGCAAATATTGTAGTGACAATAAAGGCCGTCTTAAACCCACAGAACAAGGTACATTGTTATGCGATGAGGTAGTTCCGTTTTATAATTCAGATAAAATTAACTTATTTTCTTCATCGTTTACTGCAGAAATGGAGTCTGATTTAGATCAAATCGAAACAGGCCAGCAACAAGGTTCATTGGTTTGGGATGGTTTTGTTACTTCTTTCAAACAGCTTCATGAGTCAGCTATATTGAAAAAGAAGGAAAAACCAACTAAGCGACAATTAGATTATTATGAACGTCTAGCAGCTTTAGTTTCAGACGAGGAATTAGGAAAAATCATAGGAGATGAAGAACCTTCAGAAATGAATGGTGAAAGAATAGGTGAAGTAATAGATCAACTTCGAAAATCTACCGAAGGTGTTGCAATTCCAGCCTCTGCAAAACAAATATCCTATGCTCAGAGCCTAGCTAAATCATTGGAAATGGATGAAGCTACAGCATGTGGATTGGTTGGTTTGTCTAGTTTTAGTGAATTGACTGGTGGCAAGTCAGGAACTGCTAGTGATCTAATAGGCCAATTACGCGATAAGACAGATAGCACTCCAAAACCACCAAGTCCCAAACAATTAAATTTCATCAAAAATTTGGCTAAGAAAGCAGATATTGAAGAAGAAGCAGCTTGTAAATTAGTTGGCTTAGCTTCCTATTCAGAATTATCTGGTGGCCGTCAGGGAACTGCTAGTAAATTGATAGAATCACTACGTAAAAATTCAAGTAAAAAGTGAATATTTAAATTTTGTAAAAAATAGAGATAGGTATGCTTTTGTACTTTTATCGTAAGGGGTAGATAGGGTCCTAAAAATGGAAACAGTTACACACAAGTTTTTGAAAGGCGACGCGTTAGAGGATAGACAGTATCAGTCTAACATATCAAAAGCTTGTTTAGAGCAGTCAACATTAGTTATTTTACCAACTGGAATGGGGAAAACAGTAATTGCGCTTCGAGTTATTTTGGAAAGACTCGAATATGGCCAAATTTTACTGATGGCACCAACAAAGCCCTTAGCAGAACAACATGCTGAATTCCTCAAGAAATTTTTGGATGCAGAAGTTGTATTATTCACAGGAGCAATATCTCCTAGCACTCGCAAACCACTTTGGTCATCTTCTAAAGTTATCGTTTCTACTCCACAAGTAGTCTCTAAAGACATTGAGAGTAATCGAGTAAGTCTAGAAGATTTTTCTTTAGTGATATTTGATGAAGCCCATCGAGCAGTTGGAAATTATGCATACGTTTCCATAGGAAAACATTATCATTCAGTTGCCAAGAATCACTTATCAATTGGGATGACTGCCTCTCCAGGAAGTTCTAAATCAGAAATTATACGCCTTTGCCATGACTTGGGAATTTCAGCAGTAGAAAATAGAGACGATAGCGATCCCGATGTAGTAGAATATATTCAACCAATAAAAACAAGATGGGTAACTGTAGGAATGCCCGATTCCGTTAAACATGTTGCAAATCAATTGAGGAGTTTGCAGGATTATCTATGTGGTAAATTGTACAAACAAGGTTTTCTTGAGAGACCACGAAAGATTTCTACTACTATGTTGTTAAAAGCAGGTAAAAATCTACAAGCCAAATATATGCAGACTAAGCCAAACACACCTCCTCAAATTTTTAATCTTATGACAACACAGGCAATGGCTATGAAAATAGCACATGCAATATTAACTATAGAAACACAAGGCATAACACAATTTCTAGATTATTCTTCACGAATTAATCATGAAGCACAAACAAAGAAAAAAGGCAGTAGGGCTAATAAGTGGCTCTCTTCTAATCCTGATTGGAAAATCGCTGTAGAAATTGCGAAAGCAAACAAAACAGATAATCCAAAGCTTGAGCGCCTAGTCGAATTGATTGATTTACAGATTCAAACAGGGTCAACTCGCTTCATAGTATTCTCGGAAATTAGGCATACAGCCTCTATCATAGTTGAAAAATTGTCTAGTATAGAAAAAGCCAAACCAGTTCGTTTTGTGGGGCAGGGCTCGCGTGAAGGAGATAAAGGTATGACACAAAAACAACAAAAAGATATTTTGAATCGTTTCAGAAATGATGAATATAATATTCTGGTTGCCACATCAGTTGGTGAAGAAGGGTTAGATATTCCTTCAACAGATGTTGTAATATTTTACGAACCTGTTTCATCAGCTATAAGATTAATCCAACGAAGAGGCCGTACAGGAAGAAATAGGCCGGGCGAAGTTTTCATTTTTGTTACTAAAGAAAGTAGGGATGAAGCTGCACTTTGGAGTAGTCGCGGTAAAGAAGAAAAAATGCATAGTCTTTTTTCGGCAGGAAGAATTGAGATAGATTTACCCACGCCTGAAGAATTATCAACTCTTGAAAAACCTGTTAAGTCTAACATAGACTCAGTTCAAACTAGATTTGAAACAGATTAGAACTAATATTATACAGACCTCTGTTAATGGTGATTTATGCGTAGAAATCCAACGATTCCGTTAAAAGAAGAGGTTAAGTACGGACACGGTTTTTTCAGAGGTGAAAAATGTCCTCTGAGTGGTGAAGATGGAGTTTTAGTAATGTCCCCAAGACATTTAGATCAATTTGGAAGGATTATGGCTGGAGTATTACGCCACTTCCCAGATCGTTTTGATCTTGAGATGGATAAACAAGGATGGGTTGAAGCTTCAGAGTTTGTAGAAGCAATCAAGTCCCAAAGGCGTCACTTTCATTATCTAGAAACACGCCATTTGCAAGCAGTTGTTGAAACAGATCCAAAAGGGCGCTATCAACTTGAAAGTGGCAGACTAAGAGCAACATATGCTCATACTTTAGATTTGGAACTAGATCTCCCGACCGATAAAAACCCAGAGCATCTTTACTTTGCTTGTTCTAAAGAAGATGCAGATGAATATCTTGAGCATGGCTTGTATCCAGGCGACAGAAATATGGTACATCTTTCTAGCACACGATTAAATGCCCTAGAAGCAGGCCGTCATATAATTGGAAAACCAATAGTTCTTCTAGTTGATGTTAAGGCTGCTGAAGAAAGTGGTAATGAGATTATGAAAGCAGGCACTACAGTCTATCTTTCGAAGGAAATCTCAGGTGATTTTCTAAAGAAACTTCCAGACAGTACCTAAGTTTCATTTATTGATCATATTAATATGGAAAGAAGGCAAGTATCTCGAGTTCTAATTAGTGTAAGTGACAAAAGTAAACTTACAGATTTTGCGACAGAACTTGATAGTTTAGGGGTTGAAATAGTTTCTACAGGTGGTACCTCAAAAGCAATCAAAGAAAATGGAGTAAATGTAATTCCTGTCGAAGAGGTAACAAATTTTCCAGAAATGATGGGAGGCCGTGTAAAGACTTTACATCCTTTAATTTTTGGAGGTATATTAGCACGCGATTCAGATTCAGAGGATATTGAAAAACATAAAATAAATATTTTTGACATGGTAGTTTGCAATTTGTATCCCTTTAAGGAAGCTGTTTCTAAAGGAGTAAATTTAGCTTCATTAATTGAGGAGATAGATATTGGAGGTCCTAGTTTGCTTCGTGCCTCTGCTAAAAACCATAGTCGTGTTGCAGTTGTTTCAGATCCGGAAGATTATGCCTGGATTATTGATGAGCTTAAGT
The DNA here is from genome assembly GCA_022449785.1 of Candidatus Poseidoniia archaeon. Lineage (GTDB taxonomy): Archaea > Thermoplasmatota > Poseidoniia > MGIII > CG-Epi1 > CG-Epi1. The sequence goes on from JAKURQ010000008.1 coordinate 13,766, forward strand.
CAGGAGGTCTAACTGTAGAACAGAGACAAGACTTGGCCTTGAAGGCATATAGACATACTGCAGAATATGACACCACTATTCAAAGAGAACTAGGCCTAAGATTTGGTGAGGAAGGCCTCCCTTCGTCTTTACAAATTTCAGGTATTGGAAGCCCCCCTCTAAGATATGGTGAAAACCCGCACCAAGCAGCTATATTCTATTCAGACATTTTTTCATCAGCTCCATCAGTTTCTGATGCAGTTCAAATACAAGGTAAACAATTGAGTTATAACAATCTCCTAGATTTTGATTCCGCATTATCTATTGTCACAGAGTTTGATGAGTTAACTGCTGTTGTTGTAAAACATAACAATCCTTGTGGAGCAGCAAGTGCAAACAATCTTGAAGAAGCATACGATTTAGCAATTAATACAGATCCTCAAAGTTCATTTGGAGGCATTATATCATTTAATGGAGAGGTGAGTGAAGCTTTAGCTAAAAAGATAGTTTCGTCATTTAAAGAAGGCGTCATTGCTCCATCTTTTACCAAAGGAGCTTTGGAAATCTTATCAACAAAAGATAATCTTAGAGTATTGGAAACAGGTAGTCTTGATAATTATCAGCGTAACCCCACTTTGCGTTCATTGGACAAGGGATGGCTTCTCCAGGAAAGTGATGAAGCAATGATCAATATCGCCGATTGTAAAGTCGTGACTCAAAGAAAGCCCTCAAGTAATGAATTAGAAAGTCTTTATTTTGCTTGGAAGATAGTTAAGCATGTAAAAAGTAACGCTATAGTTTTTGCTAGAAGTAAGAATACAGTAGGCATAGGCGCGGGCCAAATGTCGCGTATAGATTCCGTTAAGATTGCAGAATTCAAATCTATACCTGACGCAAAAGGTTGTGTTATGGCTTCAGATGCATTTTTTCCTTTTAGAGATGGTATAGATGAAGCGGTTAAGGCAGGAATCACTGCAGTTATACAACCAGGCGGGTCGATGCGTGATCAAGAAGTTATTGATGCTGCAAATGAGCAAAATATTGCCATGGTTTTTACAGGAATGAGGCATTTTAAGCATTAAATGGAAGAATTCTGGATTTTTTGTGAAATTTGTGATGAAGAATGTCCTCATGAAGTTCTTAAGAGTCGAACATCATCTAAACGTGGATTTAGTTTTCAAGGCGTTGTGAAGTGTTTAGAATGTGAGACAATAGGCTCTACAGAAATCAAAGAAGAGCCTCCTATAGAATTGCGATTACGTATATCTGATGATAATCAAACAAAGAAAGACACTTTACGTATAGACAAGGGCGTAGCTATCAAGGTAGGAGATACTCGCCCTCATCCAGATGGTTTAATTTTAGTCACAGGTCTTGAGATAGGAAACAAACGCCCTAATCAAGCATATTCACAAGACAATCCTGTAGTCTGGGCGAAGAAAGCAACTCATGCCAAAATCCGCTTTGCAATACATGAAGGTGAATCTACAATATCAGTTAAACAAGAATTTTTGTCCAGTGAAGAATTTAAAGTAGGAATGAAAATTCGAATTGAGGGTAGAATAGCAAGGATTAAAGCAATAAATCTGTTTGGTGGCAAATTGGTAAAAACCGCCTATGCTATAGAGATATCTCGTATAACGTGTGTCTATGAAGAAAATAAACGAAGATGAAAAATCTAAGGTGCCTGATGACGAAGTTTCTGATAAATCTACAGACACTGTAGAAATTATAGAAGCAGATTCCGGTGACTCAGACATTGGTATTGATTCAGATGGGGAAGACAGCAAGATTGTAGATTTTGTTCAGGTTGATGAGTCAATTCCTAAATTTGTTTCTCAAATAGATATTTTACGTATATTATCATCTAAGGAAACATTTTCACATATTTTGGTATTATTGGGTGTGTTGGTAGTCTTTGCTTTCTTGAGTTTTACAAAATCAGACATATCTGAAAAATTAATAATTTCTTTAGGTTATGGGTTTTCGTTTGGTTACTTTTTGACTGCTAATCTAAGCAGATTCAAAAGTCTTAATGAGATGTTAAGAAAAGTTGATTCCTCTAGTGTTTTTTTACCTGCGATTATATCTGGCATATTTTCTACTTTAATTTGGTTTGGTATACACAAAGAGTCTTATGGTGCAGATCTTCATTTTTTCCTTAGTTTCGGGTTACTCGTTATATTTGTTATATGGCAATTTGCCCAAGCATGGTGGATGCGTATACCATTCAAAGAATTTTCACTCAGAAAAATGGATAAATATCAGGATGAGGGAGAAACTAAGTTAGGCATTATTTCAAATTTAGCTTCACCCATTGTATGGGCTCTTTTCGGTTTTTTAATCTTCAATTTTATATCGAATAAAGTCACTAAATTCTCTCAAAATTTTGATGACTTATTTATTTTTTCCTGGTTTTTGATGATGCTAATTTTCGGAGGTATCACTTTTTTTCTTTTGAAACAAATGCATAGAGAGTTTTGGTACAATCCAAAGGTTGCAAGTTTCTCAGCATATTTCTCTATAGGTTATTGGGGATTCTTATCCTATCATGCAGGTGTTTTACTATATTCAATGCATAATGATCCTAGTTTCACATACGATCTAGTATTTATGATAATCACAATTTTCTTAGTAATTTATTCATTATCTTTTCAAGCACTTAGAACGGAGGCTAGGCGAGCCCATCTTAAATCGACAAATCATTACATGGGCAAAGCAGGTAATTTTATCACAAAAGAAAATGTAATATTTTATGCTATTTCATTCACACTAGCCTATGGCGCTAGTAATTTTTTCTTGGCAAATAGCGATACTTCAGCAATTGGTGGAATTCGAAGTGTGTCTCAAATTTCTCATATGATTGTTTTAGTTAGCGGAATATTAGTTATATTGATTGTTAATTATAATTTGTTAACTGGCCGGGGTTTAATTCAAGAAGGATTTGTTGAGTCTATGCGCAACCCAAAGGATAATTAGTCGTTTATTTTAGAGGCATTATGAATTGGTTAAAGTTAATCACTTTTGGAGCAAGCAAAGATCCTGAACTTGCACCTCATTCATATCTAATATATTTACTTCTATGGACCTTTTTTGTTGGTTTCTTTGTGTTATTTATTTTCCCAGCAATTGGAAATACACTAGGTTTCTTCATAATTGCTGTAATGATTCTTCTTTTTGTTGGGGCAGTCTGGTATTTTCACATTAGTGAGACTTTTGCAGACTAATTCAAAATTCGTATTCTTCTCTATTTCCGAATCCTTTTGAGTTATCTATAATTCTAACCCATTTAATTTTTAATTCATACAATTTCACTTTTTCTAATGCCTTTGATAAAGTTGAATCAGATTTTATGTAATCATATCTTTCAAAATAGTCCTTCCAGTATTTTTCATTAGCTATAGTTATTTTCCCTTTAATTTGGAGGCCTTTTATGGCAGTCCATTTTAGTCCATCTTGCTGTATTGTTGCTGCGCATGAGTTGTTGCCATTAGAGTTTACAATATGTTCTGATTTTTCACTACTTACAAATATTAATGATTTACATTTCTTTATTGGTGCATAGAATACGGCGGCAGCAGAAGCTCCGCCATTTCCAACAGTAGCGAGAGTCATTGTGTTGTGCCTTTCAATGAACTTTTGAGCTGACTTCATCAGATATTTGGATTAGGCTTAAGTTTATAATATAGTCCGTGTGGCGCGTCACCCCGCAGAGGTTTTATCCACGTGACAACACACTACGACGTACCGGGTGAGCACTTGGTTGGCGCACTTGCCAACACACTCAAGAGCGATGAGGCTATTTCTCCTCCTGAATGGTCGAGTTTTGTAAAGACTGCAGTACACAAAGAAAAATCTCCTTCACAACCAGATTGGTGGTATTTTAGAACAGCTTCAGTTCTTAGGAAGATTGGTGTTAATGGACCTATTGGAACAGAGCGCTTAGCTAGACACTATTCTGGTGCAAGAGACAGAGGAGCTAAACCAAATAGAAGTGAAGGCGGTAGCCGTAAAGTTCTCAGATTAATAATGCAACAACTTGAAGTTGCAGGTTTGATTGAAAAAGCAAAGCAAGGTGGACGAGGTTTAACACCTAAAGGTCAATCTATGCTTGACAATACAGCTTTTGATGTCAAGAAAAAATTAGAAAAGGAGATTGCTTCACTTAGCAAATATTAATCATGTCAAGTAGAAAAGTATATGGCAAGAAATTACGTTTGAACAAGTTAGTTAAACGTAATCGCCGAGTTCCAGCTTGGGTAATTCAGAGAACCAATAGGAACTTTACTACACACCCTAAGCGTCATTTTTGGCGTAGAGGAAAACTCCATAGGTGATAAAATATGGCAGACGATGAACTAATGCAGGAGAGATTATACACAATTCCATTACGTAAACTTCACAAGGTTTCACGTTCACGAAGGGCCCCTGTTGCTATGCGTATGGTTGAGGATTTTATCACTAGACATATGAAACCTGAAAGGGATGGAGAAGTTCTTCGCACTTCAGCAGATGCCAGAAGGGGCAGTGGCGAAGACAAGCAATTGTTTATCGATCCGCCAGTTAATCAATTTATTTGGTCAAGAGGGATTGAAAAACCACCATCAAAGGTCAGAGTCCGTGCCTTAAAGTTTGAAGACGGAAGTGTAATAGTACACCTTGCTGAATAACTTTCATGGCTTTACTCCAGAAAGATCTTTTCAATAGTCCTTATTCTGGAGTTTTTTGTGCAACTAATGATTTAGTAACTCTTGTCCCTCCAGGTATACCAGATGATGATATGGAGGCCATTTCTGAGGCTTTAGGGACTAAAGTTGAAGTTATTACAATAGGAGGCAGTAGTGTTTTGGGTACATTAATAGCAATGAATAACAAAGGTATTTTAGTTTCTAATTTAATTACCACTTTAGAATTAGAGAAATTAGAAGAAATTACAGCAGCTTTAGATTTGAATTTAGGCGTTCTATCGGAACGTTCAAATGCCATTGGAAACAATTTTTTGTTAAACGACAGTGGCGGTTTTTGCAATGAAAGATTATCTAAACAATCAAAAGTTGAATCTGAAAAAATCTTTGAAGTAGACATCACATCTCAATCCCTTAATGGAATGGACACGTTAGGGATGATAGGCTGTGCCAATACCAAAGGTGGTTTGTGCCATCCAGAAATTTCAGACAATGAAAAAGAAGTAATGGAAAAAGTCTTGAAAGTTCCTGTTATGGAAGGGACTGTTAATTTTGGTATGCCATTAGTAGGAGCTGGCATCATAAGTTCTTCTAAAGGTGCAATTTGTGGGAGACAAAGTACTGGTGTTGAATTAGGGCGTGTAGAAGAAGCTCTCAAATTATTCTAGATTATTGATAATACTGGTTACAACCCCAATCTCAGAATCTAAGCTCAATTCAATCCCTTTATTGCTAATGTCTAAATGACATTCAGCTTTATGTAATAAAGTCCTCACATTCTTATTTCTTTTTTTATCGCACCCAAAAACCAATGCAATTTTTTCTTTCTTTGAAAGTGCCGTGACAAATTTAGAACTTTTAGCTTTGCTCTTATCAGGTTTTGATGTACAAATTACTATTTTTCCTAAATTCTCAGAAAGTGGTAATTTAGTAATTCGAATTCTACCATTTTTAGCTATTTCAAGTAACCTTTCTCCACTCTTTCCTATGCTAGTGGAAGTTGCTATCTCTCTAGCAAAATCAACAGGTGAATCATCAATTTTGAAGTTTACTAAGACTAAATGATATTCATAAGCATAGCAAATGGGAGATATTTTTGCAATTAATCGACGATGTTCATCGCTAAAAACGTCATTTGATTTGGGGTTGACTAGGACTACATTTAGAGGAGGTGCCACAGAGTTGTTAGGGGAGTCCCTTTTAAGGGGGTTTATTCATAGGTTTGATTAGAAATTTGAGGCCAAATATTGACTCCTGAAAATACAGATACAATTTTGAAGATAAGCTTGGAGAAAGAGATGCGGAAATCCTATCTGGATTACGCTATGTCAGTTATTGTAGGTAGAGCACTTCCTGATGCTAGAGATGGACTAAAACCAGTTCACCGCAGAGTTCTTTACGCTATGAAGGAGATGGGTTCCGGTTCCAGATCACCATACAAAAAATCTGCAAGGATAGTAGGTGATACTATGGGGAAGTATCATCCACATGGCGATCAAGCAATTTACGACACCATGGTTCGAATGGCTCAGAGTTTTTCCTTGCGTTATCCTTTGGTCGATGGTCAAGGCAATTTTGGTTCTATTGATGGCGATAAAGCTGCAGCTATGCGTTATACAGAATCTCGCTTGGCAACAATTGCAGATAGTGTTTTAGCAGATTTAGATGAGGAGACAGTTGATTTTAGAGATAATTATGATGGGTCTTTACAGGAACCTTCAGTTCTTCCTGGACTTTTGCCTGGACTTTTAGTGAATGGTTCCTCAGGAATAGCAGTTGGTATGGCTACCAATATGGCTCCACATAATCTTTCCGAGATTTCTGAGGCTCTCAATCTGTTAATCGATAATCCAGAAACTTCATTAGCTGAAATCATGAATGTTTTGCCAGGTCCTGATTTTCCAACAGGAGGCTCGATTATGGGTCGTAAAGGAATTTTTGATGCATATAGTGAGGGCCGAGGTTCTGTAAAGATTAGAGGGAAGATTGTCAATGAATCTACTGAAAAGAATGAGTATCTAGTAGTTACAGAGATACCATTTTTAGTTCAAAAAAATAGACTTCTAGAAGACGTTTCTAAGATGGTTAGAGATAAAAAAATTGAAGGTATTAGAGATATTAGAGATGAATCTGATCAAAAAGGCATGAGGGTCGTTTTTGAACTAAAGAGAGATGCTTCACCTGTAATCGTTGAAAATCAATTATACAAACATTCAGTTTTAGAAACTAGTTTTGCAATTAATAATGTTGCACTTGTTAAAGGTCAACCAAGGCGTATGGGAATTATAGAGCTTTTACAAGTCTATTTAGATCATCGTAAAGAGATAATAACGCGTAGGACGCAGTTTAGGCTTAGAAAAGCAGAGGAAAGAGCTCACATTGTTGAAGGTTTGTTGCTAGCTTTATCAAAATTAGATAAAGTAATTGCCTTTATTCGAAAAGCAGCAGGACGTGATGCAGTCATTGAAGGGTTACAGAAAAATTTCAAACTTAGTGAAGTTCAATCGAAAGCTATAGCCGACATGCGTCTTTACCAACTTTCACAACAGGATGTTCAGGAAAGAGAAAACGAGTTAGAAGAATTGAAGAAGACTATGAGTGAATTAAAATCAATATTATCTGATTCTGCTAAAGTTTCTGCAATAATTAAAGAAGAATTAGCTGGGTTGAATGAAAAATATGGTGATGAAAGACGAACATTGATTTCAGACTTTGATGGTGATTTAGCTACTGAGGATTTGATACCGCGCTCTCAGGTCGTAGTAATGCGAACACATGAGGGTTATATCAAGCGAGTGGGCTTAGAAGAATACCAAGCACAAAATCGTGGTGGTAAGGGCCGTATTGGAATTAAAGCTAAAGAAGGAGATTTCCCTGTTGAATTGTATTCTATGAGTTCCCATGATCACCTACTTTTCTTTACAACTTCAGGCAGTATGTACTTTTTGAAAGCTTGGCAAATACCTGATGTTTCTAGATATTCTAAAGGGACTCCTTTGGTTCAACTCTTACAAAAGCTAGATGAAGGTCGTCAATCAAAAGATGAAAAAGTATTGTGTATGCTTCCAGTAGCAAATATTAGCGGAGATGGCCATTATTTCTTGTTTGCAACAAAGAATGGAATAATAAAGAAAACTCGTTTAGAAGAATATTCTTCAAGAATTCAGAGAGCATGGGCTCGAGATCAGGGTTTCAGGGCGATTACTCTAAAAGAGAATGATGAATTAGTGGGAGTTGATATTTCTGAAGGAGATAGTCAGGTCATGCTTGCAACTAAAGGAGGAATGGCAAATCGATTCTCTGAAGGTGAAATTCGAATTGTAGGTAGAAATGGTCAAGGAGTTATCGGTATGCGCTTGAAAGAAAATGATGCAGTTATTGGTATGAGTTTAGTAAATGATGAAGATTTACTACTAACAATAACTCAGAAGGGTTATGGTAAAAGAGCAGAGGCAGGCAATTATAGATTGACTAGACGTGGAGCTAAGGGCGTTCAGAACATTAAGGTTGATGAAAAGAGTGGTAATGTTGTAGCTACTTTAACGCCAGGCAACGCAAATCAGATTCTAGCTACAACTTCATCAGGTAAAGTTATCCGTACGCATATCGAAAGTATAAGGCAGATTGCAAGGGTTGGTCGTGGAGTTAAAGTGATGTCTGTTGATGAGAATGAAGAGGTTGTTGCAGTTGCTTTACATGACGAAGACGATGAAGAGAGAAATGTTGACGTGGCACCTGAGAGTGAAGAATTATGTCCAGAATGTGGTGTTGGTAAATTAGTTCTTGATGGTGAAAAATATATCTGTGGCACTTGTGGATTAATTAAGGATGCGTGAAAATCCCGTAAAGGATATTCATATTGGGGCTAATACTAGTCTTGAAGATTTAATTTCACAATTTGGAGAAGCAGGAGGCTTTGTTGCCTCCAAAATTGCTACAGCGACTTCTATTATGAAGAGCATGCAGGCAGAATCGTGTACTAAATTTTTGTCATTTCCTGCAGATATCATGGCAACAGGAACTAGAGGATTAATTCGTCAATTAGTTGAAAATGACATGGTTGATGTTATCGTTACTACTTGTGGGACTTTAGATCATGATATAGCTAGAATATTGGCAGATTATTATCATGGAGATTTTGCTATGGATGATAAACAACTAAGGGAAGAGGGTGTTAACAGATTGGGAAATGTGCTAGTTCCAGATGATTCATACGGCATTCCAATTGAGAATTGGATGCAACCAATATTGGAAGAGCTTTATGCTAAAGACAGTCGTTGGGTTCCCTGGAAGATTTGGCATGAATTGGGTTTACGTTTAGAGAAAGAAGCTAAGGGTTCAGAATCACTTTTAGCAATGTGTGCTAAGAAAAACATCAAAATCTTTGTTCCAGGTCCTACTGACGGTGCAGTAGGTTCTCAACTTTGGTTATTCTGGCAAAGTCATAAGGATTTTACCTTAGACATCCTTGCAGAAGAGCATGAACTGTCAGACATAGTTCATGAGGCAAAATCCACAGGTGCACTAATGGTCGGTGGTGGAATATCAAAGCATCATACTATTTGGTGGAATCAATTTAGAGATGGCCTCGACTATGCCGTTCAGGTCACTACAGCCCCAGAATGGGATGGTTCATTGAGTGGAGCTCGCGTTCGAGAGGCTGTGTCTTGGGGTAAGGTTAGGCCCAAAGCTAGGAGAATAACTGTCGAAGGAGATGCAACAGTGCTTCTACCTTTGATATTAGGTCCATTATTATGAGAGCAATAGTTCGTAGAGTTTCCGATTCCTTTGAAAAGGCACTAGCATCTTATTTTGGCAGTGGCCCTACGGATGTAAATGAAGCAAAATTGCAACATTCGCTATACGTCTCTAAATTGGAAGAGTTGGGTTTATCTGTAAAGATACTAGATTCTGATTTGAATTATCCTGATTGCTGTTTTGTGGAAGATCATGCAGTAATAGCTGGAGATTCAGCCCTGATTACAAATGCAGGCCATGATTCAAGAATAGGTGAAAAAGTTGTTGTTCAGGAAGCATTAGGGACTGATTTAGAATTACAATTTATGCCCTCTGAAGCTAGAATGGATGGCGGAGATGTTCTTCAATTTGGTAATAAATTTTTGGTTGGTCATAGTAGTCGTACAAATAAGGCAGCAATAGAATGTCTCAGAGAATTTTTAGCTAAAAGGGACTTTGGTTTGCATGTAATAGAAGTACCGAAAGAGTCACTTCATTTGATATCAGTTTGTACTTCACCGATGCCCAATGTTTTACTTGCACCAGAAGGTTGGTTTACTCTAGCAGATTTCCCAGAAGATTCAGAAGTGATTTGGGTTCCAAGTGACGAAGCATATGGAGCTAATGTTCTTCCTTTTGGAAAAGATGTTGTTGTTGCGAAAGGATACGACACAATTTCTAGTATTTTGACTGAAAGAGGTTTGACTTTACATACGCTTGATATGTCTCAATTCCGCGCAGCAGATGGTTCCTTGACCTGTCTTTCGTTGCTTTATGACTAAAATAAATGGTTTTATTATCAACCCTCAATATTATTCAATACAATGAGTTCAATAGGTAGTCCTGCAGATATAGAGTCTGCTAAAGGTAAGCTAGGAGTCCTTATGCCCGGTTTAGGTGCAGTAAGTACTACGTTTATTGCAGGTACCTTGGCCATTCGAAAAGGAATCTCAAGCCCTATTGGTTCATTAACACAAATGGGTTCATTACGTCTTGGAAAAAGGACAGATAATAATGAAGTTGAAATTAAGAATTTTGTTCCACTATCTAGTTTAGATGATTTAGTATTTGGAGGCTGGGATATTTTTGAAGATAATTGCTATGAGGCAGCAGTAAATGCAGGAGTCATAGACACGAAATTATTAGATCAAGTTAAAGATGAATTATCATCAATCAAACCAATGAAAGCCGTTTTCGACAAACATTTTGTTAAAAAATTAGATGGCACATATGTCAAATCAGTTAAGGGTCATAGAGCCAGAATAGAGGCACTAAGGCAAGACATTAGAGATTTCAAAAAGAAAAACAATGCTGAAAGAGTAGTAATGGTCTGGTGTGGAAGTACAGAAGTTTATCAAGAACCGAAAGGTTCAGTCTACGACACATTAGAATCTTTTGAAAAAGCTCTGGATGATGATGAAACATCAATAGCACCTTCAATTCTCTATGCTTATGCTGCAATTAAAGAAGGAATACCATATGCAAATGGTGCCCCCAATCTTTCAGTTGATTTTCCTGCAATGTACTCTCTAGCAGCTCAAGAGGGTGTGCCAATCGCAGGTAAAGACTTCAAAACAGGTCAAACACTTATGAAAACTATTCTAGCACCAGGTTTCAAAGCTCGAAGAATAGGTATTGATGGTTGGTTTTCAACAAATATTTTGGGTAATAGAGACGGAGAAGTTTTGGATGACCCTGAATCATTTAAAACAAAAGAAGTTTCAAAATTAGGAGTTTTAGAAGAAATATTAGAACCGGAAAAATATCCGGAGTTATATGGTGATTTGTACCATAAAGTTCGTATCAATTACTATCCGCCTCGTGGCGATAATAAGGAAGGTTGGGACAATATTGACATCAAAGGATGGTTGGGCTATCCAATGCAAATTAAAGTTGACTTCTTATGCAGAGATTCAATTTTGGCAGCACCTATTGTTCTTGATTTAGCCTTATTTTTGGATTTAGCTAAAAGATCAGGTATGCATGGAATCCAAGAATGGTTGTCCTTCTATTTCAAATCTCCAATGTGTAAACCTGATTTGTATCCAATGCATGATTTATTTGCTCAAAAAGTCAAATTAGAAAATACTCTTCGCCATTTGATGGGCGAGACTCTCATTACACACCTTGGTTTAGATTATTACTACGAAGAGGATTGATGAGAGCAGCCGTCGTAACAAAACACGGAAGTCCAGATAGATTTGAACTTCAAGAATTACCAACACCAACACCAGGCCCTGGTGAGGTTTGCATAAGAGTTTCAAAAGCTGGAATTAATTTTGCAGATATTCTTTCACGTATGGGTCTCTATCCTGGAGCTCCTAATCCACCATTTACTCCAGGTATGGAGGTTTCAGGTACAATTCATGAATTAGGACCAGATGTCAAAGGATTCAAGAAAGGAGATAGAGTTGTTGGTTCTGGAACAAATGGAGGCTATTCAACACATACTATTGCTAATTCAAAAGGCGTTTTCAAGATTCCAGAAAATATTTCTTTTGAGGTTGCAGCAGCCTTTCCAGCAGTGTATTTCACTTCATATTTGATGGTTATTCATCCAGGAGCTCTGCAAAAAGGAGAATCTATTTTGATTCATGGAGTTGCAGGAGGTGTAGGTCTTGCTTCTATTGAATTAGCAAAGATAGCAGGAGCAAAAACAATATTTGGTACCTGCTCTCCAGAAAAACATGATTTTGTTCGTGATAAAGGAGTTTTACCAGTAGATAAAGATAATTTTCTAGCCGAGATAATGGAATGGACTGATAATAAGGGCGTAGAATTAGTTTTAGATCCTATAGGTGGCGAACATCTAATGCAATCATATCGTTGTTTAGGATCAGGAGGAAGAGTTTGCTCATTTGGTATCTCAGATATGGCTCCAGGCAAGAAGAAAAGTAATTGGAAACGCTTCAAGTCATGGATGACATTCCCTAAATTTGATCCTTTGAGGATGATGACTAGCAATAGAGGTGTTTTTGGAATACATTTAGGACGCTGGAAGAATTTAGAACATTTAGAAAAAGCAAGAGACGATTTGATGAAGTGGATTGAAAAAGGTAAAATCAATCCTCATGTTGATAAAGTATTTCCTGCTGAACAGGTGGCAGACGCCCATCATTATATTCAAGATAGGCAAAATATCGGAAAGGTATTATTAGACTTTGAATAGTTCCAAAGTTTTTTGGCATTACTTTAAAACGGGTTTACCGTTATTACATTATGTCTGACATTAATGTCAAATTGAAGCATAATTTGGATGACGCAGACAAATTATTTAGGATTCTTTTCGCTTCGATTAAGATTGGAGCTCCAGCATCAAAAAGGAAAATTGCAGACGTTGCAGATCTCTCATCACAAATAGTTGATTATCACATTGACAAATTAGTCGCTAATGGTCAAATGTTAGTCATCAATTCACAATACATGGCCCAAACCGCGTTCTCTGATAAGAGAATTTACAAATTTCTTAAAGATAGTGTAATTACGCAAGATTTAGTCGACAAAATAGCAGATGGGATTGATTTTTCACAGTCTGAAGTGCAAGAAAATAAAGTAATTGAAGAAGCTATTTTGACTTTACTAAAACTGTTCACAATAGAGTTGAAAGAATGATAAAATTCCAAAGTTTTTTGGCATTCTTTTATATACAAAAAAGATTTTTTCAACTTATGAGACGAAGACATATGCTAGGAACGCACGACAAAACACTTTGTGGTTGGTCAGTAACTACAGGTGAGCTAACTCAATTGAAAAAAATGGACAACAAGTACGTCAATTGTAAACGTTGTTTAGAAAAGTTAGATGCTGCAAATAATATTTCTTCAGATCTGAGTAAAAATAAAAGAGCTGTACCTAATGTCTAAAAAAATCGATATATTTGGTAAATCATTGAATACGCCTAGTTCAATATCTAGCTTTTCAGATTTCCAGCCTGAACCTTCCGGAGGAATTCCTTCCGGCGCTTTTGCAATATTTGCAGTTGCAATTTTGACTTTATCACTTGGCTCTGGCCTTGACTTTTCATCATTGTTTGGTGACGATTCAGAGCCTTTGAATCCTACATTAACAGAATCACAATCAACATATTTAGAGAGTATTTTATCAGATAGGTCACGTTCATCTCCTTTATTGGAAACCTACAATACTTGTGGATTTCTTGAGATGGACTTAAAGGATCATTTGAAAGAAGAAATGAGAGTAAATTTAGGAACAGGTTCGTATTACTATGGCGGTTGGGGAATCATGGATGACATGGTTATGGTAGAGGAAGGAATGCCTGAGATGGCCATGGATGATGCTGCAGATGCAGATGTTGGTTCAGCTCCAAACACAGCCACTTCAGACAAGAGTTCATCAGGAGGTCAAGAAGGAGTTGATTATTCAGGAACTAATAATCAAGAACAAGGAGTAGATGAAGCAGACTTTGTGAAAACCGATGGTTCATACATTTATCTTGTTAATAATGGATACAATGATTGGGGTGTATATCCATCAGGCCATGTTCATATTTTAGAGATTCCTGAAGCAGGTAATGTATCATATTTATCAAATATATCTATAGAGGGCCGCCCTAATGAAATGCTTTTAGTCGATGATAAAGCAGTAGTTTATTCTAATGTCTATATTTACAGTTATTACGAGGAAAAACATCCTCTTGATGAACTTGTCAAAAAGGAAATAAAACGCGAAGTTGAAGACTCCAAACCAGCTTCTTCAAATACAATATCATCCGAATCAGAAGATGGAAAAGCAGATGACTCAGAAGAAAGTGAAGACTTTGTTGAAGATGAGTATTATGAGTATGATTATTACTATAGAACAACCTCTTTTACAAAACTAACAGTTTTGGATTTGACTAATAGAAGTTCACCTCAAGTCACTAGAGAACTTTACATTGAAGGAAATTATCAGACCGCACGTGAATCTGGAGGCACAGTCCGTATGGTTTCTTACGGTTGGATGGAGATTTATGGTCTAAAAACATGGTTAGATTTCTCAGATTATAGTACCTATTGGCAGCTTGATTGGGATAGTTCCAAAAGAGAGCAAATCTGGATGGAAGTAATGAATGAAACAATTGAATATAACGACAAAATTATTGATCAAACTCCTTTAGATGACCTTTTACCTCGTATTTATGAGAAATCTGGAGATGAGATAACAACACACAAGTACACTGAATCAGGCGATGGTAATTGCCAAAATTTTGCTGCAGCATCAGATAGCGCAGGGCAAGGTATCACATCTATTATGACTCTTGATTTATTAGAGGAGAATTTTAGTTTTAATGCAGATCATATTTTGAGCAATTGGGCTACAGTTTATGCTTCAGGAAATGTAATGGTAATGGCAGAATCAGCTTGGGATTCCTGGTGGTTCTGGGGAGATGAAGAATCAGAGTATCAAGAAATGACAAATCTTCATGTTTTTGATATATCTAATCCAGGCCAAACTGATTATATCGCTAGTGGAAGAATAAATGGAACAATTGAAAATCAATTTTCTTTATCTGAGTATAATGGAAATATTCGAGTTTGTTCTACTACTGGGCAGTGGGGAAGATGGTGGATGGAGGATCCAGAACCAATGATGAGCCACGTCTTTGTTTTAGGTCTAAATTCAGATGAAACTGAATATGAAGTAATAGGACATGTAGGAGATATTGCACCAGATGAAAGTATCTGGTCGGCAAGGTTCATGGGAGACAAAGCATACATTGTTACTTTCAGAAACATAGATCCGTTGTGGACTATAGATCTTAGTGAGCCTAGAGATCCAAAAGTTATTGGAGAATTAGAAATACCTGGTGTTTCAACTTATATTCATCCAATGGGTGATGATCATCTTCTTACAATAGGTATTGCAGGCGATGAAGATGGTTTACATTGGGGTGTAACACAGATTTCGATATTCGACGTGAGTGATTTTTCAAATCCAAAATTAGCCAGTTCATTACAGCTAAATTCAGCATCAAGTGAAGATAATGGTTGGTCTTATTCTTACAGTGAGGCAACATATGAGCATAAAGCTTTCCAATATTGGGAAGCAGATGGTTTGTTAGCAGTACCAATGTCAACACACAGATATTATTCAGATTACAAGGAAATTGATGGTAGGATGTATTATTCAAGCGGTTATGAATATTTATCAAAATTGATGCTTATCAAAGCGGAACCTGGTAAAGATCTTGAAATTTATGATGAAGTAGATCATTCTTCTTTCTATGATTCTAAGTACTGGTGGGATAATCCAGATGTAAGACGTAGTATTTTCATGGAAGGTGGAGATTACATCTATGCAATTAGTGAAAAGGGAATTACAGCTCATAATGTAGCTACGATGGAACGAACTGGTTTTGTAGAATTACCTTCTAACAATAGACCATCATATAATGATTATTACTATGAAGATGTAATTGATGCAGTTGAAGTTGAATCTGAAGAAGAACCTGAAGAAGAAAATGAAGATAATTCTTCAGAAGAAGGTGAAGGCGACGCTCCTCCCGAAGATGAGTCTAGTGAAAATTCAGATGAATGAATTAAAGAATTTCAGTGATTAAGTAATTTCTTAGTTTCAGAAATAATAAGTTCAATTGAATTTTCTAAAACATGGTTATCATCTACTTCAATTAGTTTGACGTTTTCTTTGGACCTTTCTAAGTAATCTTTACTAGCACTAATCGGTACAATATCATCCGTAGTCGAATGTATTATTATTACAGGTATATTTTCAGGTGCTATTAAATTTTCAGGATTATTATTTGGATGTTCAGGATAATGCAAAGCTGGAGCGAGGAGCAGTAATCCTTTGATTTTAGTCGGTTTTCTTTGCGCAGCTAGTGCACATGCAAGCCCTCCCCAACTAGATCCGGCGAGTACAAAATCTCCACTCTCAATTGTTTTTTCTATTAGTTCTACTCTGTCAACAAGTTCCATTTCATTAAAATCAGGTGCAATTGCTTCAATTCCACTTTCACGAATGGCCGTAATCTTACTTCCATTTGGACTTCCCCATAATCCATGTGCCCAGAGTAACATATCACCCCAAACACAGTCGATATAATATACAATCCTTATTAGGCCGTAATGTCACCAACGTATTCAGAGTATCTTAGACTGGAGGAGTTGCTCAAATTACAGACAGGTGTCAAAGGTGGAAAAAGGTCAATTAGTAACGATGAGTTGCATTTTATTTTAGTTCATCAAAATTTTGAGTTATGGTTTAAATTAATAATTAATGAACTAAGAAGTACAAGGGATATTTTAGCTTCAGATTATGTTGAAGAAACTAAACTTCCACAAGCAGTTCATCACATGAATAGAGTTATTGAAACATTCAACTTGATGGCACAGCAATGGAAAGTGATGGAAACTCTTGAACCACAGGATTTTCTCAACTTTAGGGATGAGCTTGGAACTGCATCTGGTTTTGAATCATTTCAGATGAGAGAAATGGAAGCTCTTATGGGCAAAAAATGGATTGATGGTAAACCTGCAGGGAAAGATGATTCCAATGAAAAATCTTTGTATGAAGTAACTTGTGATTGGCTTGAAAGAACACCCATTCAAGGGTCTACTTCAGCCTCACCTGATGATGAAAACCAGGTAAATGGATTCATTAGTGAATACCTCGCAGCACACAAAAAACTGTATCCAGACACACATCAAGATGCAGTTACTTTCTTTGAAGAAGATTCATCTTTACGACGCAGACGTGCAGGATTAGTTTTCATAGAATCCTATCGTGAACTTCCTTTGCTAGCCTGGCCACGTAAGTTGATTTCTACACTTATTGAATTAGAAGAATCAATGATTCTCTGGCGAAGTGCACATGCACGCATGGTGGAGCGTATGATAGGTAGAAGAATAGGAACAGGCGGTTCATCAGGAGTTGATTATTTAGATATGACAACAAAATATCGAGTTTTTATTGATCTCTGGTCAGTTCGTAGTGTTTTGATTAAGAAGGAAGCATTACCGCCTCTTCAAAATCCAGATTTTTATGAGTTTAAAGGAGAATAAATGATTAATTTAGATGGCAAAAGAGCATTAGTCTGTGGAGGTACAAGTGGAATCGGAAAAGCGGCAGCCATTTCCTTAAGCGAATGCGGTGCTGAAGTTGTGATTTTGTCACGTAGTGCTTCTGGAGAAAATACATTAAATTGTGATCTTGAAGATTTAGATTCTTTAACAATTTCCGTAACAAAAGAGATAGAGAAAAATGGTAACTTTGAAATTTTAATTAACAATTCAGGAGGCCCTCCTTCAGGCCCACTTATTGATGCAACACCACATGATTTTGAGAAGGCTTTTCGAAGACATGTTTTAGCCTCCCAGACATTGGTCCAGCTGATTTTACCCGGCATGAAAACAGCAAATTATGGAAGAATTATCAATATAATTTCTACATCGGTCAAAGAGCCTATCCCTGGTTTGGGTGTAAGCAACACAATACGTGGAGCTATGGCTTCTTGGTCAAAAACAATGTCGAAGGAGCTCCCTCCATCTATAACTATAAACAATGTCTTGCCAGGATTTACGAATACAGAGAGACTTACTGAATTAAAGAAAACTCTTTCAGAGCAGAAGGGAATAAGCCAAGAAGAAGTAGAAAACGCTTGGTTAAGCACAGTTCCTGAGGGACGTTTAGCAGATCCATCAGAACTTGGTAAGGTGGTAGCGTTTCTTTCTTCACCAGCAGCTAGTTTTGTTAGAGGAACAAGTATTCCTGTGGATGGTGGAAGAACAGGTTCAATTTAATGGATTATGACGTTTTCCTTTCAATCGCTCAAACTCCTGTAGATGACTTCACTCCCGATGAAGGTACCATGTTCTCTAACTTTTTTGAGCAATTAGAAGCTGCAGACAAATTAGGATTTGGAA
Source organism: Candidatus Poseidoniia archaeon (assembly GCA_022449785.1). Lineage (GTDB taxonomy): Archaea > Thermoplasmatota > Poseidoniia > MGIII > CG-Epi1 > CG-Epi1. The sequence goes on from JAKURQ010000008.1 coordinate 32,049, forward strand.
CTGCTTGGGTCGCTCAAGCACATTTGTCGACAGAAGTTCAGAAAATGAACAAACAACCAGTCGTCCCTCATTGGGAAGGAGAGGTTGGTTTATGCACTGATTTCTTCCAATTAGCACATTTGATGTTTGCTAAAACTAAGAACATCAATGTTGGTTCTGCAGTGATGAGTCTTCTGACTCATGGAGGGCCAGTGGGGATTGCCGAAAGAGTTGGTTCATTCTTAGCACTTCATGGTCTTGACAAAGATGAAAAAAGGAAGTTACGTATTGGATTTTCTGCAGGTCGCTTTGAATTTATGGCCAGACCATATGGTATTGTTCCGAGAGATATTGTTGAAGAAGCAGCTTGGCCTGCATTACGAGGTCAAATATTTGCAGAGGCTTGTGAAATTTTCTTAAGATTACTAAATGGTGAAATAGTAAATAGCAATGTAATAAGAAAAACGGTTCTTACACGTTCTAACTTCCGTAGTGATGAGGATTGGCAGAATGTTCAAAAAGCAGTTATTGAAAGAGATTCAATTTCCAATTCTCCAGATAGTATCACAATTCCTAATAGATATGTTTTTGAGGATCTCAAAAATATCCCACAAGCTTGGAACAGAGACTTATTAGATTTGATCTTGGGTTCGCATGACCCTTCACTTCAGAAGGAAATAAATGAAATTCGCCCAGTAAAAGTTTTCAATCTTTCAATTACGCCTCCAGAAGTAATTGAGGCTACTCATGAAAGGATGTCAAAGTGTTATCATTCAGATGGAGGGCCTTGGAGTAGAAATTACATGCCAAGAACCTTAATGGTTTTTGTCAATGACGAACAAAATTTATCAGAAACTGAGAGAACAAAAGCTGCAAAAGAGGAAGCAGAAAAATCTTTGAGTTCTTACTGGGGTGCACTTGAAGGAACTATAGATCCTATGAAGGTTTCTAAAGCCGCAGATAATTCAGTCATAGGTAATGTGGAAGAAGTAGCTCAGCAAATTGCAGAAAGGTTCCATCCAGATGATTGTATTATGGCCTGGTTTGACTTCTTTAATCATGATAGTCCTCGTGTAATACGTAATATGGAAGCTTTCATGAATAAAGTGGTTCCTCGTGTAGAGGAGTTGATATCTTGAGTCATCCAACAGAAGTTCGTGATTTGTATCCAAGTAGTCCATTGGGTGAAACAGAGGGAGATGTCCCTACGGGTAGAGATGTTGAATGGGAACCACTAGTTGATTATCGAAGAAATGGCGTTAGTGAAACCACA
>JAKURQ010000080.1 GCA_022449785.1 Candidatus Poseidoniia archaeon
TTTGGAGACAAGAATTTCATCGCTTCTTTGGGTCGAAGTGCTGTTTGGGTCATTGCTAATGGATTATTCCAAACTATCATCTCGCTTCTAATCGCATTGCTTATAAATCAGCCCTTCAGGGGACAGAATTTTGTGCGAACTTGGATCTTACTTCCCTGGGCAGTACCTGCAGCAGTGACTGCTATTCTCTGGCGCTGGATGTTTGATGCTACTTCAGGAATCATAAATACATCCATGATGGGTATGGGTATGTTAGAAAAACCTCTGCTTTTTCTTGCCAATCCAGAAATTGCAGGTATCAGCCTTACATTTGTTAATTCCTGGAGATACGTACCTTTTTTAACCATAATCTTCCTTGCATCTCTGGCGAGCGTTCCAGAAGAAGAATATGAAGCTGCAAGAGTAGACGGAGCAGGAATGTGGCTTCAGTTCAAATCAATCACATTCCCTAATCTGTTGCCTACGCTTACCGTCCTTGGACTTGTTGGAACACTTTGGGCTTCAAATGTCTTTGACATAATCTGGATGATGACACGTGGTGGACCAGGAGTATCCACTACAACTGTGCCGGTGCTCATGTACGACACCGCATTCTACGGATACAACATTTCAAAAGCTTCAGCAGGAGCAATCATTTTTCTTTTACTTCTGATAATCTTCGCAATTGTTTTTATCTTTTTAAATCGAAAACAATTCATCCTTGCCAACGAAACCTTTAAGGATCTATCAAAGTAACAGATGAATTCTTCTTATTCAGTCATTTCGATTTTAAGATTGCTGGTCATTGTTTTGATCATGTTTATCTTACTGGCTCCTTTTCTTTGGATTCTCATTGCTTCATTCCGGCCGAATATGGAACTGGTTAGAAATCAGACTCTTATTCCTCAAAATATAACTTTAGAAAATTACGTTTCACTTTTTGCTAAATCAGCATATTGGAAATGGATTATCAACAGTTCTATTGTATCAATATACACAGTTATCCTTTCACTTCCTTTGATCGTTGCTGGCGCCTACAGCGTGTATCGTACTCAATTCAGGGGGAGGAATGTGTTGAGTTTCTTTCTTCTCAGTGTTTATATTTTTCCAACTGCACTGTTGGTTGTGCCAATTTTCAAAATATTTGATGGCTTATCACTGATAGACAGCCATTTGGGCTGTGCGCTCATGAATACTGCTTTTGCAGTGCCATTTGGGATATGGCTTTTACAGGCATTCTTAAGAAGTTTGCCTCCAGAATTAGAGGAAGCTGCTGCAGTTGATGGTATAAGCAAGACTCGGACTCTGTTCCAGATAATTATTCCACAAGCTGCTCCAGGAATCATTGCCATTGCAATGTTTGCTTTTATTGTCTCCTGGACAGAATACCTTTTTGCAATGACCCTTCTCCTGTCAAATGACCTTCATACTCTTCCCATCGGACTAACGGGGATCGTATTTGGTCAATATCGGGTCAATTGGGGATTTGCCGCTGCTGGTGCTGTGGGTTCAGCTTTACCAGTTTTCATTCTTTTTCTCATTGTTGGACGTTGGTTCATCCGCGGCATTTCAGCCGGTGCAATAAAATAAGAAGGATATTATGGCTTCTGTTTCACTTAAAAATTTAAATAAATATTTTGGCAATACACTTGTTGTTAATAATGTAAGTGTGGATATTTCTGATGGAGAATTCCTTGTGTTTGTTGGGCCTTCTGGTTGTGGGAAAACAACTACTCTCAGGATGGTTGCAGGGTTGGAATCAATAAGCAATGGGGAGATTCAAATCGGAGATCGTACTGTGAACCACCTTCCACCTGGAGCGCGAGACGTTGCGATGGTTTTCCAGAATTATGCTTTGTATTCACACATGACAGTAGGGAAGAACCTTGGATTTGCTCTTAAAGCACGAAGATTCGATGATGATGACATAAAAAAACGTGTGCTTCGTGTTGCAAAAATGCTTGATCTAGAAGAGATGCTAGATCGGAAACCTCGTCAGCTTTCAGGTGGACAAAGACAAAGGGTTGCGTTAGGAAGAGCCATTGTCCGGGATCCTCAAGTTTTTCTCATGGATGAGCCTCTCTCAAATCTTGATGCTTTACTTCGGCTTCAAACCCGTAAGGAACTAATCGAATTAACAGGAGAACTTAAAAGCACGGTGGTCTACGTAACTCATGATCAGGTCGAAGCAATGACTATGGGCCATAGATTGGCAGTTATGAATGAAGGTGAAGTTGTTCAGTTGGATACTCCAGAGAACATCTACAAATATCCATCAAGTCGATTTGTTGCAGAATTCATTGGAAGCCCTCCTATGAATTTTCTCAATATGGAAGTCAATGAAAAGAATGGAAAGAAATTCTTAAAGAATGATTCTTTAGAACTTCCTGTTCCTGATTCTATAAAAAATTTAGCCGAGAATGCTGTTATAATGGGATTTAGACCAAATGAGATTGAGCTGGTTTCTCAAGGGGGAGTATCTGGAACGGTTACTGTGGTTGAATCTCTAGGAGCTGAAAAACTTGTATATTTGAAATTGGGAGAAAACACCATCTCCATTCTGGTTCCATCTGAAGAAAAAATCAAATCTGGTGAAAATCTTCTATTTAATTTAAATTCAGGGGCTTTACACCTCTTTAATCATTCTAATCAGAGAAGGATTAACTCCAATAAAATTGATTGATGTCCAAAAAAACAACTGATGTCTCCCATTTTGCTCTAGCTGGATTTGGAAGATTCGGCAGGCATCATGCAAACGTGATTGCAAACTACCCGTCTTCACGACTATTAGCCATTGCTGAACCTAATGAATTAGCATTAGAAAAGGCGAGTAAGGAATTCCCAGAAACTGCAACATTTAAGGACCCGTTCAGGATGATGGAAGAGGTGGAGGTGGATGCTATCACAATAGTTTCTCCTGAAGATACTCATGCAGAGCTTGTAAAGCATGCTCTTAATAAAGACATTCATGTCTTTTGTGAAAAACCCCTTTCTAC
>JAKURQ010000081.1 GCA_022449785.1 Candidatus Poseidoniia archaeon
CGGTTTAAGAGAACTGAAAACCCTGAATAGGGCAGGTAGTGGAAAATCTACTGGAGGTGAAGAATTAAAAGAGTTTTATCTAAGGACTGTAAAACAACTTGTTGACGTTCACATAAAAGGTGCAATTATAGTAGTAGTAGGGCCTGGCTTTCTCAAAGAAGATTTTGTAGATGTTGGTAGAAATGAAGCCCCTGACATCTTTTCGGGCTGTATTGTTGAGAATTCAGGACAAGGAGGAATGTCTGGAATTCATGAAGCTATTAGTAAAGGAACATTACCAAAAGCTGTTGCACAAATTAAGATTCAAGAGGAAATGGCAGCTATAGAAAAATTAAAGGAAGCAATATCGAAAGATATAGGTACCTATGGAAAAATAGAAGTTGGAAAAGCAATTGAGGCTGGAGCTGCAGAGAGTATGCTAATTTTATCTGAAACAACAAGGAGTGAAGAAGGAAGAAACTTATTGAGAGTAGCAGAACAAAACCGAACGGAAATAATTGAAATCTCATCACATCATAATGGGGGCGAGATGTTAGCAGGATTAGGAAATATCGCAGTCATACTGAGGTATCGCTTAGCATAAATTCTTATTAGCAGCACGGTGTAGCAGGACTATGATGCCAGGAATGGGGCGAATGAATCCCCGAATGATGAAGAAGCTACAAAAACAATTAAAAAATTCTACCGAAGATATTGATGCTACCGAAGTTATTATCAGAACAAAAGACAAAGAAATATACTTCAACAATCCGTCTGTTACTTCTATGAATATGATGGGACAACAATCTTACCAGATTGTTGGAGAACCACAAGAGAGAGGATTAGGTGGTGGTGAAGAAACTACTAGCATTCCAGAAGAAGATATTGAATTAGTTGCTTCTCAGGCTGGTGTTTCACATGAAAAAGCAAAAGAAGCACTTGAGGAATGTGGTGGTGAACCTGCTGAAGCTATAATCAAACTAATGGGTGGCTAAATGGACTTTTCAGAAACTGAAGATCAGATAATGATTAGAGATATGGTGCGTGATTTTGCTGAGACTGTGGCTAGTCCTACTTGTCATCAAAGAGATAAAGAACAGAAACCACCTATTGATGAATTCAAACAATTTGCAGAATTGGGAGTTGCTGGAATGACAATTCCAGAAGCATATGGGGGGCAAAAATTAGATGATATTTCTGAAGCTATTGTAATTGAAGAGTTATCACGGGTAGACCCTTCGCTAGGGGTGATGGTTGCCGTTCATGTTGGTTTATGCTCTATGACAATTACATTAAATGGAAATGAAGAACAAAAAAATAAATATTTACCAAAACTTGCTTCTGGAGAATATTTAGGAGCATATTCTCTAAGTGAAGCAGGGTCTGGAACTGATGCTGCAGCTATGGTTGCACGGGCAAGTGAAGATGGTGATTTTTACACACTAAATGGTGAAAAGATGTGGGTGACAAATGGTACTACTGCAGATCTTTTCGTACTTTTTGCTAAAGTTACAGACCATCCTGATTATGGTGAGAAAAAGCATGGAGGCGTTACTTGCTTTATTATTGAGAAAGGATTTGAAGGCTTTAAAATAGGTAAAAAAGAAGATAAATTAGGTATTCGATCAAGTGATACTTGTACACTAATTCTAGATAATTGTAAAGTTCCAAAAGAAAATGTTTTAGGTGATGTGGGAAAAGGATTTGCTATTGCAATGAATGCGTTAGACAACTCAAGAATAGGTATTGCTGCCCAAGGACTAGGGATAGCACAGGGTGCTTACGAAGCTGCACTCAAGTATTCAAAAGAACGCGAAACCTTTGGAAAACCAATAGCAGCTCATCAGACTATTGGTAACTACTTAGCAGACATGGCTCTTAGGATAGATGCTGCTAGATTACAAGTTTACAAAGCTGCCTGGGCAAAACAACAACATTACGAAAATGGAGCACCAAGACACACTCTGGAAGCTTCATTTGCTAAACTAAATGCCGGTGATACGGCAATGTGGGTTTCTGAGAAAGCTGTCCAAATTCTAGGAGGATATGGATACACAACTGAATTCCCTGTTGAGAGATTTTTCAGAGATGCAAAAATAACTCAAATTTATGAAGGAACTCAAGAAGTTCAGAGATTAGTAATAGCTCGTGAAATTGGAAAGTAATAGGAAAACTTTTATGAGTCTGTTTGTAAGCTGCTTTGTAGACTATTTTAGTCGTCACACAAATCAATGGTGTAAATGATGCGTATAGGAATACCAAAAGAAAGAACTGAAAATGAGACGCGAGTTTCTCTCGTCCCTGTTTCAATACCAAAATTAGCCAAATTAGGCTTTGATGTTGTAATTGAAAAAAATGCTGGGGAGAAATCAGGATACTCTGATTCAGAATATAAAGAAAAAGGAGCAAAAGTATCTGACTTGAAGGATGTTATGAGTTCAGAATTGGTTGCTTCGATTAACATTCCGGATTTTAAGTTGATGAAAAAAGGACAAATGTTGGCTTGTATGGCCGATCCATTTAGAAATTTGAAAGAAACAAAAGAAATTATTGATGCAGGTATAACTTTGCTTTCTCTTGAAGTTATCCCTAGAAGATTGTCGAAAGGGCAATCAATGGATGTTAACTCTAGCCAAGATAATTTATCT
>JAKURQ010000082.1 GCA_022449785.1 Candidatus Poseidoniia archaeon
AATTACATTCAAAGTATTATACAGTCTATAATACTATTACTTTGTTACGTGAAAAAGCACGAACCAATTATAATACAATTCGTTTAGAACGATATAATTATTATACTGGTAAGGCAGATCCAGAGGTATATGAAAAAGATCCCTTTCCTTATAAGGTTAGGGATAAAGATGCTATACAAAGACATATGGAAGCAGATGAAAGATTAACTGCTGCCGATTTAAAGATAAGATATTATGATACTATGCTAAAATTTTTAGAAGAAATAATAAAGGTAATAGCAAATAGAACATTCCAAATTAAGAATGCTATTGAGTGGCATAAATTCCAATCGGGATTTAACTAAACTGCTCCTAATCTCATAGCTTTCTTAACCCTTGCTACTAATTGATCATCTACATCATTATCAGTAGTTTTAGCATATTCTTCAAGCATTTCAACAGCGAAAGTTTTCATCTGTTTTTTAAATACTTTCCGAACTGCCATTAGTAGTAAGGGTTTGAATAATAAAAATAAGAAAGTCATTTTAATGTTTATGATTTTCGAAGTATTTTACTGCTGCATCATAGTAGTCACCCACGTTATGGTCTGCGACCCCATCAAATCGGGTGTTGTGCTCATCTTTAAGTTTAATAACTGGATGAGTATGAACATATCCAGCAAGGTAAGGAGGAGTCTTTGGCACAATATCATCGCCGTGTACAAACCTGTAATGTTCAAGATCCTTAATCCTCTTTCTCAATCTACGTCCACCTGGTCTTGGTGAACCAGCAGTAATAAGGGCAACATTTTTATTTCCAGATTCCCATAAAAGATCTGCTATCAATGTAGCCGTTGCTCCACCAAGGGAATGTCCAGTAATAACTAATTTTCTTTCAGGATTTAATCCTTCATACGCAACTACTAGTTGTGCTAATGTCCTATTAGCATTGTTCTTAAATCCCCTGTGACAATCATCTCTTCTAATTAAGAACTTCAGATTCGTTACCCAATCTGTAGTCTCTTTAGTTCCTTCTACCGCAAGAATGGTATGTCCCGCAACTTTTCTACTAACTAGAAAATCCTCTGAATGAGGATATACATCTCGACAACATCTTAATGCTTCGAGAACTACTTCTTTTGGAAGTGTACCGCAACTCATATTCTCAAATACAACTAAAACTATATAGTAATTTAAACTGTAGGGCTTGGAATCGAACCAAGAAGATCTACCACGCTAATGATTGATCGGCAGTTAAACGGACTGCTGTGTTTACCTATTTCACCACCCTACATTGAGGATCCCTAATCAGGGATCGCTTGCATTATACGAGTAACTCCTATTCCACCACCAGAACGGGGGAAGAAATCAAACTCAAGGAATTTATCAAGTTCCTCTTCAACTCTTTCTTTACCAAACTTATCATAAAGAATCTGTGCGTATCCACCATCAGAGATAGTATAGAAGGTCTCACGCATTTGTTCTTTATCAGTACTACGTTCAGCACTACCAATAGTTTCCATACCATTTAAGATTACATCAATCTTTCTACTAGTATCATCAGAATTTCTAGACATATTCCAGAAAGGTGATGTCCATTCAGGGAATTCAGTAATCATACCTCTACCAATGGCAGCTTCATGTCCGTGATCCAATTCTCTCACTTTAAACTTATCTGCCCATTGACCATAAGTTTTAACATTCTCTTGTTCTAATGGTATTCCAAGATGCTCGCATAATTCCATTTCCATTTCTCGAAGATCATCTACACCTCCATGCATTTCAAATTCAAACATGGGGAAGATTGTTTCATGTCTACCTGGAACAGGATTAGGCTCTGCTCTATATGATGTGGATAAGCAAAAGAATCCTGGTGCTTCTGGGTTTTTGAGTAATTCATACTCTAACCACATTTGACCTGTCTGTGGTAATGGCCAGATATTTCCACCATAGTTATATGTTGCGACGGTTTCTGGATCTTCACAAGCAGCAAGGATACTTAATCTATTCTGTGTGTGGACTTCGTAGAAATTTTTAGCCAAAAAAAATGACCTTAATAGGTCAAGTGTCTTGGTATATTTTTTTGGGTCAATCAGCGCAGTCATTATTTCTAGACAAAACTAATTTATTTAGTAAATAAATACCTTTAGTAATCTATCTGTGAGGAAATGGAAGAATTTGAACAACCATTCTTACAGATGAATTGTGATATTAATGATGTAAGACTTTTACACGATTCTGTAGAGTTCTATTTGGAGAACTATCCACATACAGAAAACCTTGAAAAATTAGCAGATAGGATACAACACTTAAAGGCATTTAAGAAAACATTGTATTCAATGCTATTGGAATATAACTTCCATAAAGAATAAATAACTAAAAAGATTATAACCATGAAGCCAACTCCTAAGCAATATAAAGAAGCATATGAGAAAATGGAAAAGATTTCCAAGTATCTCATCAGTGAGGGGTATG
>JAKURQ010000083.1 GCA_022449785.1 Candidatus Poseidoniia archaeon
CCACCACCAATTCCGGCCTCATATGTCAAATTAATTACGACGATTGGATTACCTTCGTAAGACTGTTCCATAGGGCTAGGTTCAGCCTTGTTTACGGGGGCAAAAAGCATCAATGCTAATAGAATAACGAATATTCTCACATGAGCCCTACTTTTGCCTACTTTATACGATTATAGTATACAGTAACTATTAAATCACCTTGAAATTAAGAATATCATGGACATTAAGGTGACCGAGACGGCAAAATCAAGACTTTACGACATGGGAATCTCTGATGAGATATTTCTCCGTATAGGTGTTAGATCTGGCGGTTGTTCAGGAAATACATACGATGCAGTCTTAGATGATAACATGAGTGATGTAGATGAAGTATACTATTCAGAAGATAAACTTCGTATTGTTGCAGACAAAATAAGTTCAGTCTATTTGGACGGCCTTACGATTGATTTTTCAAATGATCTAATAGAACCTGGATTCAGACTTACAAATTCAAATGCTAAGGGCTCTTGTGGTTGTGGTTCCAGTTTCAGTACAGGTGACCCTGCACCAAACGTAGATACAGGTTTTTCGGTCTAAATATGGTTCTTAGCCCAATATCTATACTTGGCGGAGATTCAGTTTATTGCATAAACGAAGCTCAAATGGAGCATGCAAAAGAGCTTGCAGAAAAAGACCCTGAATCTTCTAAAAAAATTAAAAATATAATTGATACATTAGAATCAGATTTTTCACGTAATGAACGAGCTGCACTTGCCTTTACAATAATAGATAATCTTCGAGAAAACCGAGAAAAATAGAATGGAAGAATCAATCAACGTCTTAGGCGGTAAGCTTGAGCCATGTTCTACAGATCCAATGACTGGCTGGTTTCGTGATGGTTGCTGTAATACAGATAATCGCGATTTTGGAAGGCATGTAGTTTGTGTAGTAATGACTGATATTTTCTTAGCATTTTCAAAAGGAGCTGGAAACGATCTTAGTTCACCTGGTCCAGGATTTTCAGGTTTGAAAGAGGGAGATAGATGGTGTCTTTGTTTGTCTAGATGGGTTGAAGCCTATGATTCAGGAATGGCACCACAAGTTATTCTCGAAGCAACTCATGAATCAGCTTTAGAGATGGTTTCTCTAGAAAAATTGAAAGAATTTGCCTACGAAGAATAATTATTGATGTAAATCTTTACGAGGATCTTCATCAGTTCCCCATTTCATTGCAAACTCTTTAGTTTTCTCATACATTTCTTCGAAAGAATCCCAGATGTATAAGATTGGTTGATATTTTGTAACATCATATGGAAGAGTTTCCATTTCTTCAAAATTAGGCTTTCTATATTCAACTTCACCAGAAGCACATGCATGTTCCATTTCTCCAAACGAAGAGAGCAATCCTGGCCCTACAGCTTTTACTTGTCCATTTTCACGACATGCACCAAATTCTAGAACATACCAATAGACAGATCCCAACCGATTGATTGCAGCTTCACTTTCGGTCCTCATATCAGCTTCTCCAAATAGAACATTTAATTCAGCCCACTCAGGGACTCCTAGCATTGCAGTATGCCCAACGAGCTCGTGCACTACATCAGGTTCCGGAGTGTAAAATGGCCTTGATGAATGTCTAATATATTGTGTTGAAAGGAATACTTTGTTTGCAAGAGCAGTATGGAATGTTTTTGGATGTACTAATCCACCAACAGGTTCCTGTCTAAATCCCGTCATTTCTTCTAATCTTTCACTTACTTCTTGTAATTGAGGAATCCTATCCTCAGGAAGACCTAATTTTTTTGCATTATCTAGATATTGTTTACAAGCGTATTTTTCATGAACTGGCGTAATTCGTTCCATGATTGCAGCCCATACGGCGTCTTCCCCTTCTGAATAAGGCGCATGAGGAATTTTCTTTGTCCTTCTTTCTTCCATAGACATTTCATTCCATTCAAGAGCAATCTTTGCAATCTCATTTCTTCTCTCTCTGTATCCTTCATCCTTGAATCCAGGGTGATCTGGATCAAGCTCTACGAAAACGTTACCTCCGACAATCTTTACAGCAGAGTTTGCTTCGTCTGTCTCATCACTTACACCTTCATTAGGACCATGCATAGAGTATCACTGAATCACCATTAGCACAGTGCAATTAATGATTTGTTCTGGTCAAACATTTTTTATATGTCTTTATTGAATCATAAATATGGATACTGAACAGGAAGATAGAACCCTGACCATAATCATGATTTTATCAATTATTGGTTTAATAGATTCTATTTACCTTTCATATTTGCACCATCTTGTTGCAGGAGGAGGCGGCTGCCCAA
>JAKURQ010000084.1 GCA_022449785.1 Candidatus Poseidoniia archaeon
CCAGTCAGTTTAGCACCAAGAGCTCCTGCATTTTTTGCAATTTCTATTAATTTTTCTAATTCTTCGTGTCCAACCCCTATTGAATTTAATAAATCGTGATTCTCATCCATTATTTCTCCAACCATTTCTGCATCTCCTTCTTCAATAGCTTTTTTCCCGTTTTTTGTCACTCTTTCAATTTCATCAAAATATCCATTCATCAAACCAGGTTCTTTTTCCCAGCTATTTCTAACATTACTCACAGTTTGTTTTGTAGATGCTTCGATTCCTGTATCTCCAATTACTAAGAAGAATTCTTTACCAGGTTCGAATGTTTTTGGCTTCTCTCCTTTGATAAAATAAACAGGCATTTCATATGCGACTACTGTATTATCAATTCCACTTGGTGTGCCATGTACTACTTTTTCAGCATCGAATACAAGTTCTGAAATTTCATTCTCAGCTAAGTTTATTCCTAAATATCCAGATAACGCTCTACAAACAGCAGTAGATGTAGCCGCACTACTACCCATTCCTGATCCTTGTGGCAGTTTAGACGATAAATTTATGGTCAAATTTGGTTCATTTTGGTTATTTTTAGCCAGTATTGACTGCGCCAAAACACTAAATTGATTATTCTCACTTTTCAAGTTGAATTTCTTACCTAAATCCAAGGCATTTATTGTTAATCCATTTTCGCTATCTTCACTCCATGCTGAGGCCCTCATTCCAGATACTGGAATTGCTATTGCAGGTTTACCATAAACTACGGCATGTTCTCCAAACAGAATAATTTTTCCAGGTGCGGTAAACCGACCATTCATAATATATCTGAAATATGCGCACTTATACGCTTATCTGTCTATAGTTAGGCATTAAACAAAGGTTATAAGAATCCCCAAAATAGGGAAGACCATGGATAGAGTAGTGGTAGGAATTACAGGCGCTTCTGGAATTCCTTATGGAATTCGTCTTTTAGAAGTGCTAAAAGAGTTTGATGTAGAAGTTCATCTAACTTGTAGCCCTTCTGCTAGTCTGGTTAATGATCACGAAGGTGATGGTCGCAGCTGGGATGATGTTCTTGGATTAGCTGATGTAGTTCATGACAATAGCAATCTTGCAGCTAGTATTTCATCAGGCTCTTTCAAAGCAAAGGCCATGGCCATTGTTCCCTGTTCGGGAACTACACTTGGTAAATTGGCAGCAGGTATTTCAGATAATTTAGTTACAAGAGCTGCTTTAGTAATGCTGAAAGAGAGAAGACAATTGATTCTTGTACCAAGAGAAACACCATTGAATACAATATACATAGAAAATATGTTAAAGTTATCTAATGCAGGCGCAATTATTACACCAGCCTCTCCAGCTTTTTATAATAAACCAAAGACATTAGACGACAACATAAATTTCATTGTGGGAAGAGTTTTAGATCTTCTTGGCTATGACTCAGAAATTTTCTCACGGTGGGAAGGTACTGAGTGATAGCAGGTAATTGTAAGCAGTGCGGAAATTTATCTACTAATAATTGTAAAACTTGTTCCGAGGTCCTCTGTAAGTCTTGTTTTGAGAACCACAGATGCAAACCTCGGAGTTTTTAGTAGCCACTCTCTTCACAAATCAGGATGAATCCTCAAACAGTTACAATTGGCGACACGCAAATCCGATTTCTATCTACAGTTAAAGGCTTAGTTTCAGAAGCTGAAATAGTTGAATCTGAAATAGAATCATTTAAGCCAGATTTAGTCGCACTGAGCATAGGTCCGGAGGAGATTAAAGGAACAAGAGAATGGGATGGTCAACCATATGATATGTCTGGATGGGATGAGATTTATGGACTTAGTTTACGCAAAGTTGTAGGTGAGACTGGAGTTAGATTGCCTCCTCCTTCTTTTAGTAAAGCAATAGAAGTTTCCGATTCTAAAAATCTAGAAGTTATTGGAATAGACATGGATGAAGAGTCGTTTACTGAATCTTATACATCTAATGTTTCAACTTGGCAACTTTACAAAAGAGGGCGTTTAGAAAAGAAGATGGCTAAGAGAGGAATTGAGGGCGACACTGCACAAGATATTGTTGTAAATATGGAAAATTCAATACGTGAAATTGCAGGATTTGCAAAACTTGAGGATGATAGGGTTCAGGCAATGGTGAAGAATATTAAATCAAATTTTGATAAATCTAAAATTTTAGTAATTGTAGAACTTTCTTATGTAGATTCATTAATTAAATTGTTGAAAGAAAGCTAAAACACCCCTTTCTTTAGCAT
>JAKURQ010000085.1 GCA_022449785.1 Candidatus Poseidoniia archaeon
TTTGAATCCAACGTCTTCCCGCAATTATCACATTGGTCACCTCTAGCAGATTCATAATCACAGTGTGGACAGGTTCCTTCTACATATCTATCAGGCAAAAATTGTTTTGCAACGGGATCATATGGTTCCTCTGAAACTCTAGGTTCAATGTAACCTGCCTTGTCAAGAGTGTCTAAAATCCATCTAGCTGCCTCAAAATGTTCTTCTGTATGTGTATGTGAAAATAAATCAAAGGATATTCCCATATCTTCTATTGATTTACTATTAATTGCATGATAATGCATTGCCACTTCCTCAGGTGTTTTACCTTCTTGCTGTGCCGTGACTGTTATTGGGGTGCCATGCATATCGCTTCCACTAACCATCAGAACCTTGTTTCCCTTCAAACGATGGTATCTTGCGAATATGTCTGGTGGCAAATAGCACCCAGCCATATGGCCCAAATGTAATGGTCCATTGGCGTAAGGCCAAGCCACACATACTAAGATGTGCTTCACAGAAGCGCAAAATTCACGCTATATATGAAACGCGGTCTAGTAAATTATTACTATTATACTAACAAAACTATTCCAAAATATATGCAGAAGTGTACTTGGTACTATACTACCAGTTCTAACACGAAGCCAACCATAAATTAATCCGCCACCAAATGCCATGCCTATTGCAACTGGTTCATGGACAATAGCAAAAATTATGGCTGAAAGTAGTATTGCTACTTTCTCGTTGTAGCATTTTAGAAACATACCAAGGATAAAACCCCTAAACAGAAGTTCTTCCAGAATAGGCGTTAGAATAGATACTGAGAACGCTGTAATTATGGCCGAAATTTGAGACATCTCTTCTAAAGCAGTAATGACTTCTTGTTCTTGCAGGTCTGGGAAAAAATGAAAAGAGATAGCTACATGAAGTGGTTTTACTACGAAAATATCTATTGCAAGAGCTATGCCAATTAGTTTCCATGTATCAATCGTTTTCGGAAATTTTAGCAATTTAGTTATCTCATTTGAATCGTATACATATCTAAGAACAAGAAATACAAATATTGATAAGATAATTGTAGAGGATATCAAATATAGCTGAAAATCCTCAATGAAAGTTGCGATTACAAGCAATAATATGAATAACGAAAAGAACATTCCGATAATAGAACCCCAAGCCTTTGCTTGTGCCTTAATCCATTCCGAGATGTTGAGGGGAGGGCTAGGTCCTTCTGAAACCTGAGATGACGGATTTCTATGCTCTTGCCAGCATTTCATACTGCAATAGATTTGTGATTCGGGTATTGGCTCTAGGCAATTTTTGCATATATCCATTATTACAACTCAGCCAAAAAATCCACTAATTTTTTCATTGCTCGTCCACGATGGCTAACAGCATTTTTCTCTTTTGGAGATAATTCAGAAAATGTTTTATCATAACCTTCGGGAATAAAAATTGGATCATAACCAAAACCACCTGTACCTCTCTTTTCGTAGATAAGATCTCCTTTGCATTCTCCTACAAATTTGTGTTTGGTACCATCTTCAAGCATCAACCCAATTACACACTTAAAGGATGTAGATCTATCTTCCAGACCTTCCATTTGTTTCAATACTCCTTGAAGGCCAATTGTGTCATACACATAACGTGAATAAACACCAGGGAAATTTTGTAACGCTTCAATGAAGATGCCTGCGTCATCTATTATGAAAGGTGTTTGGATTTTCTTAGCGGCTAACCAATCTAATCCAAAATCAACCACGGCTTCCAAAGTAGAAGCTTGGATTTCAGGACATTCTACTTTCAATTGTGATGCATTGTGACCAAAAGGCTTCAGAATGTAAGTTAATTCTTCGACTTTTCCAGAATTGGAAGTTACCAGATTAATATTCACATCATAGTAATTGACTTGGCACTTTAATGGTTCGGGTTTCAGCGTAATTGCCTTATATGGCCGGTTGGTCGAGACGAATTAGCGGGGGTCGCATAGTCTGGCCATTGCGTTGGATTGCTAATCCAATGGGATTTATCCCACGGGGGTTCAAATCCCCCTCCCCGCGCCATCGTATCCTCTGACGAGTACTTTTGAGCTGACTTCGTATATTTTTGGCCATAATACCCAAAACAAAGGGGTGTCATAAGGTGGTGGTCTTACTTTCTACGGAATATTGCTAGTAATCCTATTGAAATTAAAGCTGAAATCATAG
>JAKURQ010000086.1 GCA_022449785.1 Candidatus Poseidoniia archaeon
TATGAATTCCTTGTTCTTAATGAAGGTAATACAAGAGATATCTTCACAGTCGAAATCGATGACTCTGATTTACCATCAGGTTGGGAAGCTACTCTAAAATCCCAATCCGAACTTGATCTAACTGCAGGCCTATATGGCTATGTTCAAGTTAGAGTCGAAGCACCAGTCTCTGCACCAGGTGGTAGCAAAGAAAAAGTTACAGTAAGAGTAGTTTCTTCTGGAAATTCAAACATTTATGACGAAATTAAATTAGAAACAACTGTAAGAACTTACGGTGTAGCGTTCCTTTCATCACCAGATGAAGTCAGGATAGATCCAGAACAACTAGATATTGATGGATATTATACATTTAGTGTTAACCTTAGAAATACAGGTAGCGATAGAGACACTTACAAATTAGATGCAACAACTGCACGTAGTGATTGGACAATTAGGACCGAAATAGACGGAAATGAGATTTCAGCAGTTACAATAGACAAATCAGCCTCCCAGAAGATAGATGTAGTTGTGAGACCTGTAAACTATGATGACATTTTAGGCGACCCCGTTACATTTGTTTTAACAGCCGATTCTATCTCCCCAGGTGATGGCTCAGCAACTTTGTCAGCATCTATAATCATGGATATACCATTAGATAAAATCTCTGATTTGTCAGTTAGTTTAGATGACGTTCTTGTTAATGGAAAACCCATTTCAATATTGACTGAATCAGATGTTAGGGCCACGGAACCAATTCAGATTCAATTAATAGTCTTCAATAATGGTGGCCAAAGTACGGGTTCTTTTACAGTCAAGTTGTATGAAGGTTCTAGAGTTATCGATGAATACAATTTGGTACAAGGAATCGGCGGATTTGGTAATGAACCAGTTATTCTTCAATGGGAAAATCCTTCCTCCGGTTCTAAGACCTTGAAGATTTATGTTGATTTTGAGCAGAAAGTTGCTGAATCAAATAGCAATAGGTTTGATAATTCGATTACTCTTCCCTTAGTAGTTGGCGAAAAGTCATCAGATAAGGGAGAGGGCGATAGTGATGATCCACTTCTATATGGACCTAGCCATTTGTTGACAGTTTTTGTTCTAGTATTATTCACAGTCTTGAAACGTAAAAGAGTTTAATCTTCGTATTCCTCAAGAAATTCACCACAAAAAGGGCAAGCTTTCCATTCTGGTTTGACAGGTTTTTTACATACAGCACAAAATTCTTGTTCATCAGACACAGATTTTACTTGTCCACTCATACTACTAAAATTTTGATTGGCTAAAGGAATGTTTTCATCGTGTTCATGAATGGACATCGTGTCTTCCTCATCAAAATCTTCTAATTTTTCAGTTCCTTCTTGACCCAATAATTCATTTAGAATGTCATGTTCATTTTCAATAATTTCCCCTTTAAGTTGTCTGCTGCTCCCATCTAAGTTCTCAGGTTCTTTAACTTCAGTTTCATAATCATCTTCTATTGGAATTAGTTTGGGTAAGATTCTGAATTTCTTCCTTACTGCTCTGCCTCTTTTAGTTTTTGTTAAAATAATGTAGAGTAAAACTATACCTATTCCAAGTATCAAAAGAATATCTTGAGTCGTTAAATTCTCTATTTGTTTTTTGATTTCTTCAATTGATAATACATCAGTCACAAAGAGTTTATGATAACAATATATTTATCAGTTATTACTAACAAGATTTTATATCAGGCTTATTTTAGACAGGAATACTCTGGAGCCAGATTAACCCTAGTTTTGACGTAGCGGGGTGGGGTAGCTAGGAAATCCCGTCGGGCTCATAACCCGGAGATCGATGGTTCAAATCCATCCCCCGCTACCATTTTTATTAGTCTCTTATTGGTAAACAAATTGCGCGAAATTTTTGAACATACTGCGGATGCCGGAATACGTGTTGAGAGCCCTACATTATCCGAAGCCTTCAATGAAGTTAGTTTAGCTTTCACAGAAATCGTTACTGGAGGAAGTTTACCAAACAAAAAAACCAATTTTAAGATAGAAATCAAAGCTACAACCTTAGATTCCTTACTTGTAAATTACATTTCACATTTGATATATCTTTTCGATACAGAGAATTTTTTAGTTTCTTCAGCAGTCATTACTGTCAAAACAGAATCTTGTACTATTTCAGGCACTCTTGAGGGAGACTTCTATGATGAAAG
>JAKURQ010000087.1 GCA_022449785.1 Candidatus Poseidoniia archaeon
CTCACCCTCAGCCTCAAAAAAATGGTTGAAATATCCTCCCATCATTACAATATCAGCAACTGTAAGGGCTATAATCATATGTCCAGCAGCTGAGACACCTCCATAAAAAACTAAAGGGATATATTTTCCTGATTCCTTCTGAAAATCTTCCCTTGCTCGAGCAGCTTCAAGTAAAGCAGTCATAGGAGCTCTTCCTGTTGCTTTTTCTCTTTGAGTGGTGCAAATAGATCCAGAAGACATACCTATCTTAACTAAATCTGCACCATTGTCCATTAGATATTTTGCCCCTTCATAAGTTATTATATTACCAACGCAAATTGGCACTGAGTCGTTCATTTCCTTAAATTCTTTGATAACTTTAGAAGTAAATTCATTGTAACCATCCGATGTATCTACAACAATTATGTCAGCACCAGCATCAATGCATGCCTTAGCTCTCTTTTTCCATCCCTTATGTGTTGAAATTGCAGCACCAACGGCTATCTTCTCAACATCTTTTCTAAATGCTATTTTTACTAATCTACTTAATTCATCTAATACAATCAAATAATTTTTCTCAGTCAATTCAGCCTTAGCTTCTTCTAGGCTAATATTTGAATTACGTATGCAGGGCAATTCATCTGGCTTAATCATTATACTTGTAACATTGTCTCCAGGTGTTGCATTTGTTTCTAAATATTTATCAAAACTGAATAAACCAAGAAATACGTTATTTCTATCAGCTATTGGTACTTTAGAATGTCCATGTTTCTCTACAAGTCTAACTACTTCATCAATTGTAGCAGTTTCTCTTACAGTTATTGGATCCTCCACAAAACCCATTTCATAACCTTTAATTTTTTCAATAATATCTACTTGTTCTTTAATTGAAAGTCTTGCTGGAAGAATCCCAATACCTCCTTCTTTTCCCAAGGATAAAGCCATTTCATAGCCAGTTACTGACGTCATTGCAGCACTCATAAATGGAAGCCTTAATTCCATTCCATTTAGTTTACTATTCAGAGTTATTTTTTGTAGAGTACAATCTTTGGGAGTAAAATTTGTTAGCAGACTAAATTCGCTAAAAGTCTTGCCAGCTTCCGTTATGACTCTCTCTGCCATTTTAAGTCATAACAGATAAGTTTATTAAATTTGTTCAATTATTTTCGTGTATTGTATATATTTCGTTAGTTGTAATAGTTACTCTAACAAAAGTAGTACATTTTGGCAAATCTTTAATTCTTCTTGCACCAACATATGAACAAGCAGAACGAATACCCCCTAATATTGACTGGACTGTAATCTCAACAGGTCCTCTATATGGTACTTCGACTTCTTTTCCTTCAGGTGCTCTGTGCTTTGCTACTTCTCCAAAATAAGTTTCCATAGCTTTCGCTGAACTCATACCATAGAAAGATTTGTATTGTTTTCCATCTTCTTTTGTCTTTAATTCTCCACCAGATTCGTCATGCCCTGCAAGCATTCCTCCGAGCATAACAAAATCAGCTCCAGCTGCAAATGCTTTTGCCACATCACCTGGGGAGGTACAACCTCCATCAGACATAACATGACCAGCTAGTCCATGAGCTGCATCTGAGCACTCAGAAATTGCAGATAATTGAGGATAACCGACACCAGCTACTTTTCGAGTCGTACAGACAGAACCAGGACCAATTCCAACTTTTACAATGTCAGCACCTGCAAGAATTAATGCTTCTGTCATTTCCCTAGTTGCTACATTCCCTGCAATAATAATTTTATCATTAAATTCTTTGCGGGTTCTTCTCACAAATTGAAGAAAGTCTTCTCGATATCCATTTGCAACATCAAGACAAATAAATTTTAATTGCTTATGAATTGCCATTTTTCTCTTTAACAGTTCTAAACTTTCTTTAGTTGATCCAGAAGTTACTGCAATATTATCTGGGTTCATTCCTCCCTCTATTGCCTCTTTGATTTCTTTAACAGAATAAAATTTTTGCAAGCATGTCATCATTTTGTTCTTTTGGAGTGCTTTAGCCATTTCAAAAGTTCCAGTAGTATCCATGTTCGCAGCTACAACAGGTACACCTTCCCATTCTATGTCTGTGTGTCTAAATTTGAATACACGTGATAAAGAAACATCTGAGCGAGATTTTAGAG
>JAKURQ010000088.1 GCA_022449785.1 Candidatus Poseidoniia archaeon
GGCTGATACTAACAAAGAAATTCAACCCGCATTGGAAAGATTGCCACTACTTACTCATCAACCAATTGATGGCGGGCCATACATTTCATCTGCAATGGCTGTAGCTCATGATAAAGAATACGGAAGAAATTTATCTTTTCACCGTGCTATGAAAATAGATAATCAACATCTTGTATTAAGAATATTAGACAGACATCTAAAGGATTACATGGATAGAGGCTTGAAAGAATTCGCATACTGTAATGGAGTTTCAGTGCCTGTATTACTTGGGGCTGCAACATCTTTTGGAATAGAAGAAGATGAAATGGCTGTAGCAAATGCGTTAGCTGATTCACCTGTAATTGAACTAGCAGGTCATACCATTCCTCAATCAGAAGTGGTAATGATTTGCGAATTCACTGGAGAAATGCATGATGAGGGGCCGTTCGTTGACTTAACAGATACACCAGATATAATTCGGCAGCAGCATGTCGCCAAAATAAAACGTATTTTTATCAGAGATGATTCCGTTTTCCATGCACTACTTCCTAGTGGTCCTGAACACAAGGTTTTGATGGGTATGCCAAGAGAACCAACTATCTTTAATTCTGTAAATAAAGTTGTAGATTGCCATGATGTCTTTATGACGCACGGAGGTGGATCTTGGTTGCATGGAGTTGTAGCTATAAACAAAAAGAAAGAAGATGATGGTATGAAAGCAATAGAAGCTGCTTTTGCAGGTCACGCTTCAATGAAACATGTGTGGATTGTAGATTCAGATATAGACGTCACCGATCCTGAATCAGTGGAATGGGCTATGGCAACACGTTTTCAAGGTGATTCAGGACTTGTCGTGAAAACTGGTGTTAAAGGTTCATCATTAGATCCTAGTTCTAATCCTGAAACTAGAGAAACTGTAAAAGTTGGATTTGATTGTACAATTCCTCTAGACAGAGATAAAGATGAT
This sequence comes from Candidatus Poseidoniia archaeon, assembly GCA_022449785.1. Classification (GTDB taxonomy): domain Archaea; phylum Thermoplasmatota; class Poseidoniia; order MGIII; family CG-Epi1; genus CG-Epi1. The sequence continues at coordinate 947 of JAKURQ010000088.1, forward strand.
TTTGCTAGGCCTAAGCCTGGTATGAAAGTGAAATTGGAAGATTATTTAGATTAATGAATTTAAATTCCGAGCAACTGGAAATGTTAGAAGGGGGACAAGGCCCTACTAAACAAAAAGCGATTAGACTTTTAATTGACTTAGGGGAAGCTGCTAATGCAGAAAAATTAGTACCTGTTGTATCAGCCCATGTTTCAGGCGTATCTCCACTAACTGGCGGTGATGGATTAATCAGATTCTTAAAGGATTTAGGTTCTGAAGAAAATGTAAAGACTGCCGTGGAAACAACTTTGAATTCTGCAGGATGTGATAGAACAAAATTCAAAGAAATGGATATTCCTGTAAAAGATTATGTTGAAAAACAACAAATTATTTTGGATGCCTATGAAAAATTGGGTATAGAATTAACACTTTCATGCACGCCCTATGATAATCTGAAGGTTGAAGGAAACGCTTCATGGGCTGAATCAAATGCTGTTTGTTTTGCTAATAGTTATACAGGTCTAAAAACAAATAGAGAATCTGGATTATCTGCTGTAGCAACAGCACTTTGTGGATTCACGCCAGAATATGGCCTTTTGCTTGATGAAAATAGACTGCCAAATCTGAGAATAAATGTTGATTGTGATTTAACCGAACCTGTTGACTATTCGATACTTGGTGATTGGATTGGAAAGCAAATACAACCACATTTCAAATTAGAATACGGACCAATACCCCATATATTTGGAATAAAAAACTTGGATTTTGAATCTAAAAAATCATTGACTGCTGCGGCTGCTAACTACGGATGTCCTTTGCTCTTTATTGATGGTTTTACAAAAGAACCTGAGGAAACAGAATACCAAGCTGAGATTAATTTCTCCAATTCAGATTTAGAAAAGAGGTATGCCGAGTTGGCACCAAAAAAACAAGTAGATTTGGTAACTATTGGATGTCCCCAAGCATCATTTGATGAAATAAAACGAACTGCAAAATATTTAGAAAAATATACCATAGATGACAACCGTTTGTGGGTTTTCACATCTTCAATTAACTTTGATAAAGCAAATGAAGAAGGTCTAATAGATAAAATAGAAAAAGCTGGAGGA
>JAKURQ010000089.1 GCA_022449785.1 Candidatus Poseidoniia archaeon
CAAAGGAAACTCATGCAAACGCAAGTATTCCTTCAGATTGGGTAGACTACAGAACGGAACTCAGAGACATTACAAAGCAGTCAGATCCAGATGATATAACATGGCCAACTAAACCTTCATAGGATAAATATAAGTAAAAAAACAATTATGGCTTTTTCAAAAATAACAACTAGAGGAATGTCGGGTGATACCCTAGAGGCAGGAGATATTGCAGCTAATGCAATCGGTGCTTCTGAACTTGCAGATAATGCAGTAGACACAGATGCGATTGCAGCTACTTCTATAACTGAAGCAAAACTTAATGCAGATGTTACAGATGGTAGTGCAATTACTACTGCGGTAAAACCTCATATTCAGCCAGGGGTTCTTTATCCTGCTGTTCATGGATTAATTGATGGTGATGATCCTCAAATAATAGATTCTTCAGCAACACCTCATGCTATTTATTTAGAAGGTAATCGAAATATATATCATAGTCCAGCTAATAAAAATACAAACCATTCTCATAAATCAGCTATAGAAACTGATGGTGGACTTTCACAACTAAGAGTTGCTGGACACTCAGATTTTGCATTTGGTACAGGAGATTTTACTATAGAAATGTGGGCAAAATTTCATGATGCAACTGTGACAAATGGACTTCTGACTATGTGGGTTGATTCAAGTAATACATGGAAGTTGTCACATTATAGTAATCTTGAATTTTTTTCTAATGTTGGTGGAACTAGTGTTGGTATTGGTGCGGCTCGTACTAGAACTACAACTTGGCATCATTTTGCAATAGTAAGGTCTGGTACTGGTAGTAATGAGACAAAAGTATACGTTGATGGAACAATGTTTGCACAAGGAACAAATGCTTTAAATTTCGCAGCAGGAACAAATCTTTATCTAGGCACAAGAACAGATAATGGAACTGATTTTACTACTTATTCAGCACCTATGTCGATGAATATGATTAGAATTGTTAAAGGTAAAGCAGTTTATACTGGTAATTTTGCAGCCCCAACTGCACTTACTACTACTGGTGGAACATATTCATCTGCAACTAATATCACTAATCCAACTTCTGCCGAAACTGTATTATTAGTGAATTCAGATGTTGGTTCTCATTCTGGTGCATACGGAACTGCACAATCTGACGGCAGAAAATATTATTATACTGATATAAAAGGATCGAAGCCTATAAAAGACCCACGCATAGGTTCTCATTTTGGGAGTCAGAGGTATACTTTTAGGTCAATGCAAAAACTAGAACAGGAAACAGCTACTCATGGTGAAGAAATTTTTAGTCTTGATGGTAGAGAAAATATTAGAGTCGGTAATTTCCCTAGTGGCAGTAATTATATGGTTAATAATCATTGGGGTAACTTTTTTTCATCAAATAGAGCAGGAACTTTTCTTGAAATAACAGGATATTTTAATGATATTAATATCATAATAAGGAGTTACACAGCATCTAGTAGAACTTTAGCAATTACAGTAAATGGGGTTACAGCACATTCGGCACTTGATTTAAAATCAACAGCAGATTCCCCTTTAAATGTATCTAGGTATGTAAGTGTTGGTATGCTTAGAAATATAGATATTACATCTTCATCTTCTTTATCATCAGATACAGCATTAGGAATTAATACAATAAAATTTACTATGCCAGCCACTGATATAGATTTTCATGGCATAGAACTAATAGCCCAAGACACTTCCAGCACAGCAAACAAATCCAAAATACAGATACCAAGCCAGAACGTAGTTAGCTACGGAAAGAAGTTCACAGTAAGTGGTACACCACACTATGATCCTTTTAATGGATTTACTTCTGGTACAGATATATCTTCCAACATTGATGAAGCTACCTCATTAGGAATGTCCAACTGGAAGGTTTCAAGTACATGGTACAGACCTTTCAATGGTGGAAGGGTTGTCAAGTGGGTAGATTCTTCTGGTAATATTAAGACCTCAGTTACTATGATGCCACCCAATGCTCAGAATG
>JAKURQ010000009.1 GCA_022449785.1 Candidatus Poseidoniia archaeon
AATTAGTTAGATCTATGGAAAAGATAGCTAAGAAAGTTAAGAGTGGTGAGATAGAACCAAGTGATATAGATGCTCAATTGATATCTTCGAATTTGTATACTAGTGGATTGCCTGATCCTGATTTAATTTTAAGAACTTCAGGTGAAGAGAGAATTAGCAATTTTCTTTTGTGGCAACTTGCTTACTCAGAATTATACTTTGCTGACGTCTTTTGGCCAGATATGAGAAAAATAGACTTTTTGCGAGCAATTCGTTCCTTTCAGAAGCGTAAAAGGCGTTTAGGGCGCTGACAGACAAGTTTTAACCGAGCGTCTTATGCAAGGCAACATGATAGAGCGTTATGCAAGGCTTCCAATCGACAGCCCAAGGCAGATAATTCTGTTCGTAGCTCTTTTCACATTAATAATCTCACCATTTATTCTTCAAGTTCAGTTTGAAACAGATGTTCAAGCATTTCTTCCACAATCTAATGAGGTTGAAACTTATGATGAAATTAATGAAGATTTTGGACGTGATTCTAGTGTTGTTCAGCTTTACTTAACTTCCGTTGTAGGAGGTAATGTCTTAACTATAGATAATTTGAATGATATTCTTCAACTTCATAATGACTGTACTAAGATTACAGGCGTCCAAGATGTTCTTTCTGTTGCAGATTTCTTCGATTCAGCATTGATTGATTCAGGTCTTTCACTTGCCCTTCTTTCACAGGAAGAAGAGCCTTGGCAATTTGTATTTGATTCTATATCAACCCAGAGCGGTGGAAATTACACATGGAATGAAGTTGATTTTGTTACCGATGTTTTAGTTGATAAGAATCTGAAAATGGACCCTGTATTAGATTTCGATAATGATGGTGTAAGGACAGCACCTATTGCTACTTCTACAATAATAATGATTAATCTTGACCCTGATTTGAATACTGAACAGAAAAAGGATGTTGGTCAAAAAATCAGAGTTTTAGCCGATGAGCATAATTCTAATTCAGGTAGCGAGATTCAAGCAGATGCTTTTTCGGTAGATTTACTTGCTTATGACGTAGATCAATCAACTCAGCAAACAAATGTGTTGATGGCTTTAGGGATGTTGGTAGTAACTACAATATTGCTATGGTTGTCTTTTAAGGATTGGAGTTACGTATTATTTCCAATTCTAACATTAATTTTGTCAGTTTTTTGGACATTCTCTTTTGCAGGTATTTTAGGTATTCAGTTAACTGCTTTAGCAGTAGCAGTTATACCTTTAGTAGTTGGTTTAGGAATTGACTTTGCAGTTCACATAAGTCGTAGATACCAAGAGGGGCTAAAAGGAGGTAATTCTGTTGAAGAATCACTATTGGATGCACAGTTACACACAGGCCAAGCACTTACATTAGCTATGTTTACAACAGTTATAGCTTTTTTGTCAGGTATTAGTGCAGGAGTTGGACCAGTAAGAGATTTTAGTTTATTATGTGCTATTGGAATTTTCACATCTTTTATTTTAACATTGTTATTTTACACATCACTTAGATTTCTTTTAGATTCAAATTCTGAAGACAATCTTACTGAGGTAAAAAGTTCAGAAATAGTAGAAAGTTCAATATCACGCGCTGCAGAAGTAGTTGATCAATATCCTGGTGCTATAATATCAACAGTGATTATATTGACTCTTGTGGCTGGTTTTTATGGTTCCAATGTAGATACTTCATTTGGATTAGAAGATTTTTTATCAGATGATTTAGAAATAATGGTGACTGCAGATAGTCTTCAGAATGATTTTCGGGGCGCTCGATATTCCCAATCACAAATTTTAATTGAGGGGCCAGTAGCAACTACAGATTTCCTAAATGGCTCATATGAGATTCAATACGGTGAGCAAGGCACAGATAATGATGGTTTGAATGGAGACAGATATGCTATCAAAGTAGGTTCTAGCGCTAGAGTAGAGTCAGTTTATGAAATCGTTTACGAGGCAGTATCTTCAGAAGAATATAATGCAGGTCAAGGAAGTGATCAAACACACCAATGGACTAAAACTAATATTTTCAAGGTATCATCTGACGAAACGCTTCTTATAAGTTGGAATACGGATAATTCTTTGTCTTCTTTCACCCTTGATGGAGAGATTTACTGGTATGATATGGAGAATAAATTAGTCAGCTCCCAAAAGATAGTCTGTTCCGATTTGAACCCAAATCTTTCACTATGTTCTACAGCTTCAGTTACAGTACCCTCAGAAGCATATAAATCTAGGATAAAGTTTGCTCATCCTAAGATTCAAGAGGACTTAACAGACTCTCTTGTTTATGATATTAGTGTAAAAGATACGGAAAAGTACATTTATGTTCAGTCCCTTAAGCACACTTTCAATTTGACTTATAATGCGAAACCTTACAGTTCAACTCAGGATTATGATATTAAAAATTTATATGATTACTTGTATCAGAGAGATTTAGATGTTTCAGATCCATTTACTGGTGAAACATACTCCGAAAGGATAAAGCATGTTCTTCACAGAGATGAAAATGGCGACTATACTTCTTCAGTAATTAGAGTATATCTTGGACCATCTATGAATTATGAATTGGATAATGATGGGCTTGAATTTATGCGTAAGGAGCTCTCAGAGAATATACCTTCAATCTTTTCAAATAATGATCAAGAAGATCAGTACAAAATTAGCATAACTGGAGGTCATGTTCTTACTAGTATTACAGTTAATGAGATACAATCAACTCAAATTAGTTCGACGTTACTATCTGTAGTTTTAGCTGCTATTGTGTTGACTATAATTTACCGGAATCTAGAGATGGGCCTTATAGCTACTTTACCTACAATTTTGGCTACAATATGGATACTAGCTACGATGTGGCAAGCAGGTATAACATTGAATGTATTGACAGTAATGGTTACAGCTCTAACTGTTGGTCTTGGAATAGACTATGCTATACATATAGTTGAAAGATATAGAGAAGAGCGTGCACACAAGAGTGAAAGACAGGCTATTGAATCAACTATTAAACTTACAGGTTCTGCTATTTTAATATCTGGACTTACTACTGTCTGTGGTTTCGCAGTTTTGTTCTTATCACCTATGCCCTTGGTTAGAAACTTTGGAATAATAACTGCAGCTACAATAGTATATTCAGTTATTATAGCAATTTTTGTTCTTCCAAGTATGATTTGGCTTTCTAATAGAATCAAAGAGTGGTATTCTAGTCAAACTTCAAGTTAGTTCTGCGTTTTCTTCTTCTTTCCCACAAGTCTCTTGCTAATTTTCTCATATCTTCTACAGAATCAGATTCATCGACAATTTCAGCACCTAATAGTGTTTCTATTGAGTCTTCTAAAGTAATTATTCCTTGGGTTGCTCCATGCTCATCTACTACAAGAAATATATGTTCTTTCTTCTTTAGAAATTCATCAAGTATGGTTGCAACAGAATCTTCAGGATGGACTGTAGATAAATTGGATGCAAGCTCTCCCATTCTTTTATCTGTCACACCTTCGTTACTCATTGCCATTATTTTGCTTCTAAATACAACACCTATAACATCATCTAGACTTTCATCTATTATTGGAATTCTGGAAAATGGAATAGGTGAATATTTTTGTATTACATCCTCAATAGTTTCATCTTTATGGAATGTTTGCATTACAGTACTAGGCGTCATCACATCCTCAGCTAATATTTTGTCCATAGTCAAAAGATTCTTAATAACTTGAGTTTCTTGTTTTTCTAAGGCACCTTGAGTTTCTCCTATCTCAGCCACAGCAATCATCTCTTCACGAGTCATTTCTTTCTGATCCTCATTTCCTTCAGCTATCTTCTTTGAAAAATAATTCAATGAAACGACAATTGGCCAAGTAAACCATACCATTAAGTCTAATATATATGCTGCAGAAGGTGCCATTTTCTTCCAATAAATAGCTCCCAGAGTCTTTGGAATTATCTCAGAGAAGACAAGTATCAATATTGTTAGTACAATCGATGCAGCTGTAAACCAATTACTTCCTAATTGATGAAATTCAGAACCAACTCCAGCAGCCCCAACTGTGTGTGATATAGTATTGAGCGTAAGTATAGCAGCTAGGGGTTGATCTATTTCTTCTTTCAATCGCTTCAAACTTTTACCACTGCTCTTTTCTTCTTTATTGAGTATTTCAATATGAGACCATGTTACAGAAAGAATTATAGCTTCTAAGAGTGAACATATAAATGAAACACCTAGCGCTAAGAAAAGGAAGAGGGCAATCCTTCCCACGTTGAGTTCATCATTTTCCAGTCCCTCAGATACAGATGTAAAAATTGCTAAAAAATCCACTATCTTTCTTTCCTCCGCCAAGCCTGAAAATCACAACCTTGCGATTGGTTAAAGCACGCCACGTAACTAATCAATTGTTAGAAACCTCTGACATGGTTTGCCCTTTTGGGCCACATATACATAATAGTTGTTAGAGAGGCTTGTTTATTAGCTCTTTTGGTAAAAATGGCTGTTTTTTTGGCATAATCATTATAACCACGCCCTCTACGGCGCCACAATGGCCCGTTTTCCTGAAGCCGAAGCACGAATGTTCAACAAGAAAGTTTGCATGCAGTGCAATGCAGTTAACGCTTGGAAGGCTGTCAAATGCCGTAAATGTAATTACAAAGGTTTAAGGCCTAAGGCAAAAGAACAGCGTGGTAAGTAGTCCTTATTGTATTATTTGAATACCTTTATCATTACCTACTATAACTTTAGTTGCCATATTCAGAAACAATCCTGTATCCTTTACACCCTCAATAGATTGCAAACTTGCATCTAGTGAAGCTGGGTCCTCAATACCATCTACAAAAGTACAATGATAAATGTAGTTTTGATTATCAGTGACAAAAGGAGTTCCATCCTTTTCAATTCTTAGGGAAGCCTCACATCCTAATGCTTCAATTTTAGAACCGATTGTTTCGTAATCGTTTGAGCTAACTTCTACAGGAAGCTCTCCACGGCCAAGTTTTTGGACCATCTTTCCTTCATCAACAATTATAATCAATTCTTTTGCTTTCTTTTCAACTTTCTTTTCTCTTAGAAGTGCCCCTCCTAGTCCTTTAATCAAAGACATATCTGGAGAAACTTCGTCAGCTCCATCAATAGCTAGGTCAATGGTGTCAGCTTCATCGATTTCTATTAATTTAATTCCCAACCCTTCAGCCTGTAATTTTGTATTTATGGAAGTAGGCATGCCTACTATCTGAAAATCTTCATTCAATTTAGCACCGATGAGATCAACAGCTATTTTTGCAGTAGAACCAGTACCTAGTCCTACAACCATTCCATTCTTAACATATTTGACAGCTTCTTCAGCTGCATTTCGTTTTGCAATATCTTTATTCAATAGTACAATCCGCCTTCAGGCTCTGAAATCTCAGCATCGTTTAAACGATTCTTGACTTTGTCAAGTGCTTCTGTAAAATCCTTATAATTTATTTTAACTCTTTTATTTTTTATTGCATTCATTCCAGCTTCTACTGAAAGCGCTCTCAAATCTGCACCAGAGAGTCCTTCAGTTTCAGCAGCAATTTTCTTGTAATCAATTCCTTTTGCTATAGACATTTCTTTAGTATGTATTTTTAATATCTTTAGACGTGCTTCTTCTTCAGGTAAGGGAATTCTAATAATTCTATCAAATCTTCCGGGTCTCAATAATGCTTCATCTAAAATATCTGGCCTATTCGAAGCAGCCATTATCGAAACATTTCCTCTAGGTGTAAATCCATCTAATTCACCAAGTAATTGCATTAGAGTTCTCTGAACTTCCCTGTCACCAGTAGTTCCTACATCCATTCTTTTTGCACCCACTGCATCTAATTCATCAATGAAAATAATGCTAGGTGCTTTCTCCTGAGCAAGTTGGAAAAGTTCTCTAACTAATCGAGCCCCTTCACCGATATATTTTTGGACTAATTCACTACCAATTAATCTTATGAATGTTGCATTTGTTGCATTTGCAACCGCTTTCGCCATTAAAGTTTTACCAGTTCCAGGTGGTCCAACTAATAACACTCCTTTAGGTGGTTCTACGCCTATTTTCTCAAATCTTTTTGGCTGAAGCATTGGTAATTCAACAGTGCTTCTTAGTTCATCTACCTCTTCAATTAGGCCACCAATATCACTATAATTTTCAGTAGGTTTACTATCAACTTCAGCCCCCATAACTAGCGGATCCTTTGTAGAAGGTAGTGTTTCCAAAACAGCCAATGTTTGGCGGTGTAGAGCGACTCGATCACCCACATCTAGATTTTCCTTGTCAATTCCTTCAGAGATATGAACTACAAAGTCTGGCCCACTACTGGATTTTATGCTTACACGACCATCTTCTAATCTATCTGTTACAGTCCCTATTACTTGTGGCGGTGCTCTTAATCTAGCCAATTCGCCTTTCAAATGAGCATTTTCTCTTTTCATTCTAGAAACATCTGCTTCTAATTGGCGCTTCTCAGATTCAAACCTTTCAGTTTCTTCAATTAACCATTTGTTCCAGTCTTCACCTTCACCAGGCGTTGAAACGTCTCCGTCACTTTCTTCAGATGCCACTTATAATCACTAAACATTTAATTGGCTTAGATATATATGAGTTTTGATTTGATATGCTTTGCGAAATGTGTGGTGCCGAATCGCCCTCTTTAGAGTCCAAGAAAGTTTCAGGCTCTATTCTCAGACTTTGCAGTTCTTGTGGAGATATGGGCTCACAAGCGAGTTATAGAGATTCTATAGGTCATAGAGCATTTGTTGCTCAGACATTAGAAAAACGTCAGCAAAAGAATAGGTATGAGGAAATTGAAACAGAAGAATTTGTATTGGCTAAAGATTTTGGAACCATTGTTCGCAAGGCTAGGGAGAAGGCAGGTCTTGATCATGGAGCACTGGCTGCTAAAATATCTGAGAAAAAATCAATTCTGACTTCTGTAGAGGCTGGAAATATGAAACCTAATGAGAAATTGATAAAGAAGTTGGAAAATTATCTAAAAATTAAATTGACTGAGAAGGTGGAAACAAATAATCCCGCCCAATCGTCATCATCAGGCAAAGCCTTGACAATGGGTGATCTTCTCAAGCAAGCTATGAATAAAGAGTAGAAAGAAGGGCACAAAATCTATTTGTAGTAACTTTCAAACTAATAGATTAATGGGATTACTAGGTCGGCAGTTTCAGTTGGAACGTTCATCCGAGGATTCTTTACTTTTAGTATTGTCAACTTTGACTTTCACTACATCTCTTTTTTGTGGATATATGGAGAATGGTATAGGTAAATTAATCGCATTGCCCTTGTTTGGCATTGAATTCCATTTGATATCTACTCCACTCTGGTTAATTTCTGGAATTCTTTGTTTAATATGTCTTCAGCAGCTTTTCTATAAAATCTGGACACATGGAGTTTGGTTAATTGGTGTTTACTGGTTGACAGCATTTGGAACAATTATATTGTTCATAATGTTTGATCAGGGTTATATTTGGTTTATAGTAAGTTTAATTTTAATTTTCTTGGCTATTTTCCTTATGTATTGGATGATTTTAGAGATATATGGTTTGAGGTACAATATCATTGGTCAAGTACCTGAAGCAGATAGAGAAATAAGTCTTACAGACTGGTTATTATCTGTACCTTCTTTTTTCATATGCACATTCATAAGTTACTACTTTTATACGAAAATGTATCTTGATGAAGAAGGTTTGTTTACCTTTGGATATGCTTCACAAGGTTACCTATTATTTCAATTTGGAGTTTTCTTCTCAGGAATGTATATTCTTTATCTCCCTCAAACTTTATTGGGCGATTATTTAGAATTCAGTGATTTAGATATTAACACAAGTTACAATGTAGATGAAACTAAAGTCGAGCAAAGATTGATAGATTACTCAAAGAATTACGATGAAGGTAAAATTCAAGCAACATTAGTTGATTTGTATCGTATGGCTAATGAAGAACCTGAAGCTTGGGCTCAATTGGGGGAGTTTTATCCAGAATGGAGCGTTGAAGAAGTCAAATTGTTTATAACAAAATTAGAGGATTTGAGTTCTGAAAGTGACAATTAGTTGTACAACAAAGGTTAAATAAGATTTTTTTTACACGACATATAGAGTTTCATAATTTGAAACTTTACTTGTTGCCTCGGTAACAGGAGCAAATCAGTGAGTAAAATCAGTAATTTACCAGAATGGACAGCACAGGCCCTTGTGGCTCTAGGAGCAGTTTTCCTGCTTATATCAGCATACGTTATGGGCGTAATGGTTCCAAATGGTTTACTTGCCCCTAATGATTTCGATGCAAATTTTTACTTTGAGGGAGACATCGAAACTTTTGATATAGATAGTGACAATCGTACTGGTGCTTTCTTCGATAAAGTAGGCAGTGGTTCGTACGAGCCTACTGCAGCTACACCTGGTGGAGGTGCAACCCTAAACGTAGTTGGTAAACCAGATGGTGATGATTATACGATACTCACTCAGAATTTCAGTCTTACTAAGAATGGGATTAATGGTGACGGTGAGTGGTTAGGAACAATATCAGATACAACTGATGATCCTTCAATGTTAAACCGAAAGACTTACGAAGTGGATGGAAAGCAAGGAACTTGGACACCCACTAATCTTCCCGAAGAAGGTAAAACATATGAATTCCCAAACCCTGTAAATGGAGCTTATACTGATAATTTCACATGTTCAGACAAAAGAATGCTTGATGGTCTCGAAGTTATGACCTGTATTGCTGAATCAGGTGAAGGTGAAAAAATGGAATTTGTACCAGGTGAAGGTAGTGATTTGAAAACATTACAAGAAACCTTTGAGAGTTACAATGATTTAGGTGGTCCGGGAGCTGCACCTATGTGGTTCGATTACAGAGCTGAATACATAGTAGGCACTGGAGTAGGTGGTGTTGTCGATAGAGTTTTCAATGTGACAGTTTACATGAGCGTTCCACAATTAGTTTATCTAGATGATAATTTCAACTTTACAACAGAATATGAAGGACGTGTAGGTGGTGTAAATACTGCTACATTCCTAAATAGGTACTATGATGCAACAGGATTTAGATCTGGTTGTGTTATGAAGGATACTTCAACAGAAGAGTACATCAATATCATGGGATACTTGAGAATTTTCGAAACTTTTTATGATGATGATGGTAACCTTACAAATATGTCCAATCCTGATTTTGATAGTAATGAAGAAGGATTCCGAGATTCTTATGGTGAGCGAAGTTCAGATGGATGTTGGGCTTCACCAACAAACCAATTTGGAGCTTCAGATGGTACTTGGGAAGAGTTAGTTAATGTGACATATAATGTTAGTAGGACAACAACTCAGTTTGAGGATGGTCATTATGACCCTGATGAAGATGGATGGGGTTATGATTTCTTCGCACCAATTTGTAAAACTATAAGTTATGTAGACAGAACATGTTGGGTTCCTGCAGAAGATTCTGCATGGCCAAATGCAATGCATAATCCACATATTCAAAATTACACCTATATCGGTGAAGAAGTATGGGATGCAACAAATGCTGGTGTGGCTTATCATTTCAGAGCAGATGAGAAGAATATCTCAGGCAATACAGGTTCTCTTTGGCAGGCTACTTTACAGACTGGATTAGACATGCATTTCTATGAGGATGTCTGGATAGATCCAGTTACAGGAACAGTTTTAGATCAAAAATATGATATTCAAATTAAAGTTCCAGATGATGGTACGCCTTATGCAAATCTTATGTTAAGAGACATTGTTGCTAATTACACAGATGAAGCAAAGGAATCAGCAGCAGATACTGCAAATATACAGGCTCTTGCACAATATTATCAAGGTAATGACGTAGTTGTTTTAACTTTGAATGGAGCTTATACTGACAAAACTGTAGATGAACAAATCTCAAGTCAAAAAGAGAGTGTTGATGCATTAACCTTAGGGTCAAAGACTTTACCATCTATATTGATTGGTGGAGCACTTATTTCACTATTAGCAGGTTTCTATGTTTATTATCAGAATGGAGCTCCAGGTGTCGTATCTTTGGATGACTCTGGTGAAGGCCAAGCGGCAGAAACAACTGAATCGGATAGCGATGAGAATGACAAAGAATCTGATTCCGATGAAGAAGTTACTGGAGATGAAGATAAACGAGAGATGGCAATACCTGAAGATGAAACTTCTGAGGAAGACTAAAGTCAAGTCTAATGTCTCCAATTATTGAAAAATTGAAGGACTTTGGTGAACGTCGAAGACGTTTACTAATAGGAATAGGAGTAGCTCTTCTACTTATTCTTCCTACAATTTGGTTTGGTCTAGGACATGTTATTGCTAAGCAGGCATTGACCACACCACATGGTTGTGGGATTTGGGAGTCTAATACACCAACAAATTGGACATCAAATGATGATTGGGAATCTTTTGAACCTTGGCCAGATGCAGATAATAGAATATCTATAAGGAAGGATTTTGATGTTGAATCTTGGCAATTTGAAGCATATGAGAATGTAAGTTTCAAAAGTAGAGATGGCGTGAATATCGCAGGTTGGTATTCAGAGGTTGATGGTACTGCACCTGTAGTGATTTTAGTACATGGAGGTTATCTTAATGGTAAATGCAAACCAGAAGTTATCCTAACTGCCAGTTATCTTGCAGATGGAGGAATAAACACATTAATGATTGATCTTCGTAATCATGGAAGTAGCGAAAATGTGTCTGATTACATGTATCTTGGTCAGAAAGAATATTTAGATGTTTTAGGAGCCTATGATTGGTTAATAGAAGAGAAATCATATAATTCATCATCAATCGGTTTGGTAGGTATTTCAACAGGGGCATTGACAGCATCTCTAGCCTTTGGAGATTCAGAAATACAGGCTATGTGGTTGGATAGTGCAATTATCGATTTTCCGATGTTGGTTGAGAATGAGCTAGAAAGATTAGGCTATCCTAAGGCTTTGGCATCACCAGCAATAACTATGGGTGAAAGAATTCTTGGCATTAATCCAAATGAAGTTCCTCCAATAACTGCAGCATCTAAGGCTGGTGATAGGCCTATGTATTTGGTTCATGGAGAAGATGATGGAAGAATATCTCCACAGCATTCACAAAAGTTCTATGATAAAGCAGTTTCTTCAAATGCTAATGTGACTTTGTGGATGGTTGAAGAGGGTGGTCATGTAGATGCTATTTGGGAGCATCCTACAGAATACCAAAATAAGTTAGTAACATTCTTTACAGAATCATTGAATTAAAAAATTACATATGGGCTTCTAGTTGTTTTTTTGTTTTATCATCTAGTTGAATCTTATCTCCAACTTTGTAGTTTACCATTACAACAACACTAGTAGCGTCAAAAACAACTTTAGATCCATATTTCTTTGATTTTATCTCGTGTTCTAATCCAAATGATGTATTTCCAATATGAGATATTCTTGTCTTGACATAAACTGTATCGGGGTGTCCAACAGGTATTCTATAATTTGAGTTAAAATTTGCTAGTATGGGTCCTATACCATTGTCTAACAATATATCCTGCATGTTCAAATTTTTTATATTCCACATTTTACAAAACAGTTCAACCCTTGATGTTTCACACCATTTTAGATAAATTATATTGTTAACATGACCAAATGAATCTGTATCTCCCCATAAAACAGGAATTTCGGTTTCTATTGGCCAATTTTTTTCACTCATCAAATATTTTTTTCCCCATTTGGTAAAAGGCGTTACCTACTAGCCATTGCCCACCATCAGCTATTAGCATATCCCCAGTAATAACATCTGCAGCAGGCGAGCAAAGGTACAAAACTTGCTGGGCCATTTTTTCTGAATCCGTTATACCTCCAACGGGAATGTAATCCTCAAATGTTTTTGCAGTGTTTTCATCAAGCATCAAATTTCGTTTCACATTTTCTGTCAGAACCACACCTGGACATAGCGCATTTACTCTGATATTATCATTTGCCCATTCTAAGGCCAAAGTTCTGGTTAAATTTAGAACACCTGCTTTTGCAGCACCAGAATGTCCTACGAATGGGGCAGCATTCCAAGCATAATTGGCAATTATGTTAACTATAGAGGCACCTTCAGCTTTCCTCAGCAAAGGATAACAAGCTTTTGAAACTCTAAATGTTCCATCTAGCACAATATCTACTACAGCTCTCCAAGCATTTTCACTCATGGAAGCAACAGGTGCTACAAAATTACCAGCAGCATTATTAATCAAAATATCTAATCCTCCCCATTCAGATTTTATAAAATCAACAACTTCTTCGACAGTTTCATTATTTCTTACATCCATTGTTTTCCAAATTAGTTCTTTACCAAATTTTTCTTTCGTTAATTTTGCAGCTTCCTCTAATTTGTCTTCTTTTCGGGATGCAACAAACACTTTTGCACCATGATTTAGAAAGGCCTGTGCAAATCCTAAGCCCATTCCTGTTGCGCCTCCAGTTATGAAAACTTTTTTTCCTTCAAATAGATTTTCCTTGAATACACTTTCAGCCATTATGCCTCTCCTGTAAATTTACTAATGCTATCAAATCCGTCATCAGGTAAAGACATCATAGTTTTTGATCCAGAACCAATAGCAATGGCTCTTGAAAGTGTTTCAGGCAGAATTCTCTCATAGAAAAATCGTGCCAATATTATCTTATTTTCATAATAATCACTTTTATCTCTTTTAGAGAATGCCACTTTTAGCATTAATAACCACATATATGCCATAGCAACAAGGCCAAATTGCCTTAGATAATCAGTTGCGGCAGCTCCAATTTCATATGGGTTAGAAAGACCCTTTTGAGCCATATAAAGTGTAGTTTTCTGAAGTCCTTTTAGCGCCTTCGAAAATGGAATAACAAATTCTTTCATTTCTTCGTCTTCTTTATGTTTCTCAATGAAGTCAAGCGCAGGATGAAAGAATCTCCTCAATAATCGTCCCATGCTTTGTGGCATCTTTCTACCGGCCAAATCCAGGGCTTGTATTCCATTAGTTCCTTCCCATATAGGAGCGATTCTTACATCTCTACAGAATTGTTCCATCCCGTATTCTTTTATGTATCCATGACCTCCATAAATTTGGAGCATATCTGAAGTTATTTCAACACCATAATCAGTCAATAAAGCTTTGATTATTGGTGTCATTAATTCAACTAAATCATTTGCTTCTTTTCTAATTTTTTCGTCAGGATCTTTCTCGGATTTATCGATTGCTAAGGCAGTCCAGCAAGCTAACATTCGCCCTGAATCAATTAATGCCTTTGATCTCATCAGCATTCGTCTGACATCTGGATGAACAATTAATGGGTCTGCTTCTTCATTCGGATTCCTAGGTTCTTTCAGGTCTCTTCCTTGAATTCGTTCTTTAGCGTATGCTAAACCATTTTGATACGCTATTTCAGCTTGTCCAAGGCCCTGTAAACCTACAGCAATTCTTTCAGTATTCATCATTGAAAACATTGCAGCTAAACCTTCGTTTACTTCTCCAATAAGATAACCTTTTGCATTTTCAAAGCTCATAACACAAGTTGCCGAACCATGAACTCCCATTTTTTCCTCTATAGAAACACAATTTACTCCGTTTCTTTCTCCTAAAGTTCCATCACTATTTACGTTGTATTTTGGCACTAAAAATAAACTAATTCCTTTGACTCCTTTAGGTGCGTCAGGCAGTTTTGCAAGTACCAAATGTACTATATTGTCAGCCATATCATGTTCTCCACATGAAATGAATATTTTTTGTCCATTAATTGAATAAGTATCACCATTAGGTTTGGCTGAAGTTCGTATGAGACCTAGATCAGTACCACAATGTGCTTCTGTTAAACACATAGTGCCAAACCATTCACCAGACAAAAATTTAGGTAAGTATGTATCTTTGATTTCCTCAGTTCCATAGTTGTGAATACAATGATATGCACCTTTTGTTAATCCCATATAGATACCAAGCGACATATTTGTTGCACAAGAAATCTCATCTGAATAAACACTTAGCACATTAGGAAATTCCATACCTCCGTATTTCTGATGTCCAAATAGTTGTGTCAATCCTGAATCAATTACCATTCTAGTAGCCTCCTTCATACTTTCAGGTACGGTTACCTTTCCATCCTTGAAAATCACACCTACTTCATCACCATCTCTAGCAGATGGAAGCCAATATTCTTCTCCAATTTCTCCAAATTGTTGACTAATCATTTGAATCATATCCCATGATGCTTCATCATATTCAGGATATTTACCTAATTCATTTTCAATATCAAGAACTTCTCTAAGGATGAATTCATATTCTCTATGGGGTGATTTGTATTCAACCATTTTAATTCCTCAAAGGTTTTCCTGTAGTTAACATGTGTTCAACTCTATCCATTGTACCTTCCGTTTTCATCAGTTTAATAATTCCATTTCTTTCCATTTCCAGGATTTTATCATCAGAAACGGTTTCAGTTGGATCAGTATCTCCTCCACACAAGATATACGACAATTCTTTTGTGACTACAATATCATGTGGAGTTGCGTGCCCGGCCTTTACCAAATCTTGAACAGCTAAATCTAATGTAGCTTTACCAGAAGGACCTGGTAAATGGTGCTCTTTTGGAAGTGGAGCTTCATAATCTTTAATCATTGAGAGACATAATTGCTTAGCGTCATAGAGGACTCTTGATCGATTCATAGTTATTTGATCCTCTTCACGCAGTAAATTCATTTCTTTTGCTTCTTGAGCACTAGTTGCTACTTTGGCAGTACCCACATTCTGAAATATTTTAGTTATATTTGCCATTGGTCCTTTTGGTTGTCTCGGATCGTTATTCCATCTGGTTATCATTTCCTTACAACCTCCCCATGCAGGGACAAGACCAACCCCCACTTCTACTAGACCCATATAACTCTCGGAATGTGCTTGTACGGCATCACAGGCAAGTAAAACCTCACACCCACCTCCAATAGCTAATCCAGAAGAAGCACCAACAACAGGAAAGTTACCATGCTTCAGCATCATAAAGGCCAATTGACCACCCATGACAAATTTTTCAGCTTCTTCCCATGCGCCAACGTTCGTCACAAAACTAGATAGTCCTAGATTAGCTCCAGCTGAGAAATTAGCTCCATCATTTCCAATAACTATTCCTTTGTATTTCTTAGCTTCACATAAATCAGCAGCTTCAGTTAGAGCCTCCATGATTAGCGGATCCATGGAGTTCATTTTGCTGTGAAATTCTGCTAGAATTATGCCATCATCCATATCCCACAAGCTAGCTGAAGGATTTTTGAAAATTGGTTTTTTGCCTAGTTTAACCTCGGAGACTGTTAGGTAACCTTCGGGTTTTTTTAGTAAGGAATACTTGCCATTAGTTTCAAAATATTTTACGTTATCCTTTTCATTCTGGTAAAAAGTACCTTCACCAACACTTTCTAGGAGTGAAGGAATTTTCATTCCTTCATCTGAAATCCTCGAGGAAAACCAGGAGGGTCCCAAATCATCTAGCATTTCAAATGGTCCTTTTTTCCACAAAAAACCATTTTTCATAGCCAAGTCGACGTTTACAATATTATCAGTAATTTCAGGTACTAATGAGGCTGCGTAGGTCAATGTTTTGGAAAGGACTTTCCATGCATATTCACCACCTTTATCTTTGTGTTTAACTAAGCTACGTAAGCCTTTCTTGGCAGCCTTAACACTTTCAAGTCCTACTTTTTTAGTAGCCTTAGAATATTCTCCAGTTTTTAAATTCCTTGATTCTTTAATTCTTTTTCCTGAATCTTGATTAAGCCGATAAAAGCCACCTTTACCCTTTCTTCCAGTATAGCCATCTGAAATCATTTTAGATAATATCTGGTCTATTCCCAATTTCTCTTGTTCTTTTATGCCTATATTATACATGTCACTTTTTGGAAGATTAGAAGACATACTCTCAGTCACATGTGGTATAAGATCAAGACCTACCACGTCTCCCAATCCAAAAATGCCAGTTTTAGGAGCGCCAATAGGTCTTCCCATAATTGCATCAGCCTCCTCCACAGTTAAACCAAGTTTCAAAGCTTCAACCATCCCAATTAGAGTCCAATATGTCCCTATACGATTTCCAATAAATCCAGGTGTATCATTACATACTACAACTTCTTTACCAAGATTAATATCACAAAATTTGGTAACCAGATCTATTTTACTTTTGTCGACTTCTTTGTCTGCTACTATTTCTAGTAATCTTAGATATCTTGGAGGATTAAAGAAGTGTGTAATCATAAAGTCTTTAGAAAATGATTTTGGCATTCCTTTTACCAAAAGTTTTCTTGGTATTGTAGAAGTATTAGATGTTATGATTGAATTCTTTTTTCTAATCTTGTCTATTTTTTTGAATACATCATGTTTAATTTTCAGTTTTTCTAAAACTACTTCTATTATTAAATCTGCATCACTTATTAGATCAAGATTATCTTCTATATTGCCTATAGTTATGCGTTTAGAATTGTTCTTATGCATCAAAGGAGTGGGACTTCCTAGTTTTACAGGCTTTAACATTTTTTTTACAGCCGTTTCAGTTATTATATTTCTATTTTCCGCACCTTCGGGCACAATATCTAGTAAAGTTACATTAAAACCTGCATTTGCAACATGAGCTGCAATTCCACTCCCCATTACACCTGCACCAATTACAGCAACTTTTTCTATTTTCATTTATCCTCTTTCAAGTACTGTTGCACATCCTTGTCCACCACCAACACACATTGTAGATAGTGCATATTTTTTGTTTGAAACATTTAGCAATGCTGCAGCTTTTCCAGTTATTCTTGCCCCGCTTGCTCCAAGAGGATGTCCCATAGCGATTGCACCACCATGGATATTCAACTTTGACATATCTATGCCTAGTTCTTTCACGCATGCAAGACTCTGGGCAGCAAAAGCCTCATTCATTTCGATAATATCAATATCCTCAAGTTTTAGTCCTGCCCTTTCTAATGCTTTTTGTGAAGAAACAACAGGTCCAATGCCCATTATCTCGGGACTACATCCAGAAATTGCCATTCCTCTAATGTATGCCATAATTTCCAAATTATTGTTTTTGGCATATTCCTTTGAGCAAACTATCACTGCAGCAGCTCCATCGGTTAACGGTGAAGATGTTCCTGCCGTCACTGTTCCATTTTTATCAAAAGCAGGCTTTAGATTTGCCATGGATTCTAGGGACGTTTCAGGTCTTATGCACCCATCATTATTCACGTCATTAATTGTAATTATTTCATCAATAAATTGTCCATTTTCTTGAGCCTTAGAAGCTTTTTGATGACTTTCTAGTGCCATCTTTTCTTGTTCTTCACGAGAAATAGAATGTTTTTTTGCTAAATTTTCCGCAGTATGCCCCATTCCAATGTAAGCATCTAGATCAATTAAGTTAGGATTTAGCATTGGATTGAAACCAGGCATTGGCACCCTACTCATTGATTCCACTCCACCAGCAATAAACAAATCACCAGCTCCTGAGTTTATCGCTCCGGCAGCTTGATGTATTGCCTGCATAGATGATGCACAAAATCTATTGACAGTCACACCACCTACACTATGAGGTAGGTCTGAAAGGAAGACTACATTTCTAGCTAAGTTCATTCCTTGTTCAGCCTCAGGAAATGCACAACCCAGTACCAAATCTTCAATATCGTTTGGATTAATATTATTTTTTTTAATTAGTCCTTTAACAACTTCTGCAGCAAGATCATCAGGCCTTGTTTTAGCCAATTGTCCCTTTTTTGCAGGAGTGAAAGCAGAGCGTGCATATCCACAAATAACAATCTCAGTCATTTTAATCAATTAGACAAGTAGTATTACTATATAAAAGTAAGAGTTTTTCTCTAAAAGATGAAACATTTAAATACTCTGTGCTTAAATTTGGGGCGTGAGTACGGCCAATAAGTACAAAAAAAGTGAGGCAGATAACCACATTCAGACTTTGGAGAAGCTCGGGTTTAGCAATGATGAAGCACTGGTTTATCACATAATTCTTTCTTCTAAAGAATGTACTGTTGGTGAAATGAGCCGTTCTATTAATTTTTCAAGAGCAAAAATCTATGGTATAATTGACAATTTATTGTCGGAAGGAATTATCATTGAGAGTGGTAACCATCCTAAATCTTACTACCCAATAGATCCTAGAGAGATAGCTCAAAAGCGTTTGAAAGAAGTAGAAGAAGCTACTGCTGAAGCCCAATCAAATTTGTATCAATTATATCAGTCAAAGAAGATAGATTATCTCGAAACATTAACTGTGAAAGATATGGAGATACTATCACAAGTGGTTTCCATGTGTGAGAGAGCAACATCTTCTATTGATGTGATTGCATCACTCTTGCCTTCAGAATTACCTAGTAATGTTTGTAGAGCGTTCTCAGATGCTAGTAGAAGAGGAATTAAGGTTCGATTATTGTTCCCCAAAAAAGGCACGACTCTTGATTTATCACGTTTGGAAGGTTTCTTTGAGATAAGGCTTACTTCAGCAATGCCTCCAGCAGGTGTGATTTTAGTTGATGATAAGGAATTTTGTGTAGGAGGTTTAGATGTTCCTGACTCCACAAATACCTTACTTGGAATGTGGATGAATCAACCTGAATTGGGTCGTTTAGTTAGATTGATTTTTGACAATATTTACGACGCGTCTGATATCTATGAAAGTTAATTCTTCATGAATGGATAAGTCCAATCATGTATTTCCATATTAGTTCTCTTTACGGAACGTGGTGATATCCATCTTAGTAAATTCAAAGGACCTCCTGCTTTATCGTTAGTTCCAGAGGCTCTTGCACCACCAAATGGTTGTTGAGCAACTACTGCACCCGTAGGTTTGTCATTAATGTAGAAGTTTCCTGCAGTAAATCTAAGTGCATTATAGGCAGTTTCTATATTTTCTTCAGACTTTGCAAAAATGGCTCCAGTCAATGCATAAGGAGATGATTCATCACAAAGTTTCAAAGTTTCTTCGAATTTGTTGTCATCATAAACATATATTGTCAAAACAGGACCAAATATTTCTTCAACCATAGATTCGGATTTAGGATCTTTTGTAACAATAATTGTAGGTTCAATAAACCATCCTGTTTCTTCATTGCTACCTCCACCTACTGCAATCTCACAATTTTCATTTTCCTTAGCTCTTTGAATGTAACCTGTAATTTTGTCAAATGCTCTTTTGTCTATGACAGAAGTCATAAAGTTTGTGAAGTCTTTACAATCACCCATTTTGATTTTCTTAACTTCAGAAACTAAATTATTACCTATATCTCCCCAAACAGATTCAGGAATGTAGGCCCTACTAGCAGCAGAACATTTCTGACCTTGATACTCAAATGCTCCTCTGAGAAGAGCCACCAATAATCCTTGTCTATCACAATCAGGATGGGCAACAATAAAGTCCTTACCTCCAGTTTCTCCAACAATACGAGGATATCCTTTCAAGTTTGGCAAAGCTTCAGCTATTCTCTGCCATAAGCCTTGGAAAACAGCAGTTGAACCTGTAAAGTGTACCCCTGCAAAATCAGGATTTGAAAGAGCTATTTCAGTTATTTCAGCTCCAGAACCAGGGATGAAATTGATAACTCCAGGAGGTAAGCCTGCCTCCATCATCAATTTCATAATCATATAATTAGAATAGTATGAATTTCGGCTTGGTTTCCAAATAGAGGTACAACCGACAAGTGCTGGTGCGCTTGGCAAGTTTCCTGCGATACTCGTGAAGTTAAATGGAGTAATTGCTAGAACAAATCCTTCTAATGGTCTAATTTCGGTAGTATTTACCATACCTTCTGGTGAAACTAGAGGTTGTAGATCGTTGTGGAAATTTTTTGCATAGAATACATTAAATCTCCAAAAGTCAATTAATTCACACGCGGCATCTATTTCAGCCTGAAAAACAGTTTTACTTTGGTTAAGCATAGTTGAAGCATTTATTTTCATTCTCCAGCTGGTTGCAAGTAGATCAGCACATTTTTCAAATATTTCAGATCGCTTTTCTAAGCCTATATCAATCCATGCTTCTTGAGCTTTTACTGCAGAATTACAAGCCATTTCTATTTCTTTTTGACTGGCTAGGTGCACATTTGCTAGTACATGTTTGTGGTTATGTGGGACAACTTGTGTTACTGTATTATTAGTGTATATTTCCTCTCCATTGATTATACATGGAATTTCTATTGTTTGAGATAATTGATTATCAATTTCTTTTTCTAATTCATTTCTTTCATTACTTCCAACTTCATAATTCAGTATTGGTTCATTTTCAGGATGTGAACTCATATTCTTTCGAACAAGACCGAATTAATATGCTTATGTCTCAAGCCATAATCATTTAATCAATTATCTTGATACAAATTTATGAGCAGACCAGATGTAACTGATAAAGATCCTTTTGCAAATACGGAAGATGCTCCTAGAGATAATGTTAGTGGTTTTGGATTCTTTTTTCGTACAATACTTAGATATTGGTTTCGCGTCCTAATATTCGGCCTCGGAGCAGGTGCCATCACTTACGTAATATAATAATAACAATCCTCATCAAGCCAGTATTATTTTTTCTACATAATAAACTTCAATGAGTTTGGTGGGCCCGACCGGATTTGAACCGGTGGCCTCCCGATTATCAGTCGGGTGCTCCAACCAGGCTAAGCTACGGGCCCGAGGTTTTGCCACCGGAATAGGGGATTTAAGACTGCATGTTCCGCATCCCCAAATACAATTGAGAAATTCCAATTTCTGACTCACTTTTTTATAGACCTTCTGCAATGGAAAAACTCCGTTGTTTGACCATGTCCAGAAACGTATTGTTGGAGAAGATTAAGCAAGCCGAAGCAGTTGCATCTGCAGAAGTTGAAAAAGCTGAAAAAGAGCATGTTTCAACTACTAATCGTATACCTTTAGATCAAGAAGCAGTCCTAAAGGAGAAGCGCGAAAAGGCGGAAAAAGCTTCACAATCTGAAATTGACAAAGCAATGAAGGACATCGAAAAGCAAAAAGCAGATATTCTTTCAAAAGGTAAAAAAGCCAATTCAAAAATGAATAGTGATGCTAAAGGCAAAGTCGGTAAAGCTGCTGGAAAATTTGTTGATAAATTTTTGGAGAGTCTATCTTAATGCTAAAGTCTGAAGATATGTCTCGAATGACCATAAGTGGTCATAAGAATGATTTGAACTCTTTATCTGATCTTTTAGATAAGCATCAGTTAGTCCATTTAGTTGATTATAACAACGAAGATGAAGGATTCAAAATAGGGACATCTCTTTCATACGGTTCAAAAACCTCAGAAATTCTAGTAAAACTTCGTTCAGTCCTCAAACTCTTAGAAGTTTCACCTAATCCTCCTGAAAATCTAAAACTTTCAAGCGATATCGAAAAAGAAATAGAAAATTTAGATTCTATAGCTTCTCAAGCACATGATTTGAAAGATAAACAAAGAGACTGTGACAGAAAAATTGATGATTTGGCAAATTCTCTTGACCAAATAGAAATGTTTAGCGGCTTAGATTTAGATATGAAATATTTATCAGGCTATGATAGTATGAAAGTATTCACAGGCCGTATTTCTGAAGAAGCAGATATCTCTGCAATTGATTCAAATTTAGAAGTTATAAGAAATGATGAAACTATAATTGTATTTTGCCCGAATGAAAAAGTAGATTCTACTGAAAGAGTACTTTTGGATTTAGGTTTTCGTTCTATAGATGCACCATCCATAGAAGGCGATCCTTCTTCAGTTGAGTCAAAGATTAAATCAGAATTATCACAACTAAGGAATGAAAGGGATTCCATAGACCATGAAATTGAAGCTTTAGCAAAAAGGCACGGAGATTGGTTAGTTTCTTGTGAAGAGCATTATTCAGCACTATCAGAGAAGTCTAGTTTACCTTTAAAGTTAGCAACAACAGAGAATATGTTTGTAATGGATGGTTGGGTTCCATCCAAATCAGTATCAGCTTTACAACAAGAATTACAGAAATTAGATGTTTATTATGAGGTAGATAATGAAACTGAGTCTTCACCTCCTATCAAATTAGATAATCCAGGCCCAATGAAGCCGTTTGAAATGTTTACTAAGCTTTACAGTACTCCTAGACATTGGGAGTTTGAACCAACGGCTATAATTTTCATCACTTATCCTCTATTCTTTGGCTTGATGGTTGGGGATGCAGGTTATGGACTTGCTTACATTTTATTTGCACAATATCTAATTGGAAAATTCAGTCATTCAGAAGGAATAGTTGCTTTGGGTAAAATTCTTCGAATGGCCGGTGTTTACACATTTTTCTTTGGGACGTTTATCTACGCCGAGGCATTTGGAAAATCATTTTTTGAATTAGGTGAATTGATTGGTTTCAATTCATTTCTATTTGCAAAAACTTATGGTCCTTCTTTCAATGTTCCTTTAATCGAGCATTATGACGGTGCTCCATGGCATTTACCGATACATAAATTCAGCCCATATGGTGCTCAATTGATGCTTTTATCATCTGTTATTATCGGTTTCATTCATATTTCACTGGGATTAATTCTAGGTTTTATTAATGAAATGAAGCACCACGATCTTAAGCATGCATTATATGCAAAAATGTCCTTCCTTATGATTTTGTGGGGAGGAGTTATGGCACTTGTTTCTGTAGTAGGATTATTGCCAGATATTGTTCAAACAATAGGTATTGTAGTGATGCTTAGTGGACTAGGTTTAGCAATTATCGGAGAAGGTATTGTGGGTCTTCTTGAATTTCCAACAGTTTTCTCTAATGTCATTTCTTATGCACGTATCGGTGCAATAGGTCTCAGTGATTATGGCTTAGCATTTACAGTGAATTACATATCTCTCAAAATGTTAGTACCTATGGGACCTGTAGGAATTATAGCTGCTATTTTTATTATGTTAATTGGACATTTAACAGTATTTACACTTGGAATTATCGGAACCGGCATAAATTCGCTTAGATTGCAATATGTCGAGTTCTTTACTAAATTCGTGCAGGGAGGAGGCACACTTTACGATCCTTTCGGTTATAACCGAAAGTACACAAAAGAAAACGAGGTACAACCATGAACGGGAAAACAAACCTATACGTTTTGGCAGCAATGCTTTTCGTAGCATTGTTGGCAATGCCAGCAGCATCCGCTGCAGATGATGAGACTACCACAGATGGAGAAGCATCACAAGCGGACGACAACACAAACACAGTAGCAGCAGCCAAATGGAGTGCTAAGGGCTATATTGCAATCGGAGCAGGACTAGCCGTTGGATTAGCAGGAATTGGAACTGGAATAGCTCAGAGCAATATTGGTTCTGCAGCAATCGGTGCTGTTGCAGAAGATGACAAGAATTTCACGAATGGCTTAATTTTTGTAGCTATTCCAGAAACTGTTGTAATCTTTGGTTTGGTTATTTCTGCTTTGCTCATATTCGTAATGGGCGCTTAGAATGGGTCTAGAGGACATTCTAAAGCAGGTCGAGGAGACCGGCAGAGATAGAGCAGCCGCTATCAGGAAAGAAACTGCCAAAGAGGTAGAATCCAAAATGGCGGAAGCATCGTCAGCCGCAGAAGAATTAGTTGCTTCAATTAAATCTGAATCTACTAGAAAGATTGAACAACTCAGACAGCAAGAAATTCCTTCAGCTGAACTAGAAGTAAAAAGAAATCAATTAGAAATGCAAAAAGATTTGCTAATGTTGACAAAGAAAGAAGTTATGTCTAAATTAGAAAGTCTTGGTTCTAAAGATTTAAAGAAAATTTACACTAGTTTACTGAAAGATGCACCAAAAGATGGTAAACTTCTTTGCCGTAAAGCCGACAAATCAATATTCAAAGGAATAACTAAATTGTCTCAATCTGGAGAAATTACAGATTTAGGATTTATTATTGAATCTGGCGAATATAGGTTGGATTACCGCTTTTCTACATTAGTTGAGAGGCAGTGGCAAGAAAATTTACCAATGGTTAGTGAGGTCTTATTCGCTGAATGAGTAATTATTCTTACGTAGCTACTAGAGCCCGATCCAGAAGATCAAGATTGCTTCCAGCGGAAGCTTATACGCAATTATTGAATTTGGAATTATCTGAAATCGCTCGATATATTCAAGATTTAGAATATAGAAGGGAAATAGACAGATATGGGTCTAAATTAAGTGGTGCAGATTTGATTGAAACTGCATTAGTTGATAACTTGGCCGGGGATGTTGGAGACTTCCTTAGCTTTAGTACTGGAAGACTACGTGAGATTTTGATGGTTTATGCAGAGAGATATAGAGTTGAAAATCTAAAAAATATTTTGAGAGGAGTTAATCAACAAATGTCTCCTGAAGATATAGAAAGACTTGTATGTCCTATAAACCAAGTAGACAAAGAGCTTTACAATAGACTTTATGAGTGCAAAACGATAGATGATGTAATTAGTTCGCTAGAGGGTACAACATACCATAGTGATCTAAAGAAAGCAAGTGAGAATAGGAGTCAAGATAGCCTTCAACCACTTGAGGATGCATTAGATATGGCATATTATCATCATTTAGTTGAGAATGTGCCTTCAGGTGGTGCAGATGCAGATATCTACCATAGTTTTGTTCAACTTAAGGTCGATGTGGCTAATATCAAAACAATTTTGAGATTAAGACATAGAGAGATTAAAGGGCATAATGAATTACTTATCTCAGGAGGTTCAATCAAGACTGAACTTTTGTCTTCTGTCCAAAATATAAATGATTTAGTTAATGCACTTGAAGGAACTAAATATCACGAGTTAATTGCGCCACACTTTGGCGAAGGTAAGGCAGATCTTAATTCATGTGTACATGATTTAGATCACTATATTGCAAATCGTACTAAGAGATTTTCATATCTCTATCCTTTATCAGTCCTACCCGTTCTGGACTATCTTTTGAGGAAAGAGAGAGAAGTATACAATCTTAGAGCCATTGTCAGAGGGAAACAAACAGGATTGTCATCCGATAGGATTGAGGAATTGGTGATGGTCTAATGGAAATAGGCGTTGTTGGCGATGATATGTTCACAATTGGTTTTAGATTAGTTGGAATTGAAAAATGGTTCACAGTTAATGAAGAAAATACAGTTGACTCAGCTGTAAATACTGCATTGCAAGATAAAGATCTAGGTATTCTAGTCATACACGATAAAGATTGGAATACGTTAGATTCATCTGTTCGCAGGAAATTGAGTAATAGTGTGAAGCCGACAGTTATTGCTATCGGCTCTGAAGTTGATGAAGGTCTTAGAGACCGTATCAAAACCGCTATAGGAGTAGACCTATGGAATTAAAAGGAGAAATATACAGAGTGTCAGGGCCGGTTGTAACGGCTAGAGGTGTTTCACCTCGTATGTATGACGTGGTACTTGTAGGCCACGAGAAATTGATGGGCGAAGTCATTGGACTTGAAGGTGACGACGTTACAATTCAGGTGTATGAAGATACATCTGGAGTCAAACCAGGAGAACCCGTCGAAAACACAGGAGAGCCATTGTCAGTTGAATTGGGTCCTGGACTTCTAACTTCTATCTATGATGGAATTCAGAGGCCATTACCAGTACTTCAAGACAAAATGGGTGATTACATTGAGAGAGGTGTATCAGCCCCTGGTTTGGATCATTCCAAGAAGTGGGATTTTGTTCCTACTGTCAAGAAGGGTGAAAGTGTTGAAGGAGGACAAACAATAGGTACTGTACAAGAAACTCCTACTATTTCTCACAAGATTTTAGTTCCTCCTAATTCCTCAGGTAAAGTTACTGAGCTCAAGAAAGGCACCTATACTATTGATGACGTAATTGGAAAATTGGATGATGGAACTGATTTGAAATTGATGCAACTTTGGCCAGTTCGAGTTCCAAGACCCTACAACAAAAAATTCAGACCTGATATTCCTCTTGTTACAGGAACAAGAACATTAGATGGATTGTTTCCTATAGCAAAAGGAGGTACTGCTGCAATTCCAGGTGGATTTGGTACTGGCAAAACAGTTACACAGCAAACATTAGCTAAGTGGTCTGATGCACAAATTGTGGTTTACGTTGGATGTGGTGAACGAGGTAATGAAATGACCGAAGTTCTTACTGAATTCCCTCATTTGAAGGATCCTAAAACAGGAGGTCCACTTATGGACAGGACCGTTTTGATTGCTAATACTTCTAACATGCCTGTTGCAGCTCGTGAAGCTTCAGTTTATACTGGAATTACATTAGCTGAATACTATCGTGACCAAGGATATGATGTTGCAATGATGGCAGATTCAACATCAAGATGGGCTGAAGCAATGCGTGAGATTTCTTCACGTCTTGAAGAAATGCCTGGTGAGGAAGGATATCCTGCATATTTGGCAGCACGTCTGTCTGAGTTCTATGAAAGAGCTGGTCGCGTTCAAACTATGAATGATGAAAGTGGTTCAGTTACAGTTATTGGAGCTGTATCTCCACCAGGTGGTGATTTCTCAGAACCAGTTACACAAAACACGCTTAGAATTGTAAAGGTATTTTGGGCTTTAGATTCAAAATTAGCACAAAAGAGACACTTTCCAGCTATTAATTGGTTAACTAGTTATTCTCTTTACAATAGAAGTTTGGAGGATTGGTATGCAACAAATGCATCTAAAGAATGGAATGATAACATAGCTGTGGCAATGGCAGTTCTTACTGAAGAATCTAAATTACAAGAAATTGTTCAGTTAGTTGGTTCCGATGCACTACCTGAAGATCAACAATTGACACTTGAAGTAGCACGTATGCTTAGAGAGTTCTATTTGCAACAGAATGCCTTCCATGATGTTGATACTTATTGTGAAATTAAGGATCAGGCCAAATTTTTGGAAGTAGTATTACATTACAAAGACTTAGCAGAAAAGGCAATGAGCAGTGGTGTTGAATTAGAAAATGTTCTTGGTTTATCAATATTGGAAGATATAGGTAGATCTAAGTTCGAGGAAAATATGGCAGAATTACTTGATAAATATGATAAAGAAATGACGAAAGAGTTTTCAAAAATAATGGAGGGCGCATAGATGCAGAAAGAATATAAAACAATAAAAGAAATATCAGGACCTTTGGTCTTTGTAGAAAAAACTGAACCAGTTTCATATGGTGAACTTGTACAAGTTTCTCTTCCTGATGGAACTACAAAGAGAGGACAGGTTCTTGATACATCCCACGATATTGTAGTTGTACAGATTTTTGAAGGGACTTCAGGAATAGATAAGCAATCAGGTGTTAAGTTCTTAGGAGAAACTATCAAAATTAATCTGTCGAAAGATATGCTTGGTAGGATTATGAGTGGTGCAGGAGAACCCATTGATGGTGGTGCACCAATTATACCTGAAGAACGTTTAGAGATTATTGGAGCTGCAATTAATCCCTATTCTAGAGATTCTCCTCTAGAATTTATTCAAACAGGTATTTCAACAATTGATGGATTGAATACCTTGGTTATGGGACAGAAATTGCCTATATTCTCGGGTGCAGGTTTACCTCATAATGATATCTCACTTCAAATTGCAAGACAGGCACAGACCTTGGGAACAGACAGAGATTTTGCGGTTGTGTTTTGTGCAATGGGTATTACAGACGAAGAGGCTCAGTATTTCATGGCTGATTTTGAGAGAACAGGTGCTCTGAGCAGAGCAGTTGTTTTCATGAATTTAGCAAGTGATCCTGCTGTTGAGAGATTAATTACTCCTAGAATGGCTCTTACTACTGCAGAATATTTGGCATTTGAGAAAGGGTATGATGTTTTGGTTATCTTGACAGATATGACAAACTATTGTGAAGCTCTAAGGCAAATTGGTGCTGCAAGAGAAGAAGTACCTGGAAGGCGTGGTTATCCTGGATACATGTACACTGATTTGGCTCAAATTTATGAGAGAGCTGGTTTGATTAAAGGAAAATCAGGTTCTGTAACACAAATTCCAATTTTGACTATGCCTGGAGATGATATTACACATCCTATTCCTGATTTAACAGGATATATTACTGAAGGTCAGATTGTTGTGTCAAGAGAATTACATCGTAAAGGTCTATATCCTCCTAATTTTGTTTTACCATCCCTTTCACGTTTGATGAATGCAGGTATCGGAGACAAGAAAACTAGAGAAGACCATAAGCAAGTTAGTGATCAGCTTTATGCAGGATATGCAGAAGGTAATGATTTGAGAGGTTTAGTGGCTATTGTAGGTAAAGAAGCTTTATCTGAAAGAGATCAGAAACTACTTGAATTTGCAGATGAATTTGAATCTCTATTTGTTACACAAGGAAGAGAAGAGAATAGGACTATTGAAGACACTCTAGAGATTGGTTGGGGAATGTTGAGTAAACTTCCAGAATCAGCATTAACACGTATTGATCGTAAAACATTAGAGAAGTATCACCCAGCATACAGGAAAAAGTAAGTAAATGAGTACAGCAGACGTCAAGCCCACTCGCATGGAGCTCATTGAGACAAAACGTAAGATTAAGTTGTCTAAGAGCGGTTACAAGCTCCTGAAAATGAAAAGAGATGGTTTGATTATGGAATTCTTTGAACTTTTGCCTAAGGTTAAGGATCTCCGAGGTCAACTTTCCGAGCTTTACAAAGATGCTATGGAAAAGTTAGCAATCGCAGTTGCAGCAGACGGTAAGACTGCATTAGAATCAGCTGCAAATTGTTTAAACAAACCACCAGAAGTTGAACTATCTTCTAACAACATTATGGGTGTCGTCGTTCCGGCAGTTAAAGTGACTCCAGTCGAAAAATCCTTAGAAGATAGAGGATATGGTCTTGTTGGAACTTCAATAAGGGTTGATGAAGCAGTACATGCCTTTGAAAAATTGTCAGAAATGATAATTTTGGCAGCCGAAGGTGAAACTACAATGAAAAAATTGCTTGATGAGATTGAATCTACTAAGAGAAGAGTCAATGCTTTAGAATTCAAGGTAATTCCAAATCTAGAAGAAGTTGCAAAATATATTTCTTTTAGACTTGAAGAACTTGAAAGAGAAAGTATATTTGGTCTTAAGCGAATCAAAGGTTAATGGATTGGCTGATTGAATACATGGAAGACCCGGATAAGCGGGTTCGTTTGTTCAAAATCTGTGTTATAATATCTCAGGCTATGGTAATATTAGGTGTTTTCATCGCGATATGGATTTTCCGAGATGCCCTATTAGATTTCTTTGGTTGAAGAATTACTTAAATTTTGTATATCCACATTTCCCGCAAGAAACGCGATCTTTGTGTTCGGCTAGAAAAGTCCCAGGTCCACACCCTTCTTTTGGGCAGAATTGTCTCTTTCTGGTAAGTTTACCATCTGAGACTTCATATTGTTCAATCTTCTTCATTGGTCTCGACCTCACCTTCTTCTTCAGTTGCCTCTTCTTTGTTATCTTCTTCAGAAACTTCTTCCTCATTAGTTTCTTCTGGTGCAGCTTCAGCCACCTTTTCCTTCTTTGGAGCTTCTCCAATATTTTTATGTCGGTCTAAAGATGGTTTTGTTTCAATTAGATTCATAGCATCTTTATTAGCATAAACTTTTGCATAACCTTGTGTCTCAGTTTTACCATATTTATTTTTTAGATGGTCAATTATAATAAGTTCTTTTTTTGCTTTCAATTGTTCAGAAAGACTTTTGATAACTTGATTTCTCTTTGGAGTTGCGTCGCTGTCATGCTTTACGACAATTTTAACTTCTTGTCTATCAAGGAGCGGATTGCTGTTGTTTTCTGTTATTTCTAGTTCCATTCTAGTCAACCAACATACGCTTGAGGAAGCTGTTGGCCCTCTTCTTTTCTTGTTGATTTACATCAACTACTACCATACCTTTGTCGGGCATCCCATAAATTACCTTCGCTCCCAATTTAACCATACTTATAACAGCTAGAGTGGCCAAATCCTCCTCTCCATCAACTACTATTTTTGTGCTTGTCTGGCTGTTAATTGCTTCATCAATTGAAGCCCATAAATCATCAGAGATTGTCCCAGCTTTATTACTAACATTAACACATCGTTTTCCAATATTTTCCATTTTCTCTTTTTGACTAACATTCAAAGGAAAATCTCTCTTTGTTTTCATATCAACTATACAGAGTTCAGGTTCTCTTATTTCATCAAATATTTTTAATGTGCAAATATCTCCAATTGTAGCAATATAATCAGAATCGACTAATGATTCTGGTGCAGTTTGATATATTCTACTATCAGTTTCTCTTAACTCTTCAGCCATTTCAGGCTTTAGGAGGTACATTTAGCGTACACGTAGGGCATAACGACCAGGTGTTCGAATACCCATTTCTTTTGCTAAATCAGATTTTTCTGGATCTAAAACCTCAACAAAACCTTGCCATTCGCGTGATACTTCAGAATCAGGACATCTTGGACAAGATTTTTCATCTAAAATCAAATGACATTCCTTACAAGCAAAATCGCTCATTATTCTCCACCGGCTGCAGCTTTATTCTGATCTTCTACAATCCATTCATGTTTTCCAAGACCAGGTTGTCTCATAGTAAGTCCAATTTTAGATTCTCTTGGTGAAATTTCATTTAGAGAGATTGTAACAACTCTTGCTCTAACTTTGTCTCCAACTCTGAGTTCCCTTTTGGATTCTTTACCGACTAGTCTCTGATTTCCAACATCAGTATTGATGTGATCATCTTGAACCTGTGAAACATGCAGCAATCCATCTAATGGTCCAAATCTTACAAATGCACCGTATTCAGTTATTTGATCAACAACACCCTCTATAACTTCTTGTATTTTTACATCAAACAATAACATGTCCATTCTGACAGGCTGATAAACAGCACCATCTCCATGAACAACACGACTGTCTCCAGTTAGTTCCAAATTTGTTATTAAAACAACTAATTTTTGATCAGGCCCCATTCTTCCTTCAAATGCTTGATGGGCTAATTCCATGGTGACCTTGTTAATGTCTTCATCCAACCTATCTGGTGGAATTCGAACCATGTCATTTCTTGTATGAAGGTAGTACATCTTTTTTCCTCAGCAGACCTCTCTATAAACTAACTAAGTTCAGAGCATTCCTGCCAAAACAAGGCTAACTACAGACATTAACTTAATCAGGATATTAAGGCTAGGTCCTGCAGTATCCTTGAATGGATCTCCTACAGTATCACCTACAACAGCAGCTTTGTGAGCGTCTGATCCTTTTCCTCCGTGTGCCCCGCCTTCAATGTGTTTCTTGGCATTATCCCAAGCTCCACCTGCATTTGACATGAATATAGCCATAAGAACACCACAAACAGTCACACCAGCTAGAACTCCAGCCAACATCTGCATTCCATCATTCTCACTCACAATACCTATTGCAGGTAATATGACTGCAAAAATGACTGGTGTTGAAACTGCTAACAATCCAGGAGCCACCATTCTTTTGATTGCAGCTTGAGTTGAAATATCTACACATCTTGCAAAGTCTGCATCGGCTTTTCCATCAAGTAATCCTTCAATTTCTCTAAATTGTCTTCGGACTTCTTCTATCATTTCAAATGCAGCCTCACCAACGGCCTGCATTGAGAAAGCAGCAAATACGAAAGGTAGCATACCTCCAATGAATAAACCAGCTAAAACTTTAGGATTTAGAATATCGACTTCGGTAATATTAGCTTGTGTAGTAAATGCAGCAAAAAGAACTAGGGCAGTTAGTGCTGCAGAACCTATTGCAAATCCTTTGCCAATTGCAGCAGTAGTATTTCCAACTGCATCCAATTTATCAGTTCTTTCCCGGACTTTTGGTTCTAAACCAGTCATTTCAGCAATGCCTCCTGCATTATCGGCTATTGGTCCATAAGCATCTACAGCCAATTGTATTCCTATTGTGGCAAGCATACCAAGTGCAGCTATTCCTATTCCATATAATCCTGCGAATTCGTATGCGAAGAGCATAGCCAAAGCGATAGTAAGAATTGGTAAAGCCGTGGAAATCATTCCAGTTCCTAAACCAGAAATTATGTTTGTTGCAGATCCGGTTTCAGAAGCTTTAGATATGTCTTGAGCTGGCTTTCTTTCATCCGAAGTATAATATTCAGCAAAAAGACCGATTAGAATACCAGATGCTAATCCTACAACAGTTGCTAAGAATAAATCCATAACAGAGTATGAAACTTCGGCTATTGCATCAGAAGTGTCAGTTGCTTCAACAGCCTCTTGCCAAATGAACACTCCATTATCACTCATATAATCTATAACAAAATATGAAAGTACGAGCATCATTCCTGCAGCACCGAAGTGTCCTTTGTTTAGAGCAGTTTGTGGATTTCCACCCTCTCCAGTTCTAACAAAGAAGGTTCCGATTATTGAGACAAATATTCCGACAGCAGCTAAAGTAAGAGGTAATTGTACTAATCCCTCAGATTGTTGAGCTGCAGCTAAAACCATTGCACCTATCATTACACCTACAAAAGACTCGAATAAGTCAGCCCCCATTCCAGCTACATCCCCAACATTGTCACCAACATTATCTGCAATTGTTGCAGGATTTCTAGGATCATCTTCAGGTATTCCTGCTTCTACTTTCCCAACTAAATCTGCTCCAACATCTGCAGCTTTTGTGTAAATACCGCCACCAACTCTAGCAAATAATGCAATA
>JAKURQ010000090.1 GCA_022449785.1 Candidatus Poseidoniia archaeon
TGCAATTGTTATGGGCAATACTGTTGTTGCTAAACCTTCGGATTTAACTCCCTTAACTGCAAATTTACTAGCTCAAGTAATTCATGAAGTTGGCTTGCCTGCAGGCGTTGTAAACATAGTTCATGGTCTAGGTTCAGCAGCTGGCCAGTCAATAGTTGAACATCCTAAGGTGAATCTCATATCCTTTACAGGTGGAACAATGACAGGAAGAAAAGTCGCTGAAACCGCATCTCCAATGTTCAAAAAATTGAGTTTAGAATTGGGAGGTAAGAACGCAACTATAGTTCTTGATGACACTAATTTGGATGATGCGATTCCAGGTATTGCTAGGGCTGGTTTTCTAAATCAAGGTCAAGTTTGTCTTTGTGGTAGTCGAATTTTAGTCTCAGAGAAAATTTGGGATGAATTTATAGATAAATTTGTTACTTTTGTTAAGAGCATGAAGGTCGGTGATCCTGCATCAGAAGATTCAGATTTAGGTGCTTTGGTATCGTTTGCACATAGAGACAAAGTAGAATCCTATATTCATTTAGCTCAGAGAGAGGGGGGAGAAATATTGTGCGGTGGTAAGAGTCCTGACCTTTCTTCACCATTTGACAAAGGAGCATTTTTAGAACCTACAGTTGTTTCAAACTTAAGCCATATGAGCCGAACTGCAACAGAGGAAATTTTTGGTCCAGTTGTTACACTTCATTCTTTTAAAACAGAAGAAGAAGCTATTGAGATGGCAAATTGTACAGATTATGGATTGGCAGGGTCTGTATGGACTGGAGATACACAGAGGGGAGCTAGAATTGCTGAAAGACTGGAAACCGGTATGGTTTGGGTCAATACTTGGTTGCATAGAGATTTACGAGTTCCTTTTGGTGGCATCAAGGATAGTGGCGTTGGTAGAGAAGGAGGTCGTTGGAGCCTAAGTTTCTTCTCTGAAGCCATTAATATCTGCGTGAAAGAATCATGAAAAATCATTATATTGAGGTGTAAGAGTCGACATTTATGTCTAAAGGAGAAATTGTAATGGGTGCTTTGGCACCACATCCTCCACATTTGGTTTATGCGGAGAATCCGCCACAGAATGAAGCAACGTCAGAAGGCGGTTGGGAAGAACTTCGTTGGGGTTATGAACGTTTGAGAGAAAGTCTTTCAGACCGTGATTATGATGTCATTATAGTCCACACACCACATTGGGCTACCTTCATCGGAACTCATTTTTTAGGAGTAGATAAATTCAAGTCTTTGTCAGTTGATCCAATTTTCCCTAATTTGTTTAGATATAATTATGATTTAAATGTAGATGTAGAGCTATCGAGGGCGATTCATGATAATGCTGCAGATTCTGGATTGTTAGTTAAAATGATGGAGAACCCAGATTTTAGAATTGATTATGGGACTATAACTAGCTGCCACTTAGTTAATCCTAATTGGGACAAACCGATAGTATGTATCTCATCTAACCGTTCTAAATTTTATTTCAATGCTGAGGTTATGCAAGCTAATATGATTAAGTTGGGTGAAGCAACTCGAAAAGCAGTTGAAGCATCTGGTAAGAAAGCATTATTGCTATCTAGTAATTCTCTCTCGCACAGGCATTTTACAGTTGAACCTGAAGTCCCGGAAGATATGAGCAAGGAACATGTTACTAATCATAACCAATATCTTTGGGATATGAAAATGATAAATTTAATGCGTGAAGGCAAAACAAAAGAGATGATAGATTTAATGCCTGATTTTACCGAGCAAACAGTAGCTGAAACTGAAGCTGGATGCTTAACTTGGTTAATGAGTGCATTAGGTTTTCCAGATTACAAAGCTACAGTTCATGCTTATGGTACTGTAATAGGAACTGGGAATGCAATAGTAGGGTGGGATCCTAGAAAAGCTAAGATATGAGGGATGACAACGTTCGGAAAGGAATACTTGTTCCTGGCCTTCCACATCCTCTTCTCTGACCTGAGAAAAATGAAGGATGGCAAAGAGTTAGAGATGCAT
>JAKURQ010000091.1 GCA_022449785.1 Candidatus Poseidoniia archaeon
AAATAGCATTTTCAAATTATATATTGCCAGTTATTAATTTAATTGACTCTGAAGAAACACCTGGTTTAATTTTATCTCAAAATGTTGATAATTGTGATAGAGGTAATAAATCAGAAAATACTGAAGATGAAAGCAGTGATGAGTGTATAGGCATAGAAATGCAAGAAGGTACAGTAGTGAATTTGGAAGTCTCTGGCAATAAGTTCAGCTCTGCAATTCCTAATATACCACCTTGTACTTTATCTCTTGAAGAAGGTCAGTCTTTAATAAAAGAATTTATGAGAGAAACTAATGTAATTTTGTTTCTAAAGAGCTCTTTTGAGTCAAGTGAACTTCCTGGATGTGAAGGTAAAGTAATTGGAACAAACTTTCCACAAGGAGGTACTGTATCAACTGGAGATACATTAATTTTTATTATTGCTAATTCTCAGGAAGATCAGTAGAAATATTTTTATAAAATTCATAAAGAGAAAGCACACCAAATCCTGTAGCCCCTTTCCTGTTATCTGACCTTGCAGGACCAGCAATATCTAAATGTATCCACTTGTTTTCATCTATAAATTCTTCAAGAATTAAAGCTGCTGTTATAGCACCTCCGTATCTGCCTCCAGTGTTCTTCATATCAGCAATATCTGATTCTATGAGCTTCTTATAATCAGAATATAAAGGTAGAGGATGATACGATTCTAAAGATTTTTCGCTAGCTTTCATAAACAGAGATTCAAGCTCAACGTCATTAGAGAAAAGTGCACCAACATCTAAGCCAAGAGCTGCAACTGCTGCACCTGTAAGTGTTGCAATATCACAGATTATATTCGGTTTTTTTTCGGCAGCATAGGCCAAGGCATCCGCCATAATCAACCTTCCTTCAGCATCTGTGTTCAAAACTTCAATGGTTTTTCCATTTCTAGTAGTTAGTACATCTCCTGGTCTTATTGCTGAACCACTTGGCATATTTTCAACAAGTGGGGTATAAACTGTTAAGCCAACATCTATTTTATTTTGAGCTACTAAATTAATAGCTCCCCAGGCTGTAGCGGCTCCTGACATGTCAGTCTTCATAGTTTCCATGCCTGAAGGACTTTTTAGTGAAAGTCCTCCTGAATCAAATAGAACACCTTTCCCAATTAGCGCAATCTGTATTTTTGCATCAGGATTATATTGTCCAGTTAGAAAATATGGTTCTCTTACGGAACCTTGTGCTACACCAAGAACTCCCCCAAAATTATTCTTTTCAAGCCATTCTTTATTATGGATCTCTACATTTATATCTTTATTAGATGTAAGTAATTCAACTTGTTTAATGAAATATTCTGGAGATCTATCAAAAGCAGGTGTATTTATTAAATCTCTAACCCAAAAGATAGAGTCTCTCTTATTTATGGACGCCTCAACCTCAAATGAATCATTGAAACTTATTTCAACAACATCTTTACCGTCAGACTGATATTTATCAAAATTATATTTAGAAAGTAAAATTCCCAATATAATTGGCTCTGTTTCTCCTTTGAAATTAAGGATATTTAATTCACAATTCTCTTTTAGCTTATTTCCGATTGAATATCCAAGTTCTAATAATTCTTTGTTGTTTTGAGAGATATCTTCGCATCCAATTAGAAGTGTCTTGTTATTATTTGATGACATTGAAGGAGGCATAAATAATAACTCATTCGAATTTCCTTCAAAAGAATGGGTATTTATGTATTCCTGGAATACTTCCTGATCTTTTATATAATCTTCTTTTTTTTCAAAGCTTGATTCAAAGAACAGTAAATCAATATTCATTTGCTAGGCGTCCAATCTTCTTCAAAATCTCTTGCAAACATCCATAATAGGTCTGATAATCTATTTAAGTAAACTACAACTTTGGAATTATCAATTTCTAGTCTGTTTTGCCAAGTTACACATTTTCTTTCTGCT
The DNA here is from genome assembly GCA_022449785.1 of Candidatus Poseidoniia archaeon. Classification (GTDB taxonomy): domain Archaea; phylum Thermoplasmatota; class Poseidoniia; order MGIII; family CG-Epi1; genus CG-Epi1. The sequence goes on from JAKURQ010000091.1 coordinate 1,921, forward strand.
CTTCTTGAAACTACTCTGGACCATTCAAATTTTGCAGAAATTATATTTTCACCAGGAACAACAAAAAA
>JAKURQ010000092.1 GCA_022449785.1 Candidatus Poseidoniia archaeon
CGATTTTTGGGCCATAAAATGCAGCCTCTCCTGGTTCTTCACTGAATTCTACACCCAATGAGGTAGTGGCATTTCGGCATGCTGCCTCTGCCTTTTCCCATTGTTCAGGATTACCAACATACTTATCAGAATCAGAATCACGGAGGCCAATTCTGACGCGATAATCTTTCATACCTAGCGTTCCAAAAATAACTTTAACTAATTCTATACAACCAAGCAATTCTTGTTCAATTTGGTCCTCTGTTACAAATAGATGTGCATCATCCTGTGTAAAACCCCTTACTCTTGTCATTCCTGAGATTTCTCCAGACTGCTCCCAACGATAAACAGTTCCAAATTCAGCCAATCTTAATGGAAGATTTCTGTATGACCTTGGTTGACTAGCATAGATTCTAATATGATGAGGACAATTCATCGGTTTGAGCATATAACCATCAATTTCACCTTCTGACATTAAATTCGATAAATCACCACATGAGCACCCTTCGTCTGATAATCGTTGTAGAGTATCGCGTTTCACAATAGGTGGATATTGGCTATCTTGGTAATAGGGGAAATGGCCCGATGTCCGGTAGAGATCAAGTTTTCCAATATGTGGGGTGTATATCTGTTGGTAACCTTGACGATTCAAGTGTTCGGAAATGAACTTTTGTAGTTCATTTCTTACCACAGTTCCACGAGGGGTCCAAAGAATGAGTCCTTGCCCAACCATTTCATCGATATGAAATAATTGAAGATCCTTACCCAGTTTCCGATGGTCTCGTTTTGCAGCTTCTCTGAGTAATGTCTCACGGGCTTGAAGTTCTTCTTTTGATGAATAACACATCCCGTAAATTCTTACAAGTGTCTCTCTAGAAGAATCAGCTCTCCAGAAAGCTTGACTGGTGTTCGTTAATTTGAACCATCTTAATTTTCCAGTACTCTCCACATGTGGTCCTCTACATAAATCTACAAATTTACCTTGTCTGTATGCTGAAGATCCAACTTCCTCACCAATTTTATCGTCCATTATTTCCATCTTAAATGGGTTGTTGGAAAACATATTTCTCAAACTTTCGTTATCATGTTCTTCTCTTTCAATAGGCAAATTCTGTTTGACTATCTTTCTCATTAATTTTTCAATTTTGTTTAAATCATCTTCATTTATGGGGTCCATGTAAAAATCGTAATAAAATCCATTTTCGATAGGAGGCCCAATTGTTGGTTTTGCATCAGGAAATAATTCAGTAACTGCCTGTGCCAAAAGGTGAGCACATGAATGCCTCAATATGTATAAGCCTTCATCTGAATTATCTTTAATTATATCAATTTTACAATTTTTCGACAAAAAATACGATAAGTCTTTTTCTTCATCATTGACTAAAGCTGCAATTGCACCAGATTTTTTCCCATACACTTCCTTAATGACTTCACCTACACTTGTTTTGGCTGGAAATTCATGTATTGCTTCGCCACATTCAACCTTAATCATTTTAATTGCGTAAGACATCAATACAAAAAGACTTCCTCTTAGGTAAATGCTTATACGCTATCTACTGTGCCAATTTAGAGACTGCCATGGCAAACGGTCCAAAAAGAGGTAGGAAGCGCCGAACACGTAAGGCACCTAAGGGGAGACGTAGTTCTTCAAAAAATCCTTTCATAATGCAATCGATTGGTGCAGTAATTTCTATTGTTTTAGTTATTTTTCTAAAGACTGCAAATATCATTTCGGATACTATAGCTATTTTAATTTGTATGATTATTTTATCAGCTATGTTTTATGTCATGTTTGCAGGTAATCCCAAACCCCGTAGACGTAGAAAAAAGCGTTCTAAAAAATCTGAATCTAATGAGAACGAGCCTCAATTTTACACTGCACTTCCTTCAACACTAGGTCTAACCGAAATTCCTGAGCAGGCTCCT
>JAKURQ010000093.1 GCA_022449785.1 Candidatus Poseidoniia archaeon
ACCCACTCATTGCATGTACTTCAATAGAACAATGGGGATTCAAGGGTATCAACTTTCATTGGAGACAATCTAGAAACTATACATGGCAAGAGTTAGCAGGACAATTATATATTGTTCAATATAATGAGCTTGATGACCTAATGGCAATACCATATGGAAAATTTATCCTAAATAAATAAAAACCTTGTCGAATGGCAACATACGGAAGCAGAGATAGTGGTAATTTTTCTTACTCGCATCTGAAGAACTGCCCATACTATACTAAAATAGATTCAATAACTGGAGAAATAACTCTTAAGAGTACTACAGTAGCGGATCCTAATATAGAGGGTGCTTATGTACCAAGTGGATCAGAGTCTGAAGATAGAGAAATAGGAACTATAGATCCAAAGACAGGAGTATTTACAGCAACAGAAAATTCTGGTACAAGTGCAGATGAAGGAAATTTTTTCTCAAGTCCTGAAGGAATAAAATCAGTAAAAGAATCAGCAACAATAGTAGCAAATAAATCACAACAAGCATTAGGAATTGATCCTTCTACAGCATCAGCAAATACATTAGAATTACTATGGCCAAATAAAGCAAAAGGAACAAACGAAACAGGAGATAGTTCAAATCCAGCAGCAAATACAAATATGAATGTAAATGAGATTGCTAATAATATATTCAGTATGTTTGGTATAAAAAAAAGTAATAAACCAGATTGGGGTGACTTAGTTTTTCCAGAAGCATTAAGAACTAGTAGTCAAGACGTAATTAAATTTAGACAAGTAGAATTTAAACCTAGAAAATTTAATGTTAGTAGTGATAATATATCAGGTATAGAAGCAAGAGCTGGTATGAACAGCAGATTAGCGAAAGGATCATGCACTCTTCCAATTCCTGGTGGTATTAGTGATCAAAATTCTGTTAGTTGGGGACAACAAACAATGACCTCTGCTCAAGCAGCAGCAGGTGCATTAGCATCAAAAGCATTAGAAGGAGATTTTAAGGGAATTGAGGGAGCACTTAAAGATAATACAGATGCGATTAAAAAAGCAGTTAAGGCAGAAGTCATACAAGCAGCAACAGGTACAGACTCCGCACAATTCCTAGCAAGAACTGAAGGAGTTGTGATGAATCCTAATATGGAATTGTTATTTGGTGGTCCTGAACTACGTAGTTTTGGTTTTACATTTAAGTTCTCTCCAAGAAATGCAAGAGAAGGAAAAATGTTAATTGATATTATTAGATTCTTCAAGATGGGAATGGCTCCTCAGAAACAATCTGCTGGATTATATTTAAAAACACCATTTACATGGATGATTCAATACCTTCATGAAGGTAAAGAACATAAGTACCTTAATAAATTTAAAGAATGTGCATTACAATCATTCAGCGTCAACTACACTCCTGATGGAAACTATTCTACATATAGAGACGGTATAATGACAGCATACGAATTAACAATGAGCTTCGGAGAACTGGAACCAGTATTCTCTACTGATTATAATGATTCACAAAGCGTAGGTTTCTAAAATGAAAAATTATTTCAGATACGTTCCTGACTTTGATTATGTAAGTAGACTTCCTGAGTCTAAAATATCTGACTATGTTAAAGTAAAAAATCTTTTTAAGAAAGGAAAACTAAGAGATGATATTTTTCAGGATGTAACAGTCTTTACTAAGTATCAAATCGTAGGAGATGCTAGACCAGATAATGTTGCATATGATGTATATGGTGATGAAAATTTAGATTGGGTTATATTACTATCAAACAATATAGTTAATATACAAACAGAATGGCCACTTCCTCAAACTGATTTTGATAAA
>JAKURQ010000094.1 GCA_022449785.1 Candidatus Poseidoniia archaeon
CTCATCAGATAGTATATTATTCTCTAGTGCTTTGAATGTCTTGCGTGGAACTGTTTTTGGCCCCATAACTGCACCTGGTCTTTTAGGATCATCTAAATAATCTGTTTCAAGCATAAAATCAAATTCAGTATTAGATGCGAACTCAATATTTGTTGCTGATGAAATCATAGAAACCATAATTCCATGTGGATTCTCAATTGATCCTGGTCCTCCATAATGTTTAACTAAACGATTCTTAGGAAAGCTAGCTTTAGAAGCAATAGCTGAGATTTCAGACATTACTTTTGGAGTTCCTGATTCAGTATGCAATACTACTGCTGCATCGACATCTCTGGCCCTCATTAATGATTCGCAAAGTACTCTATTTGAAAGACGCCAGACTCTATCTTCTACTTCAAAATGTGGCCTACCTAATTCACCCAAACCAACAATCTCATTTTCATTAACTAGATTTGTACAGAAATCAACGGCTTTAATATAAATTTCAGAAGCTTCTTCTTCATTGTTGAAATCTAAAAGTTTAATCAAGTCTATAGGATGTGGAGAAGCAACAACTGCAACTTTAGCACCAGCTTCTCTAGCTTTTTTAGCTAAAGTCAATGTAGTTTTTACTTGCCTTTTGAAATCCTCCAATCTTTTCCATGGCTCATAGGGTTTATTGACCAAAACTAAACGAGTTCCACCTGCTTTTAGAAAATCCTTAACTGCTAATTCCTGTAGACCATTGGGATCTAAATGAAAATGATTATCTGTAATTTCCACAATTATTGTAATTACAAGGCCACGTAAAGGCTTTGTTCAATCAATAAGATAATATTTAATATCGTCTGCTTATTTGAAGAAAGCTGATATGGACACTTTAAGAATTTGGGCAATTATGGCTTTGCTGGTTAGCATTAGTTTTGCTACAGGAAGTACTACTGCTGAAGATGCTGAATTTGACTTTCGATTTGATGAGCCTGAAGATGGAGAAGGCTCTGTTGACCCTGAAGCGACCTTGGAACTAAAAGTAACAATAGAAAATTTCCTAGATGAACCTCGTGAATATGAATTATTTATAACTAATTCAAACGATTTGGAAAGTAATGGCTTGGATGTATGGTGGAGCAACGATGGACAAGATGATCTTAGCTCAGAAGCAACTTCACTACCTGCTGTAGACGTAGCTGATAACTCAATACGAAGTGGGATAACTGTAACTGTGAGTGCAACCGATTCTGCACTTTATGGTACTTACAATGTTAATGTTAAATGTAGAGATAAAGAAAATAGTGCTCCTGAAGAGAATAAACAAGTACTTGATTTAACTGTGAATGTGAATGAAAAGGCTGAGGTGTCTATTGAGGTTGATGGAGAAGGAAGCACTGAAGGCTCAGTGGACATTGGAGGTGAGACAACCTACCAAATTAAGGTCAATAATGATGGAAATAAGCAAGATACAATCAGTTTATCAACTTCATCTAATGATTGGGATGCTAGTTTCAGTGATGATTCCATAACTATTGATGCTTTTTCGAGTCAAGTCATAACTTTAACTATTGAATCTGAAGGTGATGTTGACTACGGAGATAGCGACGAATTAACTATTACTGCTAGTTCAGGAAATGATGACGATGTGGATAATACATTAGAATTGACAACATATGTTAGAGTTTATTATGGAATTGGACTTACGCCAACTTCCAGTAATGTTGCAGGGCAACCTGGTGATTCCGTAAATTTCAATTTTAAGATTTTAAACAAGTGGTCTGAAAGTGTTAGTTATGAGATTGTCAAA
>JAKURQ010000095.1 GCA_022449785.1 Candidatus Poseidoniia archaeon
AGCTGATCTAATTGCATCAGCTTATGACACGTATTTTTTGTCGTCGACAACGTGAAGTTTTAGGTCTTTGATTATATGTTCTGGCATGTCTAAACTGATTTTAGGCATGACTTTCTCTGGTCGATAGAGTATTTATTAGTATTCTTCTAGTAATACTAGAGTAATATGTCTAAGGGTTAGAGTAAAGGCCTTCGCTCATATATTTCAAACCTGAATCGCAAACAATAGCTAAAACTGTCTTACCGGGACCTAATTCTTTAGCAATCTGAACTGCTGCAAAAACATTCAGGCCTCCTGAAATGCCTCCAAAGATTCCTTCTTCTTTAGATAATCTAAGAGCCATTTCACGGGCATCTTTTTCATCAATGGCTCTGGCCTCATCATAAGTTTCTGGAGTCAATAAATTTGGAACAAAACCCAAAGCAATTCCTTCAACACTATGCGAACCTTTCTCGCCTTTGGTAATCATTGGTGAAGAACTAGGTTCAAGAACAATAACTCGAGGATTTTGACCTGCTTTTTTCAAGGCTGTAGAAACACCAACCAAAGAACCTGCTGTACCAACTGCATCACAGAAAACATCTACTGGTTTGTCAAGTTGCTCAATTACTTCTTTACCAAGCGATTGAAAACCCATTACAATATCGAAATTCTTGAATTGGTCTGTATAGTAAGTATTTGGATCCTCTAAAAGTTCGTTTACTCTAGCTCTCATTTTTTCAAGTAATTCTAGAGTTATTCCGCCTCCATGGCTCTCAATTACATCTACTTCAGCGCCAAGTGCAGCCATCATATCCAATTTTTCTTTTGAGAATGCGTCTGATGAAACAACATGAAAATCGTAACCTTTTGCTGCACAAACTAAAGCTAAACCTGCACCTGTACTTCCTCCACTCATTTCTACAACTTTCATTCCTGGTTTGAGATCTCCACTCTTTTCAGCGGCCTCTATCATTGCAAGAGCCATTCTGTCTTTTTTGGATCCTGTAGGATTATAATATTCTAATTTGACGTAGACATCTGCACAGTTTTCTGGAACTACTTTACGTAATTTGACAAGTGGAGTGTTACCTATTGCTTCCAAAACATCAGCTGATTTCCTTCTGATATTACTCATTATCTAACTCCTTTATTTTCACAGACAATGTTTTGCCGAATTTAATGTGTTGGTCTGCATCCCAGTGAACACCTTCACCTTCGCTAGGTGCTACAATCTTAGCTGCATCCAGAAAATGAATGCCTAGATCTGAAGCTGCTTTCTGATAATGTTCGGCAAAACGATAGGATTTTTCTCGGGCTTGATTGAAAAATTCCTCCTGGTCGGGCATTATTGTAGAACCAATGTGTGTTGGTGAAATCAACAATATTTGTGGTGGATTGTCTGCCAAATACTCAGAATTGAGTACTGTTTCGCACAATTCCTTTGCACCTTGTGCGATTTGTTCGACAGTAAGATTGAATTCTAATTTTAGATCGTTTGTTCCCAGCATTATAGTTACAAAATCCAAAGGTCTGTGACTTTCCAATATTATTTGCAGAACATCAGAACCGCTACGAAGTGGGCGTGCCTCGTCTCCTTCTTCGTTGATAAATGTCGTACGGCCGTTCAAACCCTCTTCAATTACGCGATAATTTGCTCCAAGTGATTTCTGCAATACTCCAGTCCATCTTACATCTGGAGGGTGCCTATTGCCGTCCTGTGGCGAATAGCCCCATGTATTCGAATCTCCGAAGCAAAGAATG
>JAKURQ010000096.1 GCA_022449785.1 Candidatus Poseidoniia archaeon
GAAATATCAGAATCTGAAGATGCTGTGACTGTTATTTCTGTACGTGATTCTTCCCCATCGGATGCCGTATTTGGGGGTGTGACACTCACTTTAATATTTTGACTGGCTCCTGGCTCGAGTTCAATGTCTGTAATATCTAATGAAACATCCCAATTTAAATCGTTATCAAAAATGACAATAAACTCATCCATCCCACTTCCTGTATTTTCAACTGATAAAGTATAGACTGCATCTTTACCGAATTCTACTGTCTTTGATGTGCTAGTAACTGCATTAATTTCAACGTCAGGTTCAGGTTCAATGTATATTGAAGTTTGTAAATTTTTAGACCAATCTAGGTCACTCAGAAGATCTCGGGCATCAACTTCAATAGAGTATGGATTTTCTCCTGCAGGTAATGTATGGCCTTCATAAGACCAAATAAATTTGATTTCGACATAATCTGATTTCTTAGAAACTTTATCGACACTTGCACTCCATGGTGATTCTCCCTCTGGACCCATCTTCATAGAATAATCATCATTTTCTAAGGATAAAACTCCGTCAACACCAAAAACATCATAGACATTTACATAAACATAGTATGCACTTTGTCCTGTTACACTTGTAGGGTCATCTCCTGAAAATATTTGTAAATGGCTTATAGGTAGCGTTACCATCGTATCTTTTGAAGAAGTTCCATAATCAAAGGTTATACTTGTATTGCCTTCTGTCAGAGGAGGAGGAGGGCCTCGACCACTCCAACTACTCTCAATCAACAAAGTAATTGGAGAATCATCTAGGCTAGAAAGTGAAAACTCATCACTACCTGTTAATTGTGCAGATTCACCATAATTAACATCACCTGAAAACTCAAATTGTTCTATATTCTCTTCATTCTGAATTAGTGTGTACCTAATCGTAACTGTAGCATCTCTATTGTCTGAAGAAACCCAAGCTTTTCCAATCCATTCTCCAGAAATATTAAAATCGGTTTTAAGTGATGAGGTTGTCCATCTACCCAATTCTTGGAAAGTCCCTTGACCTGTTTCTCCATCTGCAATAGATATACTTTCAATGCTTGAACCGCTGGGTTCTTCAATCCTTAATTGGCCTGCTGAACCTCCCGAAATATACATATCTACGGGGGCAAAAGTTTCACCACTAACTGCCTGTGAATTCATCACAAAAAAGGCAAAAGCGAATAAACATATTAGTGCGATTCTTTTCATAGCCTGAAACTCCTCGTAAGCGTGCAAAATATTAAAGTTTAGTCTTTAACCCCATATTCCCAAATCTTGTCACCTATATAATGAAGTGCTTCAACAGCTTTCCCTTGATTTGAATGCAAAATTTCGTCAGCATCTAACAGTGCCTTGCCTACTGCTAATGGTTTCTGGTGATTCTCATCACGGATCCAGATATATTGGCCTTTAACTATCTCGGGACTAACGGCATTTATCCCTGCTGCCATAATATTAGCCCCATTACAAACAAATGGAACTGCTCCCATATCAACCTGTACCCACCCATTTTCAGGTGTATTTGACAACAACCCTCTAACTGAAAGATGGGCTGTGTCATCAATAACTAATCCAAAAATTTGACCTTGTTGTATAATAATATCAAAATCTTTAGAAATTGCAGTTTCATATTTGCCTGCAGAAAGTGAAAACTCTAAAC
>JAKURQ010000097.1 GCA_022449785.1 Candidatus Poseidoniia archaeon
GAAAGGTTACAAAGTAAGAATATGGAAGAAGAATTGCAGTACCTAAGAGAACATCCTGAATTCGAAATGCCTTACGGCCGTGCTTGGTATCTTCGACTTATGATGCGATTGGAGCAAATAACTGGATTTGGAGATTACAAATGTTTAGTGCAGGAAATTGCGTTAGATTTGCGTGAATGGATAGAGAATTCAATGCGAGATCCTTCAATATCAGAATACAAGAATCCTTCATGGGCACTGATACAATTGCATGATTGGGCCACTCATTTCGAAGATTCTGAGACTGTAAATTGGGTTATTGAAAAAACCAAAGAAAATTTCCTTGAACCCAAAGTCAGTATGGATTTAGATAGAGAAGGAAAAGGAGAATTTTTCTCACTATGGGGATTACAAACATACTTGATTTACACTGCACTTGGTGCTGATGAATTGTCAAAATGGTTAGAGGATGATTACAATCTAGATGTAGTAAAAGACCTGAATACTGACCATCATCTGGCTATCAATGCTTCAAGAGCTTGGGGTTTTCATTGTGCATATCTTGCTACTTCCGATTCAAAATGGAAAGTTGCTTACGAGGAACATGTTCAGGCCTCAATAGAGTTGCATTCTGTCTGGAAGAATGATAGAAGAGCATATGCTCACTGGGTTCCACAATTTACTTTGTACTCAATTCTAATGGGAAATTAAGCAAAAATACGTTCGACAACCCAAGCAGAATCAAATGGCATAATATCCTCATATTCCTGGCCAATACCAACGAAAGCTATCGGCTTGTTTATTGCTGAAGTAATACTGAGTGCAGCTCCACCCTTAGCATCAACATCTAATTTAGTCAAAACAACAGCATCGATTCCAACGGCCTCATGGAATTTCTTAGCCTGTTCAACTGCATCATTACCTGCTAACGAATCTCCAACAAAGAAAATTAAATCTGGTTTAGCAACTCTCTGAATCTTTTTCATTTCATCCATCAAGTTAGAATTTGTTTGCATTCTACCTGCAGTATCAATCAACACAATGTCTCGGTGTTTAGCTTTAGCATGCTCAACTGCATCAAACGCAACTGCAGCAGGATCTCCGCCTGCTTGATGCTTGATGAATTTACATCCCAATCTGTTTGCATGTAATTCCAATTGTTCAATTGCTCCTGCTCTGAACGTATCTGCAGCTGCAAGAACAACACTCTTTCCATTTTCTTTCAACCAATTAGTAATTCTTGCAATCGTAGTTGTTTTACCAGTCCCATTAACGCCTACGAACGCAATAATCAAGGGACCGTCCCTTTTTTCCAGTAATTTACTGGAATCAAACTCAGATTTGGATAATAATTCGACTAAACTGGCCTTCAAGGCTTTCTCAATAGTTGGTGCAATTGCTGCTTTATTTTCGACTCTCAAACCAATCAGTCTTTTCTTGATAATTTCTTTCATTTCCTCTAATGCTTCCATTGCCACATCAGATTGTAGTAAAGCCAATTCCATCTCCCAAAGAACATTATCGAGATGTGATTCACGAATAACAGCACCACTATCTCGTTCTTCAGGTCTAAATGTTTCATAATCTAAATTTAACTGTGGAGCTAATTCTTCTTCAGCTTGTTTACTGGCGCCCAGTAATTTTTCTTTTAATGTCTTGAACATTAGTT